>CAZZYA010000019.1:0-25006 GCA_964658115.1 uncultured Rudaea sp. | reverse complement strand
ACATTGTCCGGCACGCTCCGTCAGCGGCCGTTGAGCGGTGACGCGGATCTCACCTTCGCCTCGCCGCTCGCGGTGAACGGCACGCTCGATCTGAAATCCGGCAACAGTTCCGTCAGCGTCAAAGGCAAGGCCGCCGATCAGACCGACGTCACTGCCGAACTCGCCATCGCGAACTTGAACGATTGGATACCGCAGGCCAGCGGCAGTTTGCGCGGCACGATCGCCGCAAAAGGAAAATGGCCCGATCTCGACGCGAAGGCAAATGTCGCCGGTACCAAAATCGTGAGCGGCGATCTGCACATCGATAATGTCGCCGTCGTCGCCGATGTGAAGAACATTGAATCCCCGAGCGGTTCGGTCGATATCGCCGCGAAACAATTGAGCGGCGGCAACTACACGTTCGATACCGTCACGCTGGGCGCGCGCGGCGATCAATCGCATCACGCGATTACGTTCGATGCGCAAGGTCCGCAACTCGTCGCGTCGCTCGCCGCCACCGGCACGGTGACGCATCCGGCGAAAGATCAAACCGGCTGGCAAGGTTCTCTGACCGCGCTGTCGCTCGCGCCGAAAGGCGCCACGGCGTGGACGCTGAGCAAACCTGCGTCCATCGCCTACTCGCCCGCGTCGGCGCAATTCGGCGAACTGTGTCTCGCCTCGGAGAACGCGCACATTTGCACGACCGCATCGCAGACCGCCGATCAATCGCTGCAGGCAAATTTTTCGATCGCGCATCTTTCGCTGAAGACGATCGCGAGTTTCGCCGATCCTGATGCGCCGCTGCGGCTCGACGGCGAAATCACCGGCGACGGCAACGTCGCGCGCTCGGGTGCCGGTGCGCTCAGCGGCAGTGCGCGCATTACATCGGTGTCAGGATCGATCGCCTACCCGGATTCGCAACAACAACCGCTCGTGTCGTATCGCGATTTCGCGCTCACGGCGAAGCTCGATACGCAGCAGAGCACCATCGACGTGCGCAGCGCATTCGATCACGACGGAAACCTGAGCGGTCACGTCACGATCGGCAGCGGCGAGAATGCCGCACTCGCGGGAACGATCACCGCGTCGATGAACAATCTCGGTTTCATCGATCTCGTGCAGACACAGACCGCATCGACCAAAGGCGCGGTGAACGCGAAAATCGCGCTGGCCGGAACGACGAGGAAGCCAAATGTCGCCGGCGACGTTGCGCTGTCTGGTTTCGCGACAGAAATCCCGGCCGCCGGACTCAAGCTTCACGATGGCAGCGTCACACTGCACTCCGACGATGGCGACGCGTTCAAGGTGGACGGCAGCGTCGGTTCGGATGATGGCAAGCTCGCCATCGGCGGATCGGTCGGACTCGACAAGAACGCGCCGCTCGACATCAAAATCAATGGTGAAAACTTCCTCGCTTCCGACATTCCCGGCGCGCGCGTGCACATATCGCCGGCACTCACCGTCACGCGCAAGGACGGCAACATCGTCATCAACGGCAACGTCACCGTGCCGCGCGCCGACATCGATCTGGGCAAGCTTCCCGGCGGCGGCGTGAGCCAGGCGTCGCCCGACATCGTCGTTACCGATGCCGAACGCACGCCGGATTCCACGAGCGCGCCGATCATCGCCGACATCACCGTCAAGTTCGGCGCCGGCGAAAAACTCGACTTGGATTTGCGCCAAGGCCAGGAAGTGCATCTCGTCGGCTTCGGCCTCAACGGTTATCTCGGGGGACAGATCGCCGTGCAGGATTATCCGGGTCGCGCCGTCGTTGCGCGCGGACAGATTCTCGTCAACGGCACGTACAAAGCCTACGGGCAGGACTTGACGGTCGACACGGGCCGACTTCTGTTCGCCGCCACGCCAGTCGACAATCCCGGACTCGACATCCGTGCGACGCGGGTCTTTACCGATCCGGACGTGACCGTCGGACTGCAAGTGCGCGGCACGGCACAGGTGCCGATACTTACGGTGTTCTCCGATCCGGCGATGGAGCAGTCCGACGCGTTGTCATATCTCGTCGCGGGCAAGCCGCTCAATCAGTTGAAGAGCGGCGAAGGCGACGCCGTCGGCAGCGCCGCGCGCGCACTCGGCACCGCCGGCGGCGATCTGCTCGCGAAAAGCGTGGGACGCAAAGTAGGCCTCGACGATGTCGGTGTCGCCGACAGCACCGCCGTCGGCGGCGCCGCTCTCACGATCGGCAAATATCTTTCGCCGCGACTGTACTTGAGTTACGGCGTCGGACTGTTCACGCCAGGCGAAGTCGTCACGCTCCGCTACCGGCTAACGCGCCTGTTCAACATCGAAATCCAGAATGGAACGTTGTCGAGCCGCGCGGGGATCAATTACCGCATCGAGAAGTGACTCTCGCTAAAACGCTCGCATCGACGACATCGTCACGATCATGTAGATCGCCAGCACAAGGCACGCGAAGCCGAGGCCGACTTTATACGGCATCAATTTGCCGGAAAACTCAGTGAGCTTGTTGGTGAAATTGTTCGCGCCGAACAGATTGCGCAACACCGGCATCGCCAGGATCAGCGAGAGCGAAATGATCACGAGGATCATTACCAGTCCTAGCACGACCGCGCTGCCGGCGAAGCGGATGTATTCGAGCACCTGCAGCCACTGCAGCAGCATGACGATGCCCCACACCAATCCGACCAGTCCGATCCACCCGCCGAACTGTTCGAGTTTTTCGAGCTGCGCGCCGGCATTCGGCTGACGGCTTCTCACCCACGACGAAATCCCGAGAATCCCGAGCAGGATGAGCAGCAGCAAAGTAACGATGGGCATGACATTCCTCCGCGAAAAGTCGCAGCGTCATCATAACTGATCGGCATCTGAACTGATCAGCGTCCGGCCGCGTGACCGGCGAACAGTTTCTTCAAGGGCGGCAATCGATCGACGATCGAAAGTGCAGCGCCACGCACGGCGGCGAGCGGAAGCAACGCGCTGCCGAATATGTGCTGCATCGTGTCGAATGCGTATGCCGACAACGCGTTGTCGCTGCGTCGGCGGCGTTCGTAACGACGCAACACGAAATCGGCCGCCATATCGCGTTTCGCATCGCGGGAATCGATGAGCGCATCGGCAAGTTCCGCCGCGTCGCGCAAGCCGAGATTCACACCTTGTCCCGCCAACGGATGCACGACGTGCGCGGCGTCGCCGACCAGCACGAGACGCGGTGCGGTGTAGCGTTTGGCGAGCAGCAGACGCAGCGGGATGGCAACGCGTTTCGTGGTCGCGGTGACGCGGCCGAGTCGGAAATCGAATGCTGCGCCGAGTTCGCGGCAAAACGCGTCGTCGTCGAGCGCGAGCAGACGTTCCACGTCGCCTTCCTGCGCCGACCACACGATCGAACTGCGTCCGTCGCCGAGCGGCAGGAACGCGAGCGTGGCATGCGGCAGGAAGCGCTGCCACGCCGTCGATTCATGCGTACGCTCGGTCGCCACATGCGCGATGATCGCGCGCTGATCGTAACGGCGTTCGTGCACGTCGATGCCAGCCAACGCGCGCAACTCAGATTCCGCGCCATCCGCCGCGACGACGAGGCGCGCGCTGAGCGATGTTCCGTCATCCAGCGCGAGCGTGCGCCGATCGGTTTCGGCCTGGGTGCCGACGACATTCGCGGGTACGCGCAACGTGACGTTCGCTTTCGCGAGTGACTTCCACAACACCGATTGAATCAGACGATTTTCGACGATGAATCCGAGCGCGGAATCGCCCTGCTCTTTCGCATCGAAGGTCAACTCGCCCGGCGCGGCCGAATCCCACACGTGCATACGCGCGTATGCACTAACACGCGAATCGGCAATCGTCGGCCACGCGCCGATACGATCCAAGAATTCGACTGACGACGGCGCCAGCGCGACGACACGCAAATCCACATCGTCCTGCGCATTCCACGACAGCGGTTCGCGGGCCTCGATCAACGCGACATCGAAACCCGCGTCGGTGAGCCGCAGCGCGAGTGCGGCGCCGACCATGCCCGCGCCGACCACGGCGACATCGTGCATGCCGCGACGATTCATGGAACGCTGCGCATCGCCAACACGGGCGTTTTGCCGCGGAATCCCATGCCGCGCTCGATCAGCATCGATTGCAGCGGCGCGACGCGATCGAGCACGATCATGCCGAACGAGCGCGCGAGTTTGAGCGGCAGCGATTCGTCGCGCGTCCAGCGAGCGAGGTCATCGGACATCGCGAAGGTGCCATCACGATCGGCGCGACGAGCCTCGACGTAATCCGCGAGCAAAGCGGCGGAGCCGGGATCGTCGACGTTCGCCACGCGTTCGGCCAACGTGAGCGCGTCGCGCAATCCGAGATTGAAACCTTGCGCGGCGATCGGATGCAGCGTTTGCGCGGCATTGCCGATCAACACGGCGCGCGTCGACGTGAGGCGCTGCGCGCACACGCGACGCAACGGATACGACACGCGTTTTCCGGGTCGAGAAAAACGGCCGAGACGCCAGCCGAAGCGTTCGTGCAGAAGCGCGAGAAATCCGGCGTCGTCGAGATTCGCAATGGATTCGGCGTCGTTCGACGGAACGGTCAATACAATGCCTGCGCGCCGCTCACCGAGCGGCAGCAACGCGGTCGGACCGGTCGCGGTGAATCGCTCGTACGCGGAATCGATCGCGCGTTCGGTGGTGACCGTCAGCACGAAGGCGGTTTGTTCGTAGTCGAAGCGATCGACGCCGATGCCGGTCGCATCGCGCACGAACGATGCCGTGCCGTCGGCGCCGACGAGCAACCGCGCGCGTATCGTGCGAGCGCCGTCGCTGGTCTGCAGATGCGCGGTCGTGCCATCCGCATCCGTCGCGATCGATTTCGCGGTCGCCGGTGCGAAGCGTTGCAATCGTTCGCACACGTCGAGTCGGCGCAACAACGCATTGCCGAGTTCGCGAGCAGGTATGACAGCGCCGAACGCATCCATTCCGTGCTTTTTAGCGTCGAGTCGCACCGCGCCGAATTCGCCCTGCCGACTGATGTGGATTTTTCGGATCGGCGTCGCTGTGGTGGTCAGAAATTTCCAAACGCCGAGTGCGGTCAGCGCGTTCACGCTCGCTCGCGCGAGTGCGAGATTGCGTTCGTCGTAACTCGGCTGCGCATCGACGCGCGGCGCGGCGGATTCCGCCAGCGCGACGGTCAGGCCGCTGCGGTCCAGCGCGATGGCGAGACTGGCACCGACCAGTCCGCCGCCGACGATGAGGACATCGCATGTTTCGATCGCGCCCGTGTTCATCGCGCAATGATACCGCGCACACGATGGTGATACGCTGCGCTCGTCGAAGGCGGCTTCGATATAGAGAGTAGCGATGGATCTGATCCTCGTCCGGCACGGCGACGTCGACGCCGCGCCGGGATTTTGCCTCGGCCAAACCGATACACCGTTGTCGGCCGCTGGATTCGGCGCGATGCAGCAGCTCGCCGCGACATGGACGCACGACGCGCCACGATTTCTTTTCTCCAGCGATCTGAAACGTGCGCAGCAGGCCGCGGCGGTGTTCGCCGCGCGCTTCGCGATCGAACCGTTGTCCGACCCGCGCTTGCGCGAAGTGAATCTCGGCGATTGGGACGGCAAATCGTGGGAACACGTGATGCGCACGGATGCGGCACGCTATGACCACTGGGCGGCGAACTGGATCATCCAGGAAGCGCCGAAAGGCGAAAGTTTCGCGGATGTGATCCGACGCACCGGCGCGTGGTTGTCGTCGCTGCTTGCGTCGACGCGCGAGGAGGATGTCGTGCTCGCCGTCGCGCACGCCGGATCGATCCGCGCATTGTTGTGCCATGCGCTCGGTCTGCCACCGCACAACGCCTACGCATTGCGCATCGACCACGCGCACGCGGCGCGCGTGCGCTCACGCGGCGGCCAGTTTGAAGTATGCTATGTCAATGCGTCGCGGTTCGAGCTGGACTAGTTTTCCGGCCTCGCCGCGTCAGGAAATTTCCGGAGTTTCACATGCAGCGTCTCCCGCAGGATTCGATTATTTCACCGCGCACGGGCGTGCTCGTCGCGCTCATTGGTTTCGCCGTCGTGGTTCGCCTCGTCATCTTTTTCGTGCCCACGGCGTGGGCTTACAACGCGACACCCGTGGAAGCGATCGCGCTGTTCGGCGGCGCGTATTTCACCGATCGGCGACTGGCCTTCATCGTTCCGCTGGCGGCGATGTTTCTCGCGGATCTCATCATCGGGCTGCACTGGATGATTCCGGTGGTGTACGGCTGTATCGCGCTCAGCGTCGCGCTCGGCTTCGGCTTGCGCAATCACGTCGGTGCGCTGCGCGTGGCAAGTTTCGGCGTGGCCGGTTCGGTTCTGTTTTTCGTGATCGTCAGCTTCGTCGAATGGGTTGTCGGTGACACGGATGCGTGCCGCGCGGGCATCGCTTCGTGTTACATCGCCGCTATTCCGTTTCTCAAGAACGCGATCATCGGCACGCTGGTCTGGAGCGCGATGCTGTTCGGCGGATTCGAACTGATGCGTCGACGCTGGCCGACGCTGTCGACGGCCGCCGCCTGACGCGCCGCCCGCGTGGGCAATCGTCTTTCCAAAATCTACACGCGCACCGGCGACGACGGCACCACCGGACTCGGCGACGGTTCGCGCACGCCGAAGAATTCACTGCGCGTCGCAGCGTACGGCACCGTCGACGAACTCAACAGCACGATCGGCATGGTGCTCGCGCAGGAAATTCCCGATCTCGTTCGCGAAGCGCTCACGCAAATCCAGCACGACTTGTTCGATCTCGGCGGCGAGCTGTGCATTCCCGGCATGGCGATGGTTCATGACGCCGACGTCGAACGCCTCGAATCGACGCTCGACGGATTCAACGCCGATCTCCCGGCGCTGAAAGATTTCATTTTGCCGGGCGGCGGAATGCCGTCGGCCTGTTGTCACCTCGCACGCACGGTGTGCCGACGCGCGGAACGCGACGTGGTTTCGCTCAGCCGCGAATCGGATGTGCGAGCGGAGGCGATCCGTTATCTCAATCGGCTATCGGATTTGCTGTTCGTCATCGCGCGTGTTCTGGCGCGCGCTTCGGGACATGGCGAAGTGTTGTGGCAACACGAGCGCCGCAAGAAATCATGACGATGAAACTCTACACGCACGCCGCGTGCCTGCGACACGACGCCGGACCCGGACATCCCGAATCGCCGCTGCGTCTGCAAGCGGTGTTGCAAGCGCTCGACGCCGACCGTTTCGCATCGCTCGAACGCATCGAAGCGCCGCGCGCGACGCGCGAACAGATCGCGCGCGTGCACACCGACTCGCTGATCGATCTGCTCGAGGACAACATTCCACGCGAAGGCCACGTGCGCGTGGATGCGGATACGACGATGTCGCCCGACTCGATGGAAGCCGCCCTGCGCGCGGCCGGCGCGGTGTGCGCGGCCGTCGACGCGATGATCGACGGCGATACCACGCGCGCGTTCTGCGCGGTGCGTCCGCCCGGACACCACGCCACGCACGACACCGCGATGGGATTCTGCCTGTTCAACAATGTCGCCGTCGGTGCCGCGCAGGCGATGGCGCGCGGCATCGAGCGGATCGCGATCGTGGATTTCGATGTGCATCACGGCAACGGCACGCAGGATATTTTCTGGAAAACGCCGAACGTGCTGTACGCGTCGACACATCAGTCGCCGCTGTATCCTGGAACCGGCGCGCGTGCGGAAACAGGTGCCGGCAATATCGTCAACGCGCCGATGCCGCCGGGCGCGGGACGCGCGGAATTTCGTCAGGCATTCGAAGAGATCGTGTTGCCCGCGTTGCGGGCGCAGAAACCGCAGCTCGTAATCATCTCCGCCGGATTCGATGCGCATCGGCTCGATCCGCTCGCCGACCTGAATCTCGAAGCGGACGATTACGCCTGGGCGACGCGTGTGCTGGTCGATGTCGCCGATGCGTTCGCATCGGGGCGTGTCGTTTCGAGTCTGGAGGGCGGCTACAGTCCGACGGCATTGCGCGAAAGCGCGGCGGCGCACGTCGCCGCGATGCTCGAATAAGAATTTCTCCGCGCGACGGGTGTTCGTTATTTCGGCCTGAACGCGCCGTCTCTCGCCAGGCTGCGAAAAGCCGTCGCGCGACATGCGTCGAACCTTAACTGAACCGGTTTGCCCCTTCGTGCCAATTCAGGCAAGCTTTGCCGCCTGCTGTCGCACTATAGACGGACCAACGTGCCGAATTTCGATCCTCGGGGAATGCTCCGCCCGCGTTTGCTCGTTTCCGCAATTCTCATCCTCATGGCGCGTGCTGCGCTCGCGGACGATACGAACAATGCCGCCGCCGTTTCGCACGCGCCGGTGACGGCCACGTCGACGGCGGCACACGCGAACGATGAAGCGGTCGCGTGTCCGGTCGGTGTGCTGATCTGTCCCAAGCGCAAGATCGACTTCGCCGGCTGCAAGAAAAACGACATGCTCGATTTCTTCGTGCCGGGCCTACCGACCGAAGGCGACCGTTCGCAGACGCCGGCCGATGTCGATGCGCAGCACATCACCAGTCCCGACAAAACGCATTACACGCTGACCGGCGAAGTGCGCATCCAGCGGCTCGATCAGTTGCTGCGTTCCGACACGCTCACGGTCGACGAAGAAACCACCGACTACACCGCCGATGGGCACGTTCGCGCACAGGATCGCAGCATGTTGCTGTCCGGCGATCACGCGAAAGGCACGATGACGCCGAGCACGACGTATCTCACCGACAGTCGCTACCAATTGATCCAGCAACGCGGCAACGGCACTGCGGCGACGGTGAACGAAACCGATCCGGATCACACGAAGTTCACCGACGCCACGTATTCCACGTGCGACGTCGACGAACCGCAATGGCACGTCCACGGCAGCACGATGGAGATGGATCACGTCGAGCAACGCGCGTACGGCCACAACGTGACGATGTACTACGGCAACGTTCCATTTTTCTGGTTTCCCTACATCAGCATTTCGCTCAACGACGATCGCGAAACGGGATTTCTCACGCCGACGCTCGGCGCGAGTTCGCGCAAGGGTCTGGTCATCGGCGCACCGTACTATCTGAACCTCGCGCCGAATTACGATGCGACGCTGGAGCCCATCTATTCGAGCGAGCGCGGCGCGATGCTCGAAAGCCAGTTCCGCTATATCGACTGGCACGATCGGCTCGAGATCGACGCGACGTACACGCCGAACGATATGAACGTCGGCGAAGAACTACGCGACATCGCCAATGCTGAAGCGACCGGCGAAACGGTCTTGCAGGCACCGGTCGACATTCCTAAGCAGCGTTACCAGATCCGCATCCAGGACTACAACGCGTTCACGTTCGCGAGCAACTGGGGCGCAGCCGTCGACATCAGCCGCGTGTCGGACAAGCAATATTTTCAGGATTACGGCGACACGCTGACGACCTCGGCCACATCGTTGCTGGCTTCCAGCGCGTACATCAACGGTCGTGGCGAATGGTGGTCGGCAAGCATCGGCGGCGACAGCAACCAGATCACGCAGCCGCTGCTTTCCGAAGCGTATCTGCCTTACACGCGATTGCCACGCGGTGTATTTACCGGCGAGAAAGCATTGCTCGGCGATTTCACTGCGGGCGTGAACGCGGAATACGTGGATTTCCGCAAAGGACCGTACGACGTCCTCAATACCGAAAACACGTTCACCCAAGTGACGGCGCTCGAAGGCCAGCGTCTCGACCTGTATCCATACATCGCCTATCCGATCGAAACAGCCGGGTATTTCCTTCGCCCGGAATTCGGCGTGCGCTATACGACGTACGATCTGAGCAATATCGGCGGTTACAACCTGAGCAATCCGACATCGCCGCAACTCACCAACAATTCGCCGAGCCGCACCGTGCCGATTTTCAGCGTCGACGCGGGACTCATGTTCGATCGCGATGTGAACTGGTTCGGCAATGCGTTCACGCAAACGCTCGAACCGCGCGTGTACTACCTGCGCGTGCCGTATCGCAACCAGAACGACTTGCCGATCTTCGACACGCAATTGCCGACGTTCGACTTCCCGAGCCTGTTCCGCAACAACGCGTTCGTCGGCGCGGACCGGCAAAGCAACGCGAACAACGTCACACTGGCGCTGACCTCGCGTCTGATCGACACGAGTTCGGGCGATCAGTTGCTGAGCGCGAGCCTCGGACAAATCCACTATTTCGATCCGCAGCGCGTGCAGTTGCCGTTTGTGCCGGAAGTGGATTTCTCCGGTTCCGATTACGTCGCGGAACTCGATCTTCGACTGAATGATCGCTGGGATTTCAAGTGGGATCAGCAGTACAACCCGAATTCGAAAGTGATCGATCCGACCACGGCGACGCTGATCGACAACCTGCATCATACCGATCTGGCGGCATGGAGCGTCGAACACCGTTTCGCGGGTGATGGCGTATTCAATGTGTCGTACCGTTACCGGCGCGGATTGCTCGAGCAGGTCGATTCCAGCGCGCTGTATCCCCTCAACGATCGCTGGGCGCTGATCGGTCGCTACTACTATTCGCTGCAGGACCGCCAGCTTCTGGAAACATTCGTCGGCACGCAGTACGACAGTTGCTGCGTCTCCACGCGTGTGCTGGTGCGGCGCTATATCAACGCGATCGGCCAGATCAAACCGAACACCGGGATTTACTTCGAGGTCGAGTTCAAAGGCCTCGGCGGCACCGGCCACCGTGCCGAAAACTTCCTGCGGCGTGCTATCCTTGGCTACGAATGACACGGCGCAAATGCAGGCGGCATAACGATTTCTTAGCCGTCACCGCCGCATCATGGCGCGCTGTCGCACGCGGTGCCAGTCTCGACAGCGGCACACCCAACGAACTTCTGACTTCACGGCGCTACCCACGCGTCTTCATGAGATGTGATTTCCCGATGAACAAATTCGTCGTATCCGTTTGCCTGATGCTGACCTCGCTCGGCGCCGTTTCCAGCGCGCACGCGCAACTCGCGTCGAAGGAATCGCTCGACCGCATCGTCGCCGTCGCCGAAGACGATGTGATCCTGCAGAGCGATCTGGACGCCGCCGTCAACAACGTGCTCAACCAATATCGCAGCAATCCGCAGCAGTTGCCGCCACACGACGTGCTCGAGAAACAGGTGCTCGACAGCCTCATCATGCTGCGCCTGCAAGTTCAGCGCGCGCAGACGACCGGCATTCGCGTGAGCGACGCCGACGTCGATCAGGCCATGCAGCGCGTGGCCGAAAACAATCACATATCCGTGCAGCAGTTGCGCGCTTCGCTTACGCAGCAAGGCATGGACATCGACTCGTTCCGCAAAAGCGTGCGCGACCAGCTTCTCGTGCAGCGCTTGCAGCAACGCGTGGTGCAAAGCCAGGCGCAGGTCAGCGATTCGGAAGTTGAAATCCTGCTCGCCAGCAACAGCCTGAAGGATGGCGAAGTTCATCTGCAGCACATTCTTGTCAACCTGCCGGAAGGCGCCGACGCGAAGCAGATCCAGGAAGCAAAAGACAAAGCCGACGACGTGAAGAAACAGCTCGACGGCGGCATGGATTTCACCGCTGCCGCGATTCGTTATTCCGGCGCGCCGGATGCGCTGCAAGGCGGCGATCTCGGCTGGCGCCACTTCGACGAAGTCCCCGAAGCATTCGCCAATCTCGTCGAAGGCATGCAGCCCGGCCAAGTTTCGCAAGCGCTGCGCGGACCGAGCGGTTTCCACATCGTCAAGCTCGTCGAACGCCGCACCGATAGCAAACAGATGGTGACCGAATATCACGCGCGTCACATTCTCATCAAAGTCGGCGAACTCACCAGCAATGAGGATTCGCAGAAAACCGTCACCGATCTGCGTCGTCGCATCGTCGACAGTCATGAAGACTTCGCCGCGCTCGCCAAAAAATATTCGCAGGATTCCGCCAGCATGCAAGCGGGCGGGGATCTTGGCTGGTTCCAGCTCGATCAGTACGGCCCCGCCGTCAGCAGCCAGCTCACTGCGCTGAAGGACAACGAGATTTCGCAGCCCTATCAAACCGAAAGCGGCTGGGATCTCATCCAGCGTCTGGGCACGCGGCAGGAAGACGTCACCGACACCGCCAAGCGCGATCATGCTCGCGACGTGATCCGCAATCGCAAAGCCGACGAGGAATACGAAAACTTCCTGCGCCAGGTGCGCAGCGAATCGTACGTCGACAATCGGCTCACCGGCGTCGTCACCGGCAT
Organism: uncultured Rudaea sp.; assembly: GCA_964658115.1. Lineage (GTDB taxonomy): Bacteria > Pseudomonadota > Gammaproteobacteria > Xanthomonadales > Rhodanobacteraceae > Rudaea. Next base: position 12,849 of record CAZZYA010000019.1, on the reverse strand, counting down.
CAACACCGGCGGCGAAGGCAACGATCAGTAAATCCGCATGAGCGCGGCCAAGCCGTGGCTGCCGCGCATCGCCGTCACGGCCGGCGAGCCGGCCGGCATCGGGCCCGACATCGCCGCCGCGCTGGCGGCGACTGAAATCAACGCCGATCTGATCCTGATCGGCGATCGCCAGCTCGTGCAGCGTGCCGCGCAAGCGCAAGGCATCGCACTCACAATCAGCGACGACGACGGCCAGTGGATCGCCGAGCGCCAACCCGGAACAATGCGGTGTGTGCATCTGCCGGTTTCGACACCGTCGACACCCGGAAAACTCGATGTGCGCAATGGACCGTACGTCGTCGCGACGCTGGCACGCGCGAACGATGGATGTCTCGACGGCGAGTTCGATGCGCTGGTCACGGCGCCCGTGCAGAAATCGATCATCAACGACGCCGGCATCGCATTCACCGGTCACACCGAATATTTCGCCAACCGTTCCAAGTGTCGCGTCGCAATGATGCTTGTCGCGCCGGGTTTGCGCGTGGTGCTTGCGACGACACATCTGGCGCTCGCCGACGTGCCCGCCGCCATCACGCCCGAGACGATCGTGCAAACCTTGCGCATCGCCTACAACGATTTGCGCCACCGCTTCGGTTTCGACAGTCCGCGCATCGCGGTACTCGGGCTGAATCCGCACGCCGGCGAAAACGGTCATCTCGGCCACGAAGAAATCGAGATCATCGCACCGGCGATCGAAGCGCTGCGCGGCGAAGGACTGCTGCTCGAAGGACCGCTATCGGCCGATACGGCGTTCGTACCATCGAAGCGCGAACAGGTCGATGCGTATCTGGCGATGTATCACGACCAAGGCTTGCCGGTGCTGAAAGCGCTGGGTTTCGGCGATTCGGTGAACGTGACGCTCGGATTGCCTTTCATCCGCACGTCGGTGGATCACGGGACCGCGTTGTCGCTCGCCGGAACCGGACGTGCCGATCCGCTGAGTATCATTGCGGCGACCGAAATGGCGATGGAGATCATTTCGATTTCCCTGTGATACGAATTCGCGCGTCAGTCAGCTCGAATTGAAAGTGCTGTTATCTGCGCGGACGATCAACTCGAATTTCCGTCGAACTTATTTCCTAACGCTGCGCCTCGCACAAAACCGGCGCAACGAACGGTCGCGGTTTCAGACCGGGCACTTTCTCGAAGATGAGCGCCACGGCGAACAACACGAGGGTGCATCCGGCTGCACTCGCCCACGTGATCGGTTCGCCGAGAAACAGCGCGCCCCAGATTTCCGCGAAAATCGGCACGAGGAACGTGACAGTCACCGCGCGCTCGCTGCCCGCTTCCTTGATCAGTTTGTAGTACATGGCATAGGCGACACCGGTGCACAGGACGCCGACAGCCACGAGCGCAAGCACCGCGCCCGTCGGCCATTGCGCGGGCAGCGACGCCGCGCCCCACGGAAACAACGGCAGCGCCGCGCCGATCATGCTGCCGGTGGCGACGACGAGCGGATCCGTGTCGGCGAAGCGCGCACGCACGGCGCGCGCGTTAAACGCGTAAAGAATCGCTGCGACCAAGCCGCCACCAAACGCGGCGATGGTCGGTCCGTTGAGTGTCACGGTACCGAAACGCGCGAGTGTGACCACGCCGAAAATGCCGACCACCACGCCAACGATCTTGGACTTCGACGGACGCGTACCCGCGATCCAGCCGATCACTACCGTGAACAATGGCACAGTTGAATTGAGGACTGCGGAATAACCTGCCGGCAGCGAATACGCGGCGTAAGCGAAGGCGATGAAGGGCAATCCCGCGCCGCCAAGACCGACCAGCAGATAATCCTTCCAACGCGCGCGGAAATTTGTTTTGCGTCCGGTAAACGCGAGAACCGTGAGCAGCGCGATCGCCGCCAACAGGACGCGACCCGCCGCCGTCACTCCCGCGCCGAGCGCGGGCACAGTGATACGCTGAAACATGAAGGAGCTGCCCCAAATCATCCCCAGCACCACGAGTTGAAACAGCAATCGCACATTCATGGCGGACTTCCTCAGCACGGCAGCAGTGAACAGCACTAAGAATAGCGCTAGCGCAAACGGCGAAAAATCGCTATTTTTTCCCGCCAACGGTTAGAAAAATTCACACTGCGGAGTATTCGATTGAATCCCTGGCACCGATTGCCACCGTTGCGTTCGCTGCGCGTGCTCGAAGCGGCCGTGCGCCACGAGAATTACACCAAGGCGGCGGGCGAACTCAACCTCACGCACAGCGCGGTGAGTCATCAGATTCACGCGCTCGAAGAATCGCTGGGAACGCGGCTGCTCGAACGCGCCGGACGACAAATGCGCGCGACCGATTTGGGTCGACAACTCGCGCTCGACGTACGCGCCACGCTCGATTCGCTCGCGGCGGCCGTCGAACGCATTCGCGGCAGCGATAGCAGCAACGCCATCACGATCAGTTGTCTGCCGTCGTTCGCTTCCGCGTGGCTGGTGTTGAAGATCGGTGGTTTTCTCGATCGCTATCCGAATATCGACCTGCGTTTGGAAAGTTCGGTGTCGCTGGCCGACTTTCGCAACGATGGCGTCGACGTCGCGATCCGTTTCGGCACCGGCAACTACGACGGATTGGTCAGCGAAAAACTTTTCGACGACGAAGTATTCCCGACCATGACGCCGAAACTGCGGCGCAGCGCGCGCGTGCGCACGCCGGCCGATCTTGCGCGCGTGCCACTTCTGCGCATTCGCATGCAGCCCTGGACGCCGTGGCTGGAAGCGGCCGGCGTGAACATTCCCGAACCGCGGCGCGGACCGGTTTTCAACGACTCCGAACTGGCGCTGCAGGCCGCCGTGCAAGGACAGGGTGCGGTGCTCGCGCGCGGATCGCTGGCGGTGCAGCGACTGCGCAACGGCACGCTGGTCGCGCCGTTCAAGCAACGCATTCCGTCGCTGCAGACGTGCTATCTCGTGTATCCAAAACATCACGTCTTACGCCCCGCGGTGAAGCTGTTCCGTGAATGGCTGCTCGACGAACTGCGCGCTTCGCCACCCAATTTCATGCCCGACCCATGACGGAATACCTCACGAACATCGCGCATATTCCGCGCAAACGCTTCGGCCAGCATTTTCTGCACGACGCGGGCATCTTGAGACGGATCGTCGAGTGCATCGCGCCGCAGCCTGGTGAACGCGTCGTCGAAATCGGGCCCGGCGAAGGCGCACTCACGATGCCGCTGCTTCGCGCGGCCGGCAAGCTCACGGCGATCGAACTCGATCGCGATCTGATCGAACCGTTGCGCGAAAAAGCGCAACGCGTCGGCGAACTCGAGATCATCAGCGCCGACGTGCTGACCGTCGATTTTTCCGCGCTGGCCCACGGCACGCCGCTCCGAATCGTCGGCAATCTGCCCTACAACATTTCCACTCCTATACTTTTCCACTGTCTCGATTACGCGGCGAGCATTCACGACATGCACTTCATGCTGCAGAAAGAAGTGGTCGACCGCATGGCCGCCACGCCAGGCAGCAAAGTGTATGGACGGCTCAGCGTGATGCTGCAGTTTCGTTGCAGCGTGGAACCGCTGCTGCACGTTCCTCCGAGCGCATTCAGGCCGCCGCCGAAAGTGGATTCGGCCGTCGTGCGGCTGGTACCCCACTCGGCTGCGTCGTTACCCGACATCGATGCGCCTCTTCTCGGCAATGTGGTTCGTGCGGCGTTCGGACAGCGGCGCAAGACATTGTCGAATGCGCTGCGCGATATTGCGACGTCGGCCGATCTCGAAGCGGCCGGCATCGATCCACGCGACCGCGCGGAGCAGATTCCGGTAAGCCGATTCGTCGAACTCGTTCGACATCTTCGGAAAAACGTCGCCGTCGACAGAAGCTAGCGGCGGGAGCGTCAGGCCGCTTGCCGTTACTGGCGTCGTGCCGGACAATCGGACGATGACCGAACGTAGCTACGCCATCGATGTTGCCGTGCAGACGCACTATCTCGAAGACCAGTCCGCGCCGGACGATGATCGCTTCGTTTTCGCGTACACGATCCGTATTGAAAACTCGGGACGCGTTGCGGCGCGATTGATTTCGCGGCACTGGATCATCACCGACGCCAACGGCAAGATCGAGGAAGTGCGCGGCGATGGTGTGATTGGCGAACAGCCGTTGCTGCATCCGGGTCAGCATTTCGATTACACATCCGGGGCGGTGCTCGAGACGTCGGTCGGCACCATGCGCGGCAGTTATCAGATGGTAGCCGACGATGGCCATCGGTTCGACGCGCCGATCGCGCAATTCACACTGTCGATTCCGCGCACGGTGCACTGATGGCGGTTTGGGCGATTGGCGATATCCAGGGTTGCTACGACGAGATGTCGCGCCTGCTGGAGAAAATCCGATACGACGATGCCAACGACACGATCTGGTTTTGCGGCGATCTGGTCAATCGTGGCGGACAATCGCTGCAAACGTTGCGCTTCGTGCGCTCTCTGAATCCACGCACGGTCGTCGTGCTTGGCAATCACGATCTCTCGCTGCTCGCGGTCGCCGAGCGGAGCCAGGAGGATCAAGCCAAGACGAATGCGGAATTGCGCGAAGTGCTTTTCGCGCCGGATCGTACCGAGCTGCTCGACTGGCTGCGCACGCGACCATTGCTGCATGTCGATCGCGCGCTGAACTTTTTGCTGGTGCATGCGGGACTCGCGCCGCGCTGGACGGTCGACCGCGCTGAACGTGCGGCGCGCGAAGTCGAGCAGCGATTGCACGGTGAAGGCGCCGGGCGTTTGCTCAAGGTGATGTTCGGCAACAAACCTGACCGCTGGTCGCCGCGTCTGCAGGGTGTCGATCGTCTGCGCGCGGCCATCAATGTGATGACGCGCATGCGATTCTGCGACGCGCGGGGTCGCATCGCCTACGCCGAGAAAGGCGCGCCCGGCACGCAAAGAGCCGGGCTTTATCCGTGGTTCGAAGTGCCTGGCATGATCGAACGCGACATCCGCATTGTGTGTGGGCATTGGTCGACGCTCGGTCGCTTTCAGGGTTTGGGTGTGTATGCGATCGATGGAGGGTGCGTTTGGGGTGGCGAATTACTCGCGCTGCGGCTTGATATCGAAGAACCGGAACTTGTTGCGTTGAAGTCGACGCGGCCTAAGCCGATTGGGAAGACCGCTGATTGATGTGGTTGCGCTGTGAGGCTGTGAGGCTGTGCGTTATTGCGTCGAGTGGCGATCGTTGTCGCGAAGTGTTTTTAGAAGCAGCCGCCTCTGCCGCGAGGGGTGGGTAACTTTCGTTGACTTCTGGATGCATTTGTTTCTTTCGAGGAAAGCTTCCGCTGCAAGCAGCGGGTAACTTTTTGCTCAACGACAAAAAGTCACCAAAAAACGTTTTGTTTTTCTCGCAGAGGATGTTGTCCGCAGACAGCACGTCCGTGCTGCTGGCTGCGGACCGCGCGCATCCCTGCGCGCGATCACCCTCGCGACAAGCCTGCGCGCGACCGGTAGAAAGAGTTTTGTAATCGTGTCGGCACGCAGTGCATGCCGGTGATGCCTTAAGAGCTTTTTTTGTTGTCGTGTTCGCGCTGTCGCGATTCGGTGTAGTGCATGCAAAGAAAAAGTTCTTAAAGCCTCACCGCCCTTGGCTGCGTGCAGTGCAGCCATACAAAACTCTTTATACCGGTCGCGCGCAGGATTATTGCGACGGTGATCGCGCGCAGGAGCGCGCGGTCCGCGCATGGCCAGGGATGGCCATTCGCGGACAGAACCTATGGGAGAAATGAAAACGTTTTTTGGTGACTTTTTGCCGTTTAGCAAAAAGTTACCCGCTCGTCCGAGCGGAAGCTCGTGATCTACCAAACACCAAAAACAAATCACAAAAACAGCGTCATTTCGTCCACTGATGCAACCACTTATTCACCGTGTCATGCCACAACACACTATTCTGCGGTTTCAACACCCAATGATTCTCATCAGGAAACTCTAGAAATTCGCTAGCAATACCACGCCGCTGCAACGCGGTGAACGCCGCAAGTCCCTGTTCCAGCGGGATGCGATAATCGTTCGCGCTGTGAATGACGAGCATGGGCACGCTCCAGTCCTTCACGTGATCGATCGGATTGTATTTCTCGTAATTCTCCGGATGATCCCATTGCGTGCCGCCGTTTTCCCATTCGGAAAACCATAGTTCTTCGGTGGAATACGCCATCATGCGGTTGTCGAAAACGCCATCGTGGTCGACCATGCATTTCCACGGCTGCTGCCAGTTTCCAGCCATCCAGTAAATCATGTAACCGCCGTACGATGCGCCAAGCGCGCAGGCACGGTTGCCGTCGAGAAAAGTATACTTTTCGAGCGCGGCCGCCCAGCCTTTCTGCAGATCGATGAGTGGTTTGTCACCCCAATCCTGCGAGATCGAATCGGTGAACTTCTGGCCGTAACCGGTCGAACCGTGGAAATTCACTGTGACGACGGCGAAGCCGTCGCCCGCATATGTCTGCGGATTCCAGCGGTAATGGAATTCGTTCGTCATCGCGCCCTGCGGGCCGCCGTGAATAATGAACGCGACCGGATATTTTTTAGCCGGATCGAAGTTTGCCGGTTTCACGACGTAGCCTTGCACCGTTGCGTCTTCCGCACCTTTGAACGTGAAGAACTCGTAGTCGCCCATCTGCGCGCGCTCGAGACGATCCTGGTTGAAATGCGTAAGCTGCGTCGGCGTTTTGCCGCGCGCGCCGAGACGGAACAGATCGGCTGGCGTTTTCAAAGTGCTGATTGCCGCGATGACCTGATCGCCCGAGACGCTATAACCTTCGACCTGCCCGGGACCGCTCACGCGCGTCGCTTTGCCGCTCGCGATATCGATGGCGAACAGCGCGTGATCGCCGTTGTCATCCGTCGTCGCGTACAACGTCTTACCATTTTTCGACAACGTCAGTCCGCTCGCGGAGTGATCCCATTGCGGATCGATTTCGCGCGTCTTGCCGCTGGCGAGGTCGAGCGCCATGATTCCGAATCGATCGGCTTCGAAGCCCGGCCGTTTCATGGCGAGGTAGTAAAGCGTCTTGCCGTCGGCCGACGGCAGTGGGGACGCATCCCACGCCGGATTCGACGCGGTCAGATTGCGCGGCGCGCCGGAGCCATCGGCGGGTACGGTGTAAATATCGTAGTTGGTCGACCACGGTTCGGTGCGACCGGCGATGCGCACGTCGAAGTACACCGTGCTGCCATCAGGCGAAAACGCATATTCGCTTTCATCGCCGAACGGTTTTGACGGCACATCGCCGTCGATGCCTTTCGTCAGCATTTTTGGCGCACGAACCATGGATGTTTTCGTGGCTTCCGGGTTCACGTCGGTGATGAAAAGCACCGAACGCTTACCGTCGGCCCACGTATCCCAATGACGCACGAATAATTTGTCGAACAGTTTGCCGCTCGCTTTCGATGTCGCGTCCGGCTGCTGGTCGGAGCACAGGTTTACGGCGCATTCGGGGTCGATGTCGATCGCCAGCAACAGTTTTTTTCCGTCCGGCGACAGTTTGAAATTATCGACATCGACCTTGTAAGGCGTGAGCGATTCCGGAGTCTGCGTCTCGTTGCCTTCGAGATGGAAACGGTACACGCCGGTGGTCTTGCCGTTTTTCGGCTTGCCGAGAAAATAAATTTCCTTGCCGTCCGGCGACCAGCGCGGGCTCGACGCAACGTACGTACTCGCGATCTTCTCCGGCGAAGGCGAGCGATCACTGAGATCGAGCAGCCAAATGCCAGTGACGCCCTTGTTTTCGGCGAAGTCGGTTTCGCGCACTTGGAACACAACGCGCTTTCCATCCGGCGAAAATTGCGGATCGCTCACTCGATCGAGCATCACCAGATCGCGTACGTTGAACGGATGCGGTTTGCCGTTATCGTGCGTCTGCACTTTTTTCTGCTGATATGGCAAATGCTGCGGATCGGCGTGGCCGAGGCCGTTGACAAGCAACAGCGCCGCAGTGGCGACTACGTATTTCATCTCGATGCTCCTGGAAATCAATCAGACGGCAGCGCGGCGGCTCAAACCTTCCACCCACCGATACAACGCAAGAACGGCGACCACGAACGCGATGCCGCCGACCCACAATGCCCAGCCGCCGGCAAATTCGTCGCCGACGAGCGCGAGCGGAAAATCCTTGCCCGAAAACGCGACAACCGCGGCGATCACGACACCGAGCAATCCTTCGCCGACGATCATGCCAGACGCGAGCAGCACACCGAGCTGTTTGGCCGATTCCGGTTTCGGTCGGCGCTCGGCGCGTTTGTCGTAAATGTGTCCTGCAATGGCGCCGACCACCACCATCAACGTGCTCGACGTCGGCAGATAAATACCCAGACCCACCGCGAGCGGCGACAAGTGCGCGCCTTTGGTCGTGCGGCGAAGAACTTCATCGATCACAATCAATGCCGCGCCGATGAGCGCACCGACGCCGATCAGCGACCAGTCGATGTTGTTCTGGATCACGCCCTGCGCGAGCGCCGAAATCAATCCGGCCTGTGGTGCGGCGAGCGGATTCGGATGCAACTCCGCACCTGGCGCGCCGACGAATCCATAACCCTGGTTGAGTATGTTGAGAATCGGCGGAATGACGGCGGCGCCCGCGATCACGCCGATCACCAACGCCCACTGCTGTTTGGATGGCGTCGCGTCGACGAGCTGGCCGGTTTTCAGATCCTGCAAATTGTTGTTCGCGATCGTCGCCACGGAAAACACCACCGAGGTTATCAACAGCGCGAAGGCGACGAGTCCTTTGTAATCGCCGGTGGTGATCGTCGACTTGACGCCGAACACCAGCAACAGCGACGCGCCGATCACGACAAGAATGCCGATGCCCGACAAGGGACTGTTGGACGATCCAATCAATCCCGCCATGTAGCCGCAAACGGCCGAGACGAGAAAACCCATGAGCACGACATAGATCAATCCGCCGATGACGAGCAACACCATGTGATCGCCCAGTCCGCTGATCGTGCTGAAGTGCGCGAGCAAAAATGCGATCGGCACAAAACAGATCAGCATGATGATGCCGACCACGCCGATCGGAATGTCCTGCTCCGTTCGCGGCAGCAGCGCGGCTTGGCCCGCAGAGCGAACGCGCGAAGCGGCGATCGCCGAAGAAAGACCGCTGATCACCGGTTTGACGAGTTTGGCGAGCGTCCAGATCGCGGCGACGCCGATCGTTCCCGCGCCGACGAAGCGCACCTGATGACTCCAAGTTTGCTGCGCGATCGTCGCGGCATCGCCCGCGACCGCCGCGATGCCGGAGTAATGCGGCACGCCCCACAACCAACCGATCACCGCGCCGACACCCATCGCCACGCCGACCCACAATCCGACGAGGTGGCCAACCGCGAACAGCGCGAACGACAATGCGAAATCGAATCCCGACACAGCGCCGCGTTCGCCGCCGAAACGGAAGTAGGCCGCCACGTCACTCGCGAACACGCGCGTCGCGACGATCACGGCGAACACCGCCGCGCTGATCGCGCCCCACATCACCGCCAGCAATCCTGCGCGATTTTCTTCGACGCCGGATTTGGAGTGCGCTGAATCGTCGCCCGCGCCGCCGACGCGGAGAACCTCGGCGCACGCGACGCCTTCCGGATACGGTAGATCGGAATTCGTGACGAGCGCGCGACGCAGCGGGATCGAATACATCACGCCGAGGATGCCGCCGAGCGCGCAGATCGAGAACGAGATCCAGAAAGGAAAGCCTGTCCACCAGCCGATCATCACCAGGCCCGGCAACACGAAAATGATCGAAGACAGCGTGCCCGCCGCCGAGGCGACCGTCTGCACGATGTTGTTTTCCTGAATCGTCGAATCCTTGAAGTTTCGCAACAGCGCCATCGAAATCACGGCGGCCGGAATCGACGTGGCGAACGTGAGTCCAGCCTTCAATCCGAAGAACACATTCGCTGCGGTAAAAACAACCGTGATGACGATGCCGAGAACGATGCCTCGGACCGTCAGCTCGGTGCGCGGTGCGGCGTTGGAAACTGCGTTGTCAGCCACGTACGACTCCCCTTTCTTTTTCTTAGGCCTGCCTTGTCCCCCAAGTATCGCAGACCCGGCGCGTTCGACCCAAGCCACCCGGCGACGCGACGTTGCTGATCGATGTCCGGATCTATCGCGCGCGGCGGGATGGCGTATAAGCTGACGCCTTTCGTCCGCCCGCAAACGCACGGGCCTGGGCGATTTCACGGGAAAATGCATGTCCGTCTCCACCCATCCCTCCGACGAACTGTTCGGCCATCCGAAAGGCCTGTACGTCTGCTTCTTCACCGAGATGTGGGAGCGCTTTTCGTTCTACGGAATGAAGGCGCTGCTGCTTTTGTATCTGTTGAAACATCACGGTTTTACGGAGACGGACGCTTACGTAATCGTCGGCGCCTACGGCGGCATGGTGTACGCCGTGCCCTTGATCGGCGGAATGCTGGCCGACCGTTACCTCGGCATGCGCAAAGCGGTGGTTCTCGGCGGAATTCTGCTCAGCCTCGGGCACCTGGGCATGGCCGTCGAAGGACATCAGGCCGAAACGATCAACGGTGTCGTGCACCGGGACGTGTTCGCACTCGGCGTGTTCTATCTCTCGCTCGCGCTGATCATCAGCGGTGTCGGATTCTTGAAGCCGAACATTTCCACCATCGTCGGCAAGCTGTATCGGCAAAACGATCCTCGCCTGGACTCGGGCTTCACGGTGTTTTACGCCGGCATCAATGTCGGCGCGCTGTTCTCGAGCATCATCTGCGGCTATCTCGGCGAAGTGTGGGGCTGGGGTTGGGGATTCGGCGCGGCCGGTGTCGGCATGGTCGCGGGGTTGCTCATGTTCATCACCGGACAGAAATATCTGCACGGCCACGCGGAACCGAAACATCCCGAACGCCTGCGACGCCGCGTATTCGGACCGCTCAACGTCGAATGGTGCATCTACCTCGGCGCCGTACTCGGACTGCCGGCGATCTGGCTGTTGATGCAACTCGGCTACGCCGTGCTGTATTTGCAGTTCGCGTTCCTGATCGCGTGGCTCTGCTGGCTTGCTTGGTATACTTCTACACATTGCAACAAAGTCCAGCGCGAGCAGATGCTCGCCGTCGTGTTCTTCATCGCCGCCTCGCTGTTTTTTTTCGCGCTATACGAACAGACGTACGGTTCGTGGCTGCTGTTCACCGACCGCATGCTGACCAAGGACTTCTTCCCGTCGCTGGTCGTCACCGAAGGCAAGCCGTGGCCGTGGTCGATCGTTCCGCTTGCGGTTGCGCCCGCGATAGCCGGTATCGCGTTGCGTCTCGACAACGCGCGGCTCGCGCGTCTGCTGATGGCGGGCATCGGCGTGATCGGTTTCCTTGTTTTCCTGCGCGACGCCATCGTCCTGCCGCAGACGGCCGAATCGCTCGAGTACCTGCCTTCGTGGGTGCTCGTCGTGCTCACGCCACTGTTCGCATGGTTGTGGCCATTCCTCGAACGCCGCCGGATGAACCCGAGCAAGCCGATCAAGAACGCGATCGGTCTCGCCTTCACCGGACTTTCATTCTTGGTTCTGTCGATGGCGAACGCGACCGTGACGGAAGGCCATCTCGCTCCGGTCTGGTGGCTGCTCGGCGCGTATGTCGTGCTGGAAATCGGTGAACTTTTCCTGTCCCCCATCGGTTTGGCCGCGGTGACGCAGTTGTCCGTTCCCGCGACGGTCGGCGTGATGATGGGCGCCTACTGGCTGACGACATCGTTATCCGAACAGGCTGCCGCGATGTTCTCGAGTTTCGCCGCACTCGACATTCCCGAAGGCGGCAAGATCGATCTCGCGATCGCGAAAATCAGATACGGAACGCTGTTCGATCACATGCTGTGGCTCGGCCTCGGCTCAGCGGCCGTTGCGTTGCTGCTGTCGCCGCTCATCAAGCGATGGATGCATGGCGTGAAGTAAGCGACGCCTAAAGCAGGGAAAGATCTTCGGTCCAATGTTCGCACTCCGGCCATTTCGTACAACGCGATAGCAGTTTTCGACCAAGAAGTCGCGGCGAACGCGTGGTTCGCTATTTCGCCGATGTTTGCGGTGCGCGTCCATAGCGATCTTCCAGTCGAACGATATCGTCTTCGCCGAAATAATCGCCGCACTGCACTTCGATGAGATGGATGTCTTTGTCGGTCGGATTTTCGAGCCGATGCAGCGTGCCCATCGGTATATACGTCGACTCATTGCGATGGAGCAGGAATTCCTCGTCGCCTACGCGTACCTTCGCAGTGCCGGACACCACCGTCCAGTGTTCGCTGCGGCGGTGATGCATCTGCAAACTCAGCACTTCACCCGGTTTGACGGTGAGGCGTTTGACTTTGCAATCCGCGCCGTCCTCGAGGACGGTGAAACTTCCCCACGGCCGATGCACCGTGCGATGGAATCGCGCCGCCACGTGATCGGTTTCGCGCAGATGATCGACCACCTGTTTCACTTCCTGCGCGCGTTCGCGATCGGCGATGAGCACGGCATCACCGGTGTCGACGATGACCAGATCTTTCACGCCGACAACCGCGACCATCCGATGATCGGCCTGAATGAAACAATTGCTGCTTTCGATCACGACGGCCGATCCCTGCACGCGGTTGCCGGCGGCGTCCGGTTCGGAGCCGCTCGCCATTTCGCTGATCGCCTTCCACGAGCCGATGTCGCTCCAGTCGAAAGCCGCCGGCACCACGGCGCGTCGATCGGCACGTTCCATCAACGCATAGTCGATGGAAATGTTGGGCATCTGCATAAACGCATCGCGGGTATATTCGATCGGGCTTTCGAAACTCGTCGCGCTCGCGTGGCACGCTCGCGCGGCCGCGAGCACGTCCGGACAGAATTTTTCCG
>CAZZYA010000018.1:0-25215 GCA_964658115.1 uncultured Rudaea sp. | reverse complement strand
GTCCGCGGTGGGACCGGCATAGATGTTGGTCGGCGTCGGTGCGCGGAATACTTTGGAGGCGGTTGCGCGCAGCAACAAATCCTCGATCGGCCGATATTCGACCGCGACTTTCCAATTGTTTGTGCTGCCGAAGTCGCTGTACTTCGAATAGCGATCGCCAATATCCACGTTCAACGAGTGCACGAACGGCAAATCTTTCAAAATTGGAATCAGTAACTCGGCGTACGCTTCCTTCAGATTGAAGCCGCCTTGAGCGGGCGATGTGCAAAGGGAACCCGGACCTGCGCAGCTGATCGTGGCGACGCCGTTGCTTACCGCGAACGTCGAGTTGAGCAACGGGTCGACCTGATAATCCACGTACTCCTTGCGATACGAAGCGCCAAACGCCGCCTGCACATCGCCCGCGGGTAGACTGAATAACGTTCCGTTGATCGCAGCGTCGCCTTCTTTCATCTGGTAGAGATACGTAAGGAACGGATTGATCTTGGCACTCTGCAAAATGGCCTGCGTGGCAGGATCGCTTTGATTGAAGATGTCGATCGGCGTGCAAGCGCCGACGCCCGGCGCGGTGGCACACGTGAAATCATCCTTGATCGCACCGAAGTTGATGTAATTCTGTTGTTCTTGAATCTGATCGTTCTTGCCATAGCTCAGATGCGCATCCCAGTTCCAACTGGTGTCGCCGATACTTCCCTTTAAACCGACGTTGGCCAGTTCCGTGGTATCGGCGATTTTGAGTCCGCGATTACCGAGCACACTGAGGCGCGAAGCGATGTCGTCGGTCGATCCGTTCTGACCGAATTCCACTCCGAACGGGTTGTAGTACTGGTTCGCTGGAATGACGATGTTGTTCTGACCTAAATCGAATGGATACGGCGCGAACTGAACGTGCGCGTCCATTTTGTGATACATCAACTCGGCATAGGCCTCGACGTTATCGGTGAGCTTGTAGTTACCTAGCACGAACGCACTGGTGCGCTCGTTCGGCAACAAATCGTAATTGCCGATCGCCTGAAAATTGAAGCCGTCGGTCGCCGAGCTGTAGCAGCGAAAATCGCTGGGTTTCGGCGGTGTCGTCAGGCTCGGAAGTTGATTGCCCGATAGCGTGACCGACGTCGTTCCATTGCTTGCGACCGGACAGCCGAGCGCCTTCGCGACCGCGGACGTGCCCGGTATGAAAAAACGCCCGCCCGGCGTGCGCGACGAACCCGCGGCCGTGTTGATACCGGTATTGTAAATATATTGCGCGTTATGCGAGAACGTGCGGTTCGATGCGTAAACCGGATCCTGCTTGTCGTATTGCAGGCCGAACATGATGCTGCCTTTTTCGGTGGTCTGACCGATCAACAGGTGCGCGGCTTTGCGCATGCCGTCATCTTTGTCGGACTGACCGTAGTCCATTCCGAATTCCGCACCTTGATAATTCGTTTTCGTGATGATGTTGACGACGCCGGCGATGGCATCAGAACCGTACACCGAAGAGGCGCCGTCGTTCAGCACTTCGATGCGCTCGACGGCGGCCACCGGGATGATATTCAGGTCTTGTAGCTGAAACGGAATACGGTGCCCGTTGAGAAGCAATAGCGTGCGAACGGAACCGAGCCCGCGCAGCGACACGGCAGCATTGCCTTCGGAACCGATAGCGGTTTTGTTGGCGCCATTGTTCACGGAAGGATTCTGCGCATTCCCGGCCATTGTCGGCAGTGACTGCACGAGATCGCCCAAATTGACTTTTCCGGACGCCTGGATGGCGGCGCGGTCGATCGTCACAACGGGGCTCGCGGTTTCGATATCCACGCGGCGAATGTTGGATCCCGTAACAACGATCGTTTCGAGCTTTTGGTTATTTTGGGCCGTGCTTGTATTGGTATTGCCAGCGTCTTGCGCAACGGCAACCGGTGAAGCAAGAAATCCCAGAGCGAAAGTAGTTCCCGCAAGGTTATAAGGTCGGCGCAATACGCGAGCAATTTCGTTTTTCAGCAATAAACTCGACATTCAAAGTCTCCAGTAATCAGAAAACGCTACTTGCCGGACAGCATCAGGCGTCGCGTCAATGTTAAAAAGTCGTGTTAGTCGAGCGTTGCTTTTCTCGGCGAGATGGCTTTGCCAGCGCAGCGAATTGGTGACTCACTTTGTGCGGTGAAGTTGGTTTCGCGACTTGGATCCCGAACGCGATCGATGCGCTGAGAACGGCGCGCGCAGACGTCGCTTGGCAAACGTAAGTGGCACGACGGACGGGGAGTTCGACGAGAATGCCAATCGTCGCAATGGGCAGTCGCGGATTTCAGTGCAACGGCACTATTCGGCGCTGAGCTGTTTGGCCGACCAAATAGTCGCCGACTGAATCGACAACGGAAAAAATAGGCGGCCCCCAAGTTCCAAACTTGAGGGCCGCCACCTGATGCCCGTTGGAGAGGGCGAGCAAAGTTTGCGGCAACTTCGCTGGAAGGTGGTGCCGTTTTCCGTGCTTATGCGTAGCGAAAGGAGCTTGTTGCGTTTGCCAATAGAGTGAATTTACACATTCACCAAAAGTACAATTTGGCGCATATCACATATTTCCTGGATTTCCGACGACTTTGCGACCACAGCGCACGCCGTATGCGGTAATTCCGGCGCGAGTCTGGCGAATCGATAATGCGGTGACGCCAAAATGCTTATGAAAAAGTCTACTGAAAACACTCCGATTTTCGAATCCGCTCGCGCGCGCGATTTCAGTGATTGCCAATGGACTCGTATCCAGAAGACGCCGCGCGCGCGTCAATCGCTGATTCAGCAGGAAAGCGTGCGGCGTTTCTTCATAAGCGTCGCGAAACAAACGAATAAAGTGCCACTGCGAGTAGTTCGCCATTCGTGCCAGTTCACGGTCGTCAATATCCAAATGGCAATTTGACGCAATGTAATTTCGCACACGTTGCAGTCGGACGAAAACGGAACGTCGTTGTGAGAACGTTCGTCCCGGACAACGGGAAATCGAGCTCGCGAATCCTTGTTGTAAATGGAGGGCCAGATCGATTGCGATATTGGCGGACGCGTTTGAGTTTCGACTCAGCGCCAGTCGTGCCAACGCAATTGTTCTTCTGCGCAACTCGCGATCCGCGTGGTAGCGCGCCGGCAGGAGCATCGGGTTGCACGCGGGCAGCTCGGCGGCATCACTGACGGCGGCACGCCACGCACATGGCGTACCGACCAAGCTTATCCACAGCGCGTGACTGCGGCCGCTTGCGCATACCCGGCTCTCAGGTTCAGTGACGTAGATTTCTCTCGGCAAGACGATCGACTCGCCAGCAGCGCTCTGCAAGTGCAAGCGGCCACGAATCGGAATCCATATGCCTGCAACTTCGCCGTCTATTCTCAATGAGCAGCCGCGTCCACCTCCAACTACGAGCACAAGGTGCGCATCGGCTGCATTGGTCGGCACGGCGAGCGTAACGTTGAGGCTTGAACCGTGATCGAGGCGATGGGTCAGAATTCTAAGCATGACAGCCGGACACGCTTTTGCAGACACTGTGCAGACAAAAACATGGCATCGCGCTCGTCATCTCGGCGCAGCGGTTCGTTTCATAGAAGACGACGAACCTATTTGTGCTGCGCACTTACCGCCGACGCAAAACTATTTTTTTCACCGAAGTAACACTCGATGGATGCGATCTGTCCGCCCCTAACTTTCAGATACTCCGCGTTGCGGAAGGTCCGGTTGTCCATCGTGTAGCCGTTGTATAGAACGAGTGCGGCTTTATCACTTCCGAAGACCTCGAGTAGATCGAATCGTTTGATGTGACCAACTTGCGTTACCCAACATTGTTTCTTGAAATCGCTTTTTGAAATGTGATCGTCGCCGGCGGCACTGGTGAACGTGAAGTCATCCGCCAGCAAAGTGTCGAACGGACCCCACTCTTTTTGTTCCCACGATTTGTAGTACTTTCTGACTGCTGCTTCGGCATCAGGCGATACGCAGGGCTCTGCCTGCGCAACGCCGGATTTCAAAACACCGGCTGCCGACACCGCGCAGGCGCCGCTCATAACGAACATTCGACGCGAGATTCCAGAAGTCTTCATAAGCATAGGATTTCTTCAAATGGCCGGTATTGATCGAGCGTACCAATCGGTCGGTATGTTGTCAAATGAACGAAACCGACGAGAGGTACACGACGAATAAGAAGTACGCTTCACGCCGGATTACCGCGCGTTTCTTCCAACGGATTTTCGCGCACCGAATACAACTCGCATTCATCGGCATCTGACGCGATCGCACGCTTCAGATGATGGCGGTTACTGAATGCGCGTGGCGTCGATCGCTTGCGCAGTTACGATGTTTTTTTCGATCTCGCGGGCTTGCGCAGCATTCGAAAATGCGACTTGTTTCCCGCCGAGCGAGGCAGGTTTTGCGCGGAATTCCTGGTCAATCTGCTTGACGCGCGTTTCGTTATCGATTGCCGGAACAACGATTCAACGTATCGATGTAAATGATCGATACTCAATTCGCCCACTTCCACATCGGCACTGGCTTTCGCCAGAATGTATATGCCTTGCAAAACAGAATGTGTGTGCAATGCAAGGCTGCGCGGCGTCCACCCGGAGCTGACGCCATATAACTTCATCGCCTCGGCAATATCGGTTTCGACGGCAGCGACTTGACCCGAAATGCATTCTTCGCAGGCGCGCAGAATATCCGGGTGCGTGTCGAAAACCTCCTGGATCATGGTCCCGACCGGACAACTGATCAACGCCCGCGGCGCCCGCAGCATTCCTTTGCGAAAATCGAGAAAGCCGAGGACCCGATCGAGTGGATCTTTGAATTGATGATAAGAAGCGCCGGCATAGTAGGTGGCGCATTTTTCCGCCCAATCGTTCACCGCGGCGACAGTAAGGGATTGCTTACTCGGAAAGTGGTGAAAG
The DNA here is from genome assembly GCA_964658115.1 of uncultured Rudaea sp. Taxonomy (GTDB): domain Bacteria; phylum Pseudomonadota; class Gammaproteobacteria; order Xanthomonadales; family Rhodanobacteraceae; genus Rudaea. Next base: position 20,319 of record CAZZYA010000018.1, on the reverse strand, counting down.
AACGCGCCCTTCGTTACGCCCGCCCTGTTGCATATATCGTCGACAGCCGTTGCTGCGTAGCCTTTTTCGGCGACGCTCGAAATCGCAGCGGCGAACAGCTTTTCGCGGGTCCCGGCGGAGTCGCGCGTGGCGACGGCAGACGTTGAACGCTTCGAGTCTAAACGCATCAAAAAAGCGTACCTACCAGTTTGTATGCTGTCAATGGGTCATGGGCCTTTTCTGAAGGACTGGCCGCGACGGCGCCGTAGACTGCGCCGAACGCCGAATGCCGTGTGGTTTCCCGGTCAGCCAACTCGTCTCGGCATCTTGCAAGTCGTCCAAAAGAATGCGCACTATCGACTCCTGCGGGGTGCACCTGTTGGGGAGCTGTCGTGCAACGCGAACGCTGGGCGCGATTGGAGCAGTTATTTGCGGAAGGACTGAAGCGGCCGGAGTCCGAGCGCGCAGCTTGGCTTGCGCGTGCCTGCGGCGACGATGTGGAACTGCATCGCGAACTCGAAGAATTGCTGCGCGCGGACAGCACGCCCGGCGTGCTCGATGCGTCGCCGTTTGCTGCGGACCGAGCGGAGGCGGTGACGATCACGCCGTCGCTCGCAGCGGGATCGCGCGTCGGCGTTTGGCGCGTCGATAAACTCGTCGGCCGTGGCGGCATGGGCGAGGTGTACTCGGCAACGCGCGACGAAGCGGAGTTCGAACAGCGCGGCGCGCTCAAACTGTTGCGTTTCGAGGCGATCGGAGCATTGGCGCGCTTCAATGCCGAGCGGCGGATTCTCGCGCGCCTCGACCACCCCGGCATCGCGCGGCTGCTCGATGGCGGCATCGCACAGGACGGCCGTCCGTACACGGTGATGACATTCGTCGAAGGCGCCTCCCTGATCGACTACTGCAGCGCGCGCCACGCAACGCTGCACGAGCGCCTCGACCTGTTCGCGCAAGTTTGCGACGCCGTGGCGTTCGCGCACCGTAACCTCATCATTCATCGCGACCTGAAACCGGCCAACACGTTGGTCGATGCCGAAGGCCAAGTGAAACTGCTCGACTTCGGTATCGCCAAACTGATCGACGCGAGTGCGTCGACGGACTCGGCGAATCCGGACATGACCGTGGCGCCGTTCACGCCGGACTATGCGGCGCCCGAGCAACTCGCCGGCACGGCAGTGACGACGGCGACGGACGTGTATGCACTCGGCGTTTTGCTGTTCGAGTTGCTCACGGGCGAACGACCGTTGCGCGCGCGCGGCTTGCCGTCGGTGCAAGTGCTCGCGCTGTTGGACGACCGCGAGGCGCCGCTGGCGAGCAGCATCGCCCGCGAAAAACCGGATGCGCCGGTGCACGCGAGCGCATTGCAAGGCGATCTGGATGCCATCATCGCCAAATGTCTGCGGCGCGAGCCTGCGCATCGCTATGAAACCGTCAATGATCTGAAGCTCGATGTGCAGCGTCATCTGCGGCGCGAACCGGTATTCGCGCGCGAAGGCGCGCGCCTGTACGTGTTCGGACGCGCATTGCGTCGTTACCGCTGGCCGGTCGCGGCGGCGACGGCGTTGATTCTCGCCTTCGCGATCGGATTGGCGGGAACGGTGTGGGAAGCACGCCAGGCGCAAACGCAAGCGCGCACGGCGACGGCGGTGCAGGAGTTCGTCACCGACCTGTTTCGCGCCAACTCGAGCAATCAAAAGGATCCTGTGAAGGCGCGCGCAACGTCGGCGCGTGAGCTGCTCGATCTCGGCGCGAAGAAAATCGACACGTCGATGGCCGATGCGCCGGCAGCGAAGCTGAGTGTGCTCACGTTGCTGGGCGATCTGTACAGCGAACTCGCATTGCGCAACGAAGAACTCCCTCTGCGCCGCGAGGGTGTGGAGATCGCGCGGACAGTTTACGGCGCGGATTCCCGTGAACTCGTCGACGCACTCAGTGCGCTCGCTGGCGCGATGCACGGCACGGAGAAAGAAGCGGACGGGGAACCCTTGCTGCGCGAAGCATTGTCGATACTCGATCGCCAAGGCGATCGCGATTCGATAGTCCGCGCACGCTTGCTGCAGAATTTCGCTGAGCTGTACGAGGGCAACGAGCCCGCCAAGGCCCTCGAATTCGCGCGAGAAAGTGTGCACGTGCTCGCCGCGTATCCGCCGTCGGCCGATCTGGCGGAAGCGTGGTATCTGCAAGGATTGCTGGAAACGTACACGAACCAAAACGAAGCTGCCGCCGTATCACTGAATCGTGCGATCGAGATTTCCAGCAGCGCGCAAGGCGTGCCGAATCCGAACCTTATCTTCGACTATTACCAGCTCGCCGATACGCAGATCCGATTGCGCGATTTCGCTGCTGCCGAGCGCAGCGCGCGACAGGCGTTGCAGATGGCCTTGGCCGTGAACGGCGAAGATCACGTCGACGCCGTCCGCGCGCGCATGATGCTCGGTACCGCGTTGCTCGAGAATGGCACGTTGCGCGAAGGTCTGGATTTCCTGGAGCAAGCCAAGCGCGACGTACTCAGAATAGTCGGCCCGGACGATACGTTTCATACGCCCGAGGTGCTGGAATCCAACGGCACGTGGCAGTCGAACGTCGCGGACGTTGGTGAAGGACTCGCGGATCTACAAGCCGCGCTCGCGATACGTCGCCGCGTGGAAGGCAGCAGCACACGTGTCGGAGGAATGTTGCAAACGATCGCCGGCGACTACATCGATCTTGGTCGCTACGACGACGCGCGGCGAGCGATTGATGAGGCGGCGACCATCTATGAGGCAAAAGGCTTCAAAGGCACGCCGAGCTACGACGGAATCATTTTTTCGCGCACCCGGCTGGCTGCGTTCGAAGGACGTTTCAACGATGCGCGCCGATCGCTCGCCGAATTTACGCCGTCCGCGGACGCGAAAAATGCGGCAAGTCCGCAGGTCAACAAGTGGTTGTACGAAGCGGTCATCGCGATGGAAGACGGCAACCCCGAGCGTGCGGTTGATGATCTGCTCGCGAAAGCGCGCTCCGAAATCGACAAGGGCAACGTCGTCGCGAATGTGGACTTCTATCGATCCAACGCCGATTTGGCTGAGGGCGAATCGCGCTTGAAACGTCATGATGCGAATGGCGCATTGCCGCTGTTGCAGCGTGGGCTGGCCACGCGCGAGAAACGGATGATCGCGCCGCATCCGCATCTGGCCGATGCGCAAAGTCTGCTCGGCATATGCTACCTCCGGTTAGGCAATCTGACGGCCGCGCGTGAGCTTGCCGCCAAGGCCGCGATTATCGAAGGGCACTACCCTCACCTGTCCGATTGGTATCGGCGCTCGTTCAACCAATTGCAAAGCGAACTGGAAGCGGCAACGAAACCCGCTTCACCTCGCGCCGCCGCCCCAAGTCACGGCTGAATCCGCAAGGTCCAACGGACCTCATTTCAGGATGGACTGCTATCGGCGGTAGCGAGCGCGCGATGCAGCCAGGCGCGCGCCAAGGTCCAGTCGTTGCGCACGGTGCGTTCGGACAAACCCAGCGCACAGGCCGTTTCGACATCGGTGTAACCGCCGAAGTAACGGCATTCAACCACCTGCGCGAGCCGCGGCGATTCGCTGCCCAAGCGGCCGAGTGCTTCGTTCAGGGCAAGAATCGACGAATCCCATTCGACGGCCACGTCGAACGCAGCAAACAGCGGCAAGTTTCCCTCGCCACCACCACGTTTTGCGGCATTGTGTTCGGCCGCATGATTCACCAGCGCGTGACGCATGGCAAGCGCCGAGGCGCGCAGAAAATGTGCGTCGGTTTGCCAACCTCGACCGCGACGCAACTTCAGATACGCCTCGTTGACCAGTGCGGTCGTCTGCAGTGTGGCGCCCGCGCCAACGCGCCGCCGCTCGCGCTGAGCGAGTCGACGAAGTTCTTCATAAAACACGGGGAAAAGTTCGTCGGCAAGCGCGCGCGCGTCGGCGCTCAGCTCCGCGTTCCAATCGTCACCGGATCCTATTGCGCAATCGTTCACGCCATGCTCGCGTCGGCGGTTTGCCGTTCGTTCGTCAATGGGAATCGTAACATCCGTGCATGCCCGACCTCACCTGTGATTCTCGAAGTAGTCGAAGTGGGTTGCTCACTTGTGCCGCGCGCTATTTCATCCCCGCCCATTGCACGGCCGGCGACTGAATCCTCCTGCGTATCACGAGCGCCCAATCGGTTTTTCGTGCGAGCGTGGACATGGAGCGCAGCACTTTGCGCAAAACTGCCATGCAAGCAAGCGACGCGACGCCGTTATCGCTTCGCGGTCTTTGCAAACGACAATACGACGCGCAACCCAGGCGCGTTGTCGAGTAGTTGCAGCGGCGCATCATGGAGGACGGCGACGGCGGCGGCCATGCTCAGTCCCAACCCATCACCCAGCGTACTGCGACTGGCGTCGAGCCTGACAAAACGTTGCAACACTTTTTCGCGCATCTCTGCCGGAATGCCGGGGCCGTCGTCGGCGACGATGACCTCGACGTTCGACTCCGTCGCTGTCGCACTCAGCGCAATGCGCGACGCAGCGGGACAGTGTCGGGAGGCATTCTCCAGCAGATTCGCGAATAGTTGGGTCAGCAGTTCGCGATCGCCGGTGATGGACAGCTCACGCTCAACCGACACAGTGAAGAGCTGGCGGTGCTCATCGAACGCGGGTTGATAGACTTCGGCGACGGTTTGCAGCAATTCGCTCAGGTCAACGCGCGCAAAACTTGCCCGCCGAGCGCCGCTTTCGACTTGCGCGATGCGAAGCAACGCGCTGAACGTTTGCAGGATCGCATCCACTTCGATCAAGGTGTCGCCGAGCATCGCGTGCAACGCGGCAGCATCGGGCGCGCGCGCCTGCGCCAGTTCCAGTCGCTGGCGCAGCCGCGTCAGCGGAGTTCGCAGATCGTGCGCGATATCGGTGGACACCTGACGCAATCCGTCCATCAATAGTTGAATTCGATCGAGCATCGCGTTCAAGCTCTCGGCCAGATGATCGAATTCATCCTGGCTGCCGCTGAGCGCAATGCGACGCTTGAGATCGCCGCCGACGATGTCGCGGCTGGTCTGGCTGACTGCCTCGATGCGCCGAAGCACAGAGAAACTAAGCGCCGCGCCGCCGACGAGCACGATCAGCATCGACCCTGCGACCCCGAACAGGAACGAGCGTGTAATCGATTCGCGCAACTCGTGCACTTCGTGCGCGTTGGTACCGACGAATAAATAACTGTCCTGCGCGGCTGTCGTGCCGCGCCCGCGTAACTCGATCTTTTCGTTCAACGCGTGAAAGCGTCGCCAATTGCGGATGCCGACCACGGGCTCGAGCTTCGGCAAATCGCCCACGAGGATGTCGCCCTTTGCGTTCTGCAGTTGGTAGAAAAATCCGCCGGATTCGCGCGCCGTCGATTCGACGATTCGCTGCAGTGCCGGCAAATCGTCGTCGCCGGCCGCGGCAAGCAATTCGCCGATTTCCGCATCGACCGTGATGTCGATCTGGTGGCGCATGAAATTCGTCGCCGACCATAAGATGACGACGAACAGCACGAGCAGGCTGACGAACGTCAGCGCCGCATAGCGGAGCGTCAGGCGGAAACTCGACGTGCGGACAAGCCTAAGGTTCACGCAAGGCGTATCCGGAACCACGCACGGTGTGGATAAGATTCACGTCGTGGCCTTTGTCGATCTTGCTACGTAGACGGCTGATGTGGCTTTCGACGACGTTCGTGTGCGGATCGAAATGCAAGTCCCACACTTTTTCGAGCATCATCGTGCGCGTCACCACTTCGCCGGCGTGGCGCATCAGGAATTCGAGCATGCGGAATTCGCGCGGCTGCAAATCGACCGGTTGACCGGCTCGCGAAACGTGATGCGTGAGCAGGTCCAGTTCCAGATCGGCTACTTTCAGACGCGTTTCCGTCGCCATGCGTCGGGGACGTCGACCCAGCGCGGCGACGCGCGCGGCCAGTTCGGAAAATGCGAACGGTTTGATCAGATAATCATCGGCGCCGGCATTGAGACCGTTGACCCGATCGTCGATACCGCCGAGCGTGGTCAGGAACAGAACGGGCGTTTCGATCTTGCCCGCGCGCAACGTGCGCACCAGCGTCATGCCGTCCAGCCCGGGAAGCATCCGGTCGACGACAAGTAAATCCCATTCCTGTCCCGTGGCCTGAAATAAACCATCCGTCCCAGTGCGAGCGAGCGTGACGCTGTGACCAAACTCACGCAACCCTTGCATGACGTAATCGGCCGTTTCGGCATCGTCTTCGACGAGAAGCATTCTCACGATAAAGCTGTTTCCTGATGCCCGAGCATTCGAACGTTGCGAAACGGTAATGTTCCGCTCAGCACGCCGCAACTCGTGCGCACGTAGCGTGCCAGCGCATGATCGCTCACTTTGTCGCGCTGCGACAGCGCTTTGCGGCGCTGCTATGGCTGGCGGCCGTCTTTTGTTCGCTCGCGCTGCTCACACGCATCGCATTGCTTGTCAAAACCGGCGATGGCGTGCCCGCGTCGATATCGAACTGGTTCTATCTCTTCGTCGTCGGGTTCCTGTTTGATCTCGCCGCCTTCGTTTACTTCGCAATTCCACTGCTACTGTTTCTGTGGCTGATGCCGGTGCGCGCGTTTCGCTCGCGTCCGTCGCGTTTCATAACCGCCTTTCTGTGTCTTCTGTTCTTGTACATTCTGCTGTTCGTCGTTGCGGCGGAGTGGCTGTTCTGGGATGAATTCGAAAGTCGCTTCAATTTCATCGCAGTCGATTATCTCGTTTACTCGCGCGAAGTGATTGGAAACATTCGCGCGTCGTTTCCGGTTGGAAAAATCTTCGCCGCGATGGCATTCGTGGCAGTGCCGATTCTGTACTTCACGCGCCGCGCATGGCTACCGCGAGATCCCGGCACGCGCTTTCGCGACCGCACGGCGGTGGCACTGAGTTGGATCGCGGTTGCCGTGCTGCTCACGGTGTTCGTGGACAGCGAACAAAAGAACCGCACCGACAACGAATTCGTCAACGAACTCGCGGGCGATGGCGTCTTCGAATTCTTTTCCGCGTACCGCAATAACGAACTGGATTATGCAAAACTGTACAAAGTGCTGCCGGATCGCGCCGCGTTCGACACCGTGCGCGATCTGATCAAGACGCCGGAAGCAACCTTCCTCAACGAAGATCCCCACGACATCGCGCGTCGCATCGACAATCCCGCGCCGGAAAAACATCTGAACGTAGTGTTGATCAGCGTGGAAAGCCTGTCGGCGGATTTCCTCACGTCGTTCGGCAACACGAAAGGCATCACGCCGAATCTCGACGCGCTCGCCGGCAAGAGTCTGTTCTTCACCAACCTGTATGCCAGCGGCACGCGCACGGTGCGTGGTCTGGAAGCGCTTGCGCTATCGGTGCCGCCGACGCCGGGACAATCGATCGTGAAGCGGCCGGACAACGAGCATCTGTTCTCGCTCGGATCGGTATTCGACGATCACGGCTACGAGTCGACGTTCGTCTATGGCGGCTACGGTTACTTCGACAATATGAATCATTTCTTCGCCAGCAACGGCTATCGCATCGCTGACCGCACCGACATCCCGCGCGACAAGGTGCATTTCGGCAACGTGTGGGGTGTTGCGGACGAAGATCTGTTCACGTTGACGATGGATCAGGGCGATCGCGCTTACGCCGAAGGTAAACCTTTTTTCGCGCACGTGATGACGACGTCGAACCATCCGCCGTTCACGTTTCCGCCCAATCGAATCGATCTACCCTCCGGCAGCAGCGGTCGCGACGGCGCCGTGAAATATACCGATTGGGCGTTGGGCGACTTCATCAAGCGCGCATCGACCAAACCGTGGTTCGACGATACGGTGTTCGTCATCACCGCCGATCACTGTTCGGCGAGTTGGGGACGCACGAGTCTGCCGATGTACCGATATCACATTCCGTTGCTGGTCTATTCGCCGAAAAACGTCGAGCCCAAGAAGATCGATCGGCTGATGGGTCAGATCGATATTCCGCCGACGATTTTGGGGTTGCTGAGTTTCACTTATACATCGCACTTTTACGGCTACGACATGCTGAAAGTAGAGCCGGGTCGCGAAAGAATCCTGCTCGGGAATTATCAGAAAGTCGGCTATTTGCGCGGCGACGTTCTGACCATCCTTGCGCCTAAGCGCAGTGTGCAACAGAGTGTTCCGAAGTTTGATAACAGCGGCGCCGCTGCAGCAGTGGTGAACCTCGATGCGCAATTGGTGAACGAGGCCGTTGCGTATTATCAAACGGCCAGCTACCGATTTAGCAACGGCTTGATGAAAGAGACGAACGCAGCCGGCACTTCGCCGTAGACGCAAAACGCGCATCGCGCTACTTCGACTGATACGGTCCAAATTTTTTGACGATCTCGCGCCGCGTGTTTTCGTCGTCGAGCACGAAGACGTCGTAGTGCTCGCCTGCGGGCGCCACGCGCACGACGACATGGCCGCCATAACTGCGGTAGATGCTGTCCATGATCGGGCCGATGACTTCGCGGCTCGACGGACTCATGCCAGTGGCGAACACCTCGCGCGGCCCGGGATAGAGACCTTTCGAGGCCATGCGCACGACGACTTCCTCGCCCGGCTGCGGGGATAACCAGTTTTCCTGGACGATGACGCGCGGTTGAAGATTGCGAAGAATATTTTCGTTGGTCGAATCGCGATTGCCGTGATGGTCAAGCAGCATTACGTCGACCGATCCCACCACCGCCGACACCGGCGTTTCGATATCACGCCACCACGGCTGGGAATAGTTCGGGACGCCCGGGATGTCGCCGCCCGAGTAATATTTGAAGCGTCCATCGATAACGACGACCACATTGCTCAACGGGTTTTCGTCGAACTGGCAATCCGTAATCGCGCCCATGGGAATGAAGTGTTGGAAATCCTCGTTTGCGCCTGTCCATATCCGGCCACTCGATGCGATGTTGCGCACATGCACGCCGGGAAACGCGGTGGTGCGCGCGAGCTTGATCTGGTCGAGCGCTCCCGCTTTCAGTGCAACAACCGCTTGACCGTGTTGCAAACGATAGTCGGCAAAGCGAAGGTAGTTGAGCAGTGAAAGATTGTCCGGGCTTTGCGCGCACTGGCGTAGATCGACCGGATCGTTGTAAGCCGGTGCCGCGCGGTCGATAAGCGTCTCGATGGGAATGAGTTCTGCAACTTCGGTGATGCCGGCCAAGCGATAAGCACCGCTGCGCGACAGTGGTTTGTCCGGCGTGATCGTGCCCATGTGATCCGTATGGAAATGCGTGATCAGCGCGTAGTCCAATTTTACCGGTCGATCCTTCGGCGCGAACTGCCGGATGTAGTCGGCAATCCAATAAGCCGCTGAGTGGATGCTATCCGGACGCGGAGGAAACCCCTTCAACGGTGCGACCGATTCGACGAACTTTGGATCCGCCTCGCCCGCATCGATCAGCAGCGTCGTGCCGTCCGGAAAGACGAAATAGGTCGCGTTGCCACGGCCCGTGCTGATGTGATGGATGTCGAGAAATCCTGGCGACCAGGCCGGAAGTTGATCCGCGTCGGCGGCGGCGGCCGCGCATTGGAGCGCGCATGTGAGCATGATCGCCATGATTCTGATGACTGCATGCAATCGACCCGCACTGTTCTCGTTAATGATCGTCCCGAATTTAAGCCGACCTGTAACCGTTGCATTTCCGTGGTTCATCGCTCCCCCGAAGCACGTCCTATTCCGTTAAATCGTTCGCGATTTTGGCGTACTCGACGCGATTCGTCGATGACCACTACCCTCGTTGATTTCAGTAAATCGCATCGAACGACGTAACCCATCCCGAACGCCAACTCATTGTTGCGCAACCGGGAGATTTCATGGACGCCAACGTAGAAAACGGAAACGCTGCATTGCGCTGGTCGTCGATGGTGTGCATCGCCACCCTCGGCGCTGTTTTTTCGATGCCTTCGTCCGCCGATGAAGCGAGTTGCAAGCCGTTCTCGGATGCGAGTGCAAAAACCGAAAAAACGCCGTTCCACAGCCACTCCGTGCAAACGATGCCGGGCGTCATAAAGTCCAATCCGGGCGCGGCCAAAATGCTTGGCCTCGACAAACCGACCATCGTCGAGGAATACAACACCGGCGAAAAAACTTATACCTACACGCCCAAGGACGGCAAATGGATGTCGATGCCGACCAGCACGTTTCAAGACCCGGCCGTATTGGCGGAGCAGCGGAAAAATCTGGAAAAGACGGACTGTTCAGTACTTCGCAGCGAAACTTTCGAGGGCGAAGCGGCATCCGTATTTCAAGCTATGAATGCCGAGCAGGGCAACAAGACGGTCGCATGGATTTCACCGTCCGGGCTGCTGCTGCGCCTTGACGTCACCGTGTTTTCCGGCTCGCAAATCACAAGCACGCTGTCAGCCACCTACGACTACAAAAACGTCGAGCTGCCGCCGGGAGCGAAGTGAGCGTCAGCCGACGAAATCGTTCTCGCGTATCCATTGCGAAAGTGCGTGCGAGGCTTGACGCAACGCGTCGGCGCGCTGTTCGGTCTTCGCCAGATTCATGGCGCCCGAATAGGTAAATATCACGAAGCGCGCTGCCGCCAGCGTGTCGTTCGCTTTCATGCGTTTTCCCGCGCGCGTTTTAGCGATTCGTTCGGACAACGCATCCTGCCATTCCGCGAACACGGATTGCACCGCGTTACGAAAGTCAGCGTCCACTGAAGCAAGTTCGACCGCGAGATTATTCAGTGGACATCCAGACACCGATCCGCGCACATCGATTCCATCGGCGATTTCCCCGAGTATTTTTCTCACACCCGTTGCCAACGATGACGCCTCGCGAACCGGATCGACCCACGTGTCTTTCACGGCGACCGCAACGCGCTCATGGATGACCGCAAGACCCAGGTCTTTCTTCGTCGAAAAATGATGATGCAGCGCGCCACCGGAAACCCGCGCCGCGCTCATGACATCGTGCATGGACGTCGCGTGATAGCCACGCGCCTGAAAGAGTCCCTCCGCTGCATCGAGGATTCGCCGCTTCATGTGCAACGGATCGTTCGTCCGCGTGCGGGCGCCTGCTGACGATTTCTTTGACTTCACGGCAACGACTGACATGCGGTGATCCAAACCTTTTCCTGCTATCGACTTCCGGCGTGCGCGTTTCTGCGCAATGCAAATGAGATCGAACGTGCGGCTAAACGTCGCACTCGACTGTCAAACATTGCGCAACACCATACTAAATCAAGATGGACGCGATTTTCGTAACGAACACATTACGTCGGCGCCCTTGACAGACGTCGTCGTCGCGATCAGTATTAAAACAGGACGTCCGGTCTGTTTTCGATATGATTACGTGGTTACGGAGAAATCGATGTCGTGGTTCAATAAACTGTCGGTCGCCGCTGCTGTGATCGCCTTGTCATCAAGCTCGGCGACGGCCGAAAATAAGCCAGCTGCTGCGAGCGCCGATCGTGTTTTCGAACTTCGTCAATACACATTGCACGAGGGAAAACGCGACACGTTGATTTCGATGTTCGAGTCTAATTTCATCGAACCGCAAAACGCGCTAGGCGCGAACATTTACGGCGTTTTTCGCGACCTTGACGATCCGGACCGTTTCGTCTGGATTCGCGGATTTTCATCGATGGCAGCAAGGCCCAAGACGTTGGGAGATTTCTACGGTGGCCCTGTCTGGCAGTCGCTCCGGAACGAAGCGAACAAAACGATGGTGGATTCGGACAACGTTTTGCTGTTGAAGCCACTCACTCCGAACGACGGCCTGGTGCTTCATCCGCCGACGGATTCAAAATCCGATGGCGTCGTCAGCGCGATGATTTATTACGTAGGCGACGTCGACGCCGAAAAATTCGGCGTGTTTTACAACTCGGATATTCTGCCGAAATTAAAAACGTTGAACGCTCACGTGATCGCTCAGTTCGTTTCGGAGGAATCGCCGAATAATTTCCCGAAATTGCCCGTGCGCGAGAAGGATCGGGTTTTCATTTGGCTGGGTCAATGGAAAAACGTTGCGGAGCTGGACACTTTTCTTGACCGCTACAAACGCCTCAGTGGGCTGAGAGATTCGGCGCCCGAAGCACTGTTGCCGGCTTTCATGCGCAAGCCCGAAATTCTTCGCCTGAAGCCCGCTCAGCGATCGCCACTGAAATAGTTTTCCTCCGAGAAACTCATGTCCGTCACGCATTCACGACAGACTCGTCGTTCGCTGCTCGCCGTTTTCATGTGCGCGATCCCATTTTGGCTGGTGAATGCGCGAGCAACCGCGCCGGAACCGGCGCCTGATGGCAGCATCGCGGCGGAGCATCAGTTCGATTTTCTTCTCGGCAACTGGAAAGTCGCCAACCATCGACTGAATACACGAATGGCGAACTCGCCGGCGTGGATCGACTTCGATGCTTTCGATAGTTTCCACACGCTGCCGGGAGGGTTGGGCACGGAAGAGAACTATCGAACCGACTATTGGCCCAAATTTGCCGCGATCGGCTTGCATCTATTCGATCCATCGAAAAAACAATGGCTGTTGTACTGGGCTGACAACAAGAATTCTCCCGGCGTTATGCAGACGCTGGCCACCGGTTCTTTTGCCGGCGACACGGGAACGTTCTATGGAAGCGATACGCTCAACGGACAGCCGATCATCGTACGAATCATCTGGAAACGGCTCGATGCCGATCATGCACGATGGGAACAGGCGTTCTCCAATGACAATCGCGCGTCGTGGGAAACCAATTGGACGATGGACTTCGTGCGGCGACGCTGAAATACGTCAGTTGTCGACGCGCGCTCCGACGCACTGATCCCGCTTTACTTTGTCGTCGAATGGCCGCTCTGATCGACCCACCGAGCGCGCCAATGGGGCGCATCGAATGCATCGCCGAAGTATTGGGTTTCGTGCGAAACCTTTCCATCCCGAAATTCCATGATGCTTACCGTGTATACGTTCTTGTCCGCGTAACTAATCGCGTATTCCGTAATCCACAGATCGCCTTGTCCTACGATTCGCTTTACCGCGAACCCCGATGGATGAGCAGGATGATGGCTTCGAAGTTCTTGCAGATTGTGCCGGCCGCGAATGATCTCGCCCGACTGCGGGTACTCGCACATGACATCGTCGTGATAGATTTCGTGTTCGCCGATCTGATCGCCCGCGGCGGATGCCGCCCAATGCCGATCGATAGCTGATCTAATATTCTGCTCTTGCACGATTTCCTCTCATCTAAATCAACGAGCGAGAATAGTGGGAAATCGCGGTAAACAGATGCGCAGTCTTGCGCTGCCGCACCATTAATTTTTCTGATGCCTGCACGCCTGTCCGTAAGCATCGACGTAAGATTTGTCAAAGCAATTTCCCAGTCCATCGACAACGTCGATGTTCATGGGCCACCGGAATTTATCGGTCTTTCCATTGCCCATGTGAATCTCGACGAATCCATCCTTCACGTTGAAAACATCGCTCGGCTTGACTGCCAGTAACGCCATTCGAGCGCGTTCGAGGGCCGCTCTATCCTTCTGCAGAAATGCCACCGTCGCATCCACATACGGATTCCAGCCGGCGACGTCCTCAGCGATCGGCTTCCGGGACTTTTCCAGCAGCGGGATCGCATTAGCGTAGTCACCGGCGACAGCGCGAAGCTGTCCTTCGTGCCAATAAAGAATTCTTGATTCCGTGTGCCGCGTTGCGCGGTAGTCGCGAATCGCATCCGCAGCGACCGTCTCGCAACCGCGCGTGCTTGCCAGTTTGCGCCAGCCGCCATCGTTGTCTTGATCGAAGCGCTCTTCATCCAGCGCCATGAATGTCGATCGATCATAGTGGCAATCGGGCTTTGAGTCGGCTGCCCACGCTCCGCACGAAAAAAACGTGAAAGCCGCGAATGCAAATCGCGGGAAGCAAGCGACATCAAAGCTTGCACCCCGCCGGCGTCGGACCTACGCGCGTGAGGTTGATCGTTCCGTTCAAACCGCTATTTTCGCCACTGGTGAAATGGTATGTCAGCGTCAGCGCCGTGCAGCTCTGGAAACTGACGTCAGCGGTTCCGACTTGCGCCGACGTGATAGGCGCGGCGTTGTCGAACTTTCCGCCGCTGGTTGTATAGATCGGGATGGTGGCCGACGTGGTGCTCGATGTGAACTGACCGAATTGCAGCGTGAACCAGCGTTGGCTCGCGCCGCCGCCGATCGCTGCGCCGTTCGGCGCAAAGGTGTACCACGTCGCGAACAGGTTGTTGACGGTTGGGCTGACGTCGAATATCAAGCCTTGTCCGCCGGTCGCTGCGTTGTACCAATTGCCGGACAGCAACGAATTCTCAGGATCGGTTCCGTTGTCGCCGCTGGTGCCGCACGTGACATTGGGATCCAGACGCAATAACGGCATGCTGCCACTGAGACCGCTCCCGTCGGTGAAGTCGTAGCTCAGCGTGCCGTGATTGCAGTCGCTGAAAGAAATGGTCGCGGTGCCGAAAAGTTGTTCGCTGATCGTCGACGATGTCGCGTTGAAATTGCCGGCGTAATCCGCCGCGATTTGCAGCACGGCGGAAGTCTCCGTCGAAGTCACATTGCCCGACAGCACATACCAGCGTTGTGTGCCGGCGCCGGACGCGTCGTAAGTAAACCATCCTGCCGTGAACAATCCCTGCCCCGCGCCGGAAAGATCCGGATATACCTCGAACTCGAAACCCTGCCCACCCGTCGCGGGGTTGTACCAGGAGCCGGTCAGCCCGTGCTGATCGAGGTTGACCGCACCCGCGCTCTGTTCGCTCCAGTTGCCGATCAGATTGCTGACATCGATGGACCCCAGACCGGTCGCTTCGTCATAGCCGACGCCGACCAGATATCCGGCCAGTCCACCGCTGAGACCGCTCGGGCCTGGCGTACTGTTGTTGCACAAACTCGGCACGGCGACGGAGCAATTCGTCACGCCGCTGCTGGCAACCGTCACGTCATGGAATACGCCGTTGGCCGAATTCGCGGCCAGCGCGTACAAGCGCGGGTTCAAATTTCCCTGCGCGCTGCCCAGTTTCTGGTCGAGCAACGCGGTTATCGCGGCCATGCTCGGCGTCGCCGCCGATGTGCCGCCGCCGCCGATAAACGTGAACGAGTTGTCGCTCCCGACGACGCACGAACCACCGGTCGCCGCGATGCATGCAAAGTACGGTTCGCGATTCGAGGAGGCGAACGATACGTCCGGCACATACCGACCTTGCGTACCGGGAACGCCGGTTCCTGTCTGCCAGACCGGTGTGGGCTGATAGACACTCACGCCGCCACCGGTTGCTGCGAATTGCGGTTTTCCATTGGCGTCCAGTGGATCGTTCCACGCGCCTTCCGGAATGTAGCCGAGCGCGGAAACGAAATTCTGGCCGTCCGATGCGGCCCAATAAAGACTCGGATTGCTGGTGTCCGCGAACTCGGTACCACCCACGCAGGTGGCTGTTGCCGGAGCGCATATCGCATTGATGCTCAATGACTGGTTCGATGTCGGTTTGCTGTCGTCGGGACCGCCAGCGCAACCGGCCGCGCCCTCGTCACCGGACGAAACGAAAACGGAAATACCTTCGTTGGCCGCTTGATTGAACAGCGAAGTCTCCTCCGCGGTGCCAGCTCGGCCAACATCGCCTTCGCACGCACCGAAGCTGATGCTCACGATTTGCGCGGGCACAGGATCGGTGTCGATCGCATATTGCGTGGCGACGTCGCTCCCATCGTCGAGCAGCGTACCGTTCGCCGACTTCACATCGGCGCTGACGATCAAAAGGATCTTGGCTTGCGGCGCGATACTCGCGGCGCGCTCGACATCCAACGTCGCTTCGACTTGATCTTGCACGGCATCTGGCGGCGAACTGCACGTGTCCGGATTGGATGTCGTGCACGTCGTCGCCGGATTGCCGGGGTCGACGCCGCCGGCCGGAACGATAACCGTTGGCGTGGCGAACGAGGTGCCCGATATTTTTTGAAAATTGGTCAGATCGTCGACGTCGACGCGAGAGCGTCCGATGATCGCGATGGTTTGGCCAGTGCCATCGAGGCCGCTGGCATTGGCGCCGTCGAGATCGTAAATCTTGGCGAAATCGGTCGGAAATACCGTGTATGAACACGTGCTGGTGGGGCAATACGTATCCATCGGCCGGCGGCCAATCTGACCTGCGGTCGCGGAAGCGCGAACCGTCTGCGCCGACACGTGTTGTTTCCAAGCGTGCAAACCGCGAATGGAATGAATGGCCGGAAGCAACGCATTCGGAATTTGCGGATCGCGTGTATTGCCGATACGCACTTCGCCGTTTCGACTGAAATAGTGAAGCGGTGTTCCCAATGCTCGGGTAACGTCGGCTACGGTTCCGCTGAAGAAAATCTGAGAGCGACCATTCGCAATACTATCGACATGCAATCCCGACGCGGCAAGCCAGTCTGAAATGGATCGAATATCGTGATCGGAGTTGCCGAACCGATTGCCGAATTCCGTCGGCGACAACCAACGATGATATTCCGATGATTGCGGATCCTGAATCTGCGCGAGTCGTTGCTGCAGACTTTGTTCGCGCTCGGCGGGACGCTGCAGAAATACACTGAGGCCGCGCATGACGAGATCGTCCGGCGCTGCACCGATGTCGGCTGCCTGCGTGAACCAAGCGGTTTTCGATTCGGTGATGGCGGTCGCCCGACTCGCATCGACGGGATCAGTCACGACGTTTCGTGCGACGCCGGATTCCGAACTCGCCGCGATCGCCGGCTGCGTCAAGAATGCGAATGCAGCAAGCACGGACAAAATGGACGAATATAATATTTTCATAACAAGGAATTTTCGCAGTAGTGGATTTTTGTCGTCGGTCGCGCGACTCGCAGTACCCAAGTTACTTAAACGCGTGATCCTGACGATTTTCCAATTTCCGGCGTCATTTTTGACATCGCAAATTCAATTAGGTGCCGCGACGATAATCACATATTACTCTCGCGTGTTTCGCGAAGGTTAGGCGTTGCTAACAATTACAGACGTTTACCGCTTTGCGCAATCGTCGACGCTCGCTTCGGGGCTGCTCATCATGGCCAACAGCCATTGCAGTCCGGCCAATTGTTGAAAATCGTGGCTGCATAAAACGTGCACGAGACCGCGAAGCGTGGTCGGCCGGTTTTCGAAAATCGCCACCCTATCAAGCTGATCTGCGGTGAGCGCCGAGAGAATCCGAATGGTTTTCGCACGCGCGTCCTTGAACCTGGCGAGCGTATCGCCGGTATCTGCGCTCGCGTAGTCACGTTGCTGCGCAAGGCGTTCACCGGCGAGATCGGGCAGTACGGGTCGATCTTCTGTCAGCGTGCGATGGATTTGTGCATGGTAAATTTTCCATCGGCGTTCTGACCTTCGAGATCACGCATCACAAGCGATCGCTTGCGCATGAGCGACGGCGTGCAACGTAGTTCCGCCGCGTGTTGAGTTGTAAGCTCACATGCTGTGTTGGCTGATTTACTGCAAAATTCCTTTGGCGTTATTTTTGCGAATCATGACTGATCGAAGAATATTCCTGCGCACGACGTTACTTTCCTTACCGGCTCTGACGGTTGCCGGCGGAGCGTTAGCCGTAACGACGCCGCCAAGCGGACCGCGCGTCGTTTCGACATGGGACTTTGGAGTGGGCGCCAACCGCGCGGCGTGGACTGCGCTCGCCAGCGGCGGTAGCGCGCTGCAAGCGGTCGAGACGGGTGCGCGATGGGTCGAAAGCGAGCTGTGCAACAGCACCGTCGGCCATTGTGGAAATCCGGATCGTGACGGCGTGCTGACGCTCGACGCGAGCATCATGGACGGTGACGGACGCTGCGGTGCGGTCGCCGCGATCGAAGATATCGCTCATCCTGTTTCCGTGGCGCGCGCGGTGATGGAGAAGTCGCCGCATGTCTTGTTGGTCGGCGCCGGCGCGCAGCAATTCGCATTGCAACAAGGATTCGAGAAAACGCCATTGCTTTCCGATAGCGCGCGGCAGGCGTGGCGTGACTGGCTGAAGACCTCGCACTATCAAACGCAGATGAACGTCGAACGCGGCCAACCCGGGGATGCGCGCAATCACGACACGCTCGGCATCCTCGCGCTCGATGCGACTGGACATCTCGCTGGCGCGTGCACGACGAGCGGCATGGCGTTCAAGCTGCATGGTCGTGTCGGCGATAGCCCGATCATCGGTGCGGGTTTGTATGTCGACAATGACGTCGGTGCGGCGACGGCCTCGGGCGTCGGCGAGGAGATGTTGCGCAACGCGGCGAGTTTTCTTGTTGTCGAATTCATGCGTCAGGGACACTCGCCGATGGAGGCGTGTCGTCTGGCGATCGAGCGCGTCGTGCACAAGCGACCGGAAACGAGCAAGCGCGTGCAAGTCTGTTTCTTGGCGATGAACAAACACGGTGAAGTCGGAGCTTATGCGCTGCACAAAGGCTTCGTCTTTGCCGTTTGCGACGCGAAGAAACAGGATGCGCTGCTCGATGCCCCATCGGTTTACGCCAGCGAGCAGAAATGACAGCGCCGATTCTTGAGATCGTTGCGAACTCCGTTCCCTCCGCGCTCGCGGCGCAAGAAGGCGGCGCGGATCGAATCGAACTGTGCAGCGCGCTCGAACTTGGCGGACTCACGCCATCGCACGCGCTGATCGCGCTGGCACGCGAACGCCTGCGCATACCCATCTATGTGCTGATTCGTCCGCGTGATGGAAATTTTCTTTATAGCGAACTCGAATTGGAAACGATCGAACGCGACATAGAAACGTGCAAGGCGCTGGGTTGCGACGGTGTTGTGATCGGCGTGCTGGATGCGAACGGGAACATCGATGTCGCGCGCTGTCGCGCGTTGATCACCGCGGCTGGAAACCTCGGCGTGACATTCCATCGCGCGTTCGATGTCACGCGCGATCAGCGCCAGGCTCTCGACGCTGTGATTGCATTGGGTTGCGAACGCATCCTGACCTCGGGTGCGAGCACCCGCGCCATCGACGGCGTAAACGCGATCGCGGCCCTGATTCGGCAGGCAGCGAATCGCATCCTGATAATGCCCGGCGCCGGTATCGATGAGCACAACATCGCCGCTGTACGTGCAGCGACCGGCGCTCGGGAATTCCATGCATCCGCCAAGCGCGCGTTGCCGTCAGCGATGCGCTATATCGCTTTCGCGGGATCAGGTATGGAAGCGGGCGAGTTGCGCAGCGATGTCGAGAAAATTCGCGCGATGGTTTCGGCGCTGCGCGAAAAATAGCTGGCGTATTTCACGCCGCATAAGAAGTTCTCAATCGCACCACAATTCGGAATGTTTGAGCGTCGGTTTGTCGCACGGCTTGCCATCGATGCTCGCGGGCGCGGGAAGCGGTTGACCGGGTTTCCAAAGCCCAAGCCGCCGCTGGATGTTGGGCATTTCCGAATCGATCACGGCCAGATGGTTGCCGTCGCCGTAGGTCGTAGCACTGCGGAAGCGGAGGACTTCCCGATAAGTGCCCGCGCTAGAAAACCCGTTGACGACGATCTGGTAACCATAAGGCAAATGCTGCATGGGTTCGGCGGAGATGACGCTTCCGCGAAGCGGTCCATCAACGATGAAACGGATTTCCTGATTGTTGTTGTGACCTGTGCTCTGCGTGAAGATGCGCTGGAATTGGTCGCGACTGGCATCGTACCGAAGCAATTGCATAGTGATCAGTCGATTTCCATTTCCGCCATGCAGGCCGGCGGTTACAAGCATCAGCAGCGGTGCGGATGCCGGGCCGCGCGGATAGACCACTTCGGCATTTAGCAAATAATGCGGTTCGCGCCAGTCCGGAACGTCAGAAGATTCTGCGGCGGATGGCGTCGTCGCGTCGAACGCGCACGGTCCCGACGGACTTTGTTGCAGGCACAACGTCAGCGCACCTGGCGCATCGCTGTCGCTACCATCTTTAACCGGCGCACTTTCCGTCACGACCAAGCGCCAGGGCGAGCGGGCGTCGAACGGCGCCAACAAATCGAGCGGCACATGCGGCGATGCGAGTCGTGAAGGTGATATATCGCTTTTTGGAATTTGATTCAGAACATCGTTTATTGCCTTGATCACGGCTTCTGGCTGATCGAACGGAATATTGTGCGACGAATCCGCAACGATGCGATCCTCGCCCACGGTAGATAATGCCGCGAGTTTCTCGTGCGACTTTACGAAACCGCTGGTTGACGGGTCGGCACCGGCAGCTTCGGACTGTGTCAGCACGATCAGAGGTAACGATCCGTACGATCGCGACGCCTGCCGAAGTTGGTCGACGCTGTTCGAGTCGATCGCGATCTCTTCTTTCCATCGCGCTTTCAGATAATCCGGCGTCAACTGCAGCCGCTGGTATACCGCGTCGATTTCTG
>CAZZYA010000017.1:0-25557 GCA_964658115.1 uncultured Rudaea sp. | reverse complement strand
GGTAGCGATTGGGACTCTGCCCTGGAGGAGTACAGAGCGGCGGGACTTTCTAGAGATGGTCCACCGTCGACCAGTCGAGGCGGCGCCGCGTACGAAAGGCGAGCTAAGCGATGCTCACTACGACCGAGTCGACGTGAGATGACGAATGGCTGTAAGTCATTCAATCCGGCGCTTAGAAGCAAACGAGAGCTGGTGGGGCGCTCGTCGACAAGGGCCTTTGGCAAAATGTTGGATCTTTCTACGTTCGAAGGACTGGCGATCAATTCACCGCGCACAGGTGCGCGGATGTCGGTGATCAAGGAATTCTCCGCAGATGCGGTGGCCGGGGCCACATGGCCAACTGAGAGCGTTGGCGCGAGACCTCGCAGCGCTTTTAGCGCCACACCCTCACGGTACTCTTAAAATGACGTGGGTGCACTGCAAACCCGACAGGTGGCAGCGGAGCGTGACGAGCGTAAGATACGCGCTGCTTTGCGTGGTTACCGACTTTTGTCCATGCCATGCTCCGGCACGTGAAGCGCCCTCATTCCCAGAAGCGCGGCTTTCTCGTAATCGACCGTAGACCGGCTCTCGTTCGGATGCTCGCATTGCGACGTTGTGCTGATTCTTTTTCCGCGCACAAATTTCGCCGCGTGATTTCCTGTTCCGATGCGCGATTTTCTTGCTTACGAAAGCCCTTAAATAGGACGTGTCTTGCGATTCGAAGTTTTTTTCTCGTAAACTTTACGCAGCGACTCGAAGTTTTGCCCGTGAATGTCCCTGAAGAGGGCATTTTCAGTACGGAGACGTTCGCGCTGCAGTCTCCCGGCACCGGCATTTCGAGCAAGTTAGGTAAAATTGTTTCACCGGTGACATCTACGCCGTCTTATGGCGACCCCGTTGGTCCTCTCGCGACGATAGTTTGCAAACCCCGCCAGGGCCGGAAGGCAGCAACGGTAGTGAATGATTCGGGTGCCGGGATGTGGCTGGCGGGGTTGCCACCTTCTCTCGCTTGTTTTCGTTTCAGTTGATGGCCAGCTGAGTTTCGGTCTGTTTTTTTTTGCGCTGAGACTTCGCTGCGAGCGGCAAAAAACATCTTTTAGGATCTGATCCGTAGCAGGCTACTTGCGCTGCCACTCGACGCTAAGAGTCGCGAACTTTTTCCTGATAGGTGGTTTTGTCTTGTCGGCATCGACCGAGCCGAACGTGATTCGCTCGAGACGCGAACGAAAGCCTCGCGTCAATCTCAATCGCATCACGCGATCCGCTAACGAGCGTAACACCCGCGTCTGCTAAGATTCACCCATGTCCTATCAGGTCCTCGCACGCAAGTGGCGCCCTCGTAAGTTCTCGGAACTCGTCGGCCAGGAACACGTTGTTCGCGCGCTGTCCAACGCGCTGGATTCGCACCGGATGCATCACGCATTCCTGTTCACCGGCACACGCGGGGTCGGTAAAACGACCATCGCGCGCATCTTTGCTAAATCGCTGAATTGCGAGCGCGGACAGTCCTCGAATCCGTGCGGCGAGTGCTCGTCGTGCAAGGACATCGACATCGGCAGATTCATGGACATGATCGAGATCGACGCCGCGAGCAACACGGGCGTCGATGACGTGCGCGAGGTGATCGAGAACGCGCAGTACACGCCGTCGCGCGGGCGCTTCAAGGTTTATCTGATCGACGAAGTGCACATGCTCAGCAAGTCGGCGTTCAATGCGCTGTTGAAGACGCTCGAAGAGCCGCCGGAGCACGTCAAATTCCTGCTCGCGACGACCGATCCGCAGAAATTGCCGGTGACGGTTTTGTCGCGTTGTCTGAAGTTCAACCTGAAACGTCTGCTGCCGGACCAGATTTCCGGACAGATGAAACGCATTCTCGACGCCGAACAGATCGTGTACGAACAGCCCGCACTTGGCGAGCTCGCGCGCGGCGCGGATGGTTCTCTGCGCGATGGACTGTCGCTGCTCGATCAGGCGATCGCGTACGGCGCGGGAGCGGTTCACGCCGATGAGGTGCGCGCGATGCTCGGCACCATCGAGCGCGGCCGGGTGTTCGCGTTACTCGAAGCCGTGCAGGCGAACGACGGCGTGCGACTGATGAGCGAGATCGACCGTCTCGCCGAGTTCTCGCCGGATTTCGGCGGCGTGCTCGACGACATTGCAGGCGCATTGCATCGCGTGCAGCTGAAGCAACTCGTGGCGACGCACGAACTCGAAGATCGCAGTGACGAAACCGCCGTCGCGGCGCTCGCGCAGGCGTTGCCGGCGGAAGAAGTGCAGTTGCTGTATCAGATCGCGATCAATGGGCGCCGGGATATTTCTCTCGCGCCGACGCCGCGCGCCGGTTTCGAGATGACGATGCTGCGCATGCTCGCGTTTCGTCCGGCCGATGCAGGCGCGCGACCAACGCAGCCCGTGCCGACCCCACGCGATGTGCCGGCACCGAACGCCGCCAGGCGTGTGGAAGAAATCAAATCAGCGTCGCGTGTTGAGCCGATTAAATCTGACGTTTCGAAAGTCGGAACACGGGAAATCGAACCTGCGAAAGTCGAACCTCCGAAGGTTGGCGTTGCGAGGGATGACGTTCCCGAAGTTGAAGTTCCGAAAGTTGAAACTGCGATACGAGAAGCGCCTGTCGCATTCGACGGTGATTGGGCGAATCTGATCCGTCTGGCGGGACTGGGCGGTCCGGCCGGCGAACTCGCGCGCAATTCCGCGCTGATCGGCATCGAGAACGGCGTTGTTCGTCTGTCGACGAAAGACGGCCACGGTGATCTGGCCGCGCCGTCGCTGATTTCGGCGCTCCAGGACAAACTCGGCGCCGTGCTCGGTCAGCCGGTCAAGGTGCGTTTCGAGAAAAGCGCAAACGCGATCGAGACGCCCGCCGATGCGAACGAACGCGATCGCGCCGCGCGGCAGAAATCGGCCGAGCAGGCGATCGATTCCGATTCGTTCGTGCAGGCGGCGATCCGCGACTTCGGTGCGCAGGTGGTACCCGGTTCGGTGAAGCCGGTCAGTCGGTCGATGGAGAAATAGGATGCGTGGCGGATTGGGCGATTTGATGCAGCAGGCGCAGCGCATGCAGGAAAACCTGAAGCGCGCGCAGGAAGAAATCGGCAAGATTGAAGTCGTCGGACAATCCGGCGGCGGCGTGGTCAGCGTAACGATGAATGGCCGTCACGAAGTTCGTCGCGTCGCGATCGATCGCAAACTGTTCGCCGACGATCCGGAGATGGCCGAAGACCTCGTCGCCGCCGCGTTCAACGATGCGGTGAACAAAGTCGCCGCGGCGTCGCAGGAACAGATGAGTCAAGTCACCGGCGGCATGAACCTTCCGCCGGGATTCACGCTGCCGTTCTGATGTCCGGCTCACCGCTTCTCAACGAACTGATCGAAGCATTGCGTTGCCTGCCGGGCGTCGGCGCGAAATCGGCGCAGCGCATGGCGTTCCATATTCTCGAACGCGATCGCAACGGCGCGCGGCGGCTCGCCGAAAAACTCGACGCGGCGGCCGAACGCATCGGCAACTGTTCGCGCTGCCGCACGTTCAGCGAGGACGCGATATGCGTGCTGTGTTCGCATACATCGCGCGATGCATCGCTTTTGTGCGTCGTCGAAACGCCGGCCGATCAACTGGCGATCGAACAGGCGACCGGATTTCGCGGGCGCTATTTTGTATTGCTCGGTCGTCTGTCGCCGCTCGATGGTTTAGGTCCGAAAGAAATCGGTCTGGATTTTCTCGCCGCGCGACTGGCCGAAGGTGAGGTAAAGGAATTGATCATCGCCACGAATCCTACGGTCGAAGGCGAAGCGACCGCGCACTTGCTGAGTCAGATCGCGCGTCAGGCGAACGTACGCGCGACACGTCTCGCGCACGGTGTGCCGCTCGGGGGAGAATTGGAATTTATCGATCGCGGCACGCTCGCGCACGCGTTCGGCGGTCGGCAGATATTGGAATAAAGGAACAGACCATGGTCGACAAGATCGGCGGCGACACGCTGTTCGGTAAAATCATCCGCAAGGAAATTCCGGCCGACATCGTTTACGAAGACGACGAGATCCTCGCGTTCCGCGACATCAATCCGCAAGCTCCGGTGCACGTGCTGTTCATTCCCAAGCGCGCCATCGCGACACTCAACGACGCGAAGGCCGACGATGCCGAACTGATCGGAAAACTCGTCATCGCTGCGACGGCATGGGCGAAAAAACAAGGATTCGCCGACGACGGCTATCGCCTCGTCATGAACACGAATAAACACGGTGGGCAGACGGTGTTCCACATCCATCTGCATTTGCTCGCCGGGCGGCCGATGACGTGGCCGGCCGGCTAAACGATAGTGTCTGCGATCACCAGGGACGTGCGCGAAACATCAGACCCGGCGGACCCCAAACGTACGGACCCCAACACGGTCCCCACAGCGGATCGCAATAGAACGGATCGTAATACGGCACGCGTTCGCGCTTCGGCCACAGGTAGATGCCTTCAGCGTCGACGCGCGCATACAAATAGTCATGCTCGCCGACGGGACGTCGCTCGGTCCCGTCCAGTTGTCCGGTGACGGTCAGATCGCGGCCCCTGGCGTAAACGGCTGGATCGTAGAATCCCTTGCTGCACGCGATGAAGCGGCCGTCGCTGCCGTCGCGGCGATCAGGACGCGCGTCGGAATACAAATCGCGCGACAGGATTTCGAAGCACGTGGTGTCCGCTTTCGGATCGACACGAATGATTTCGCCGCCCCAGCGCACCCGTGTGCTGCGCGCGTTCTGCGCGGCGGCCTGTTGCGGCGTTATGGTCGCGAAATCTTTGCCCGCGATGGGAGTAGGCACCGTGGCGCAGCCACCGAGTGCGAGTAGAGCGAAAACGATGAGTAGGAAAACGCCGCGCATGGCACACTCCCGTCGTTGATGGTGACGACAACCCGGCGCCGATCGTCGCGCCGGCGCAACCTATTCTGCACGCGAAACCGTTACCAAACGTAAAGAAGCGACGGCATGTGCGAATCGCTTTATCTCGCGGTCAGCCGGCGTCGTTCGCGCATAGCGCAGGCGAACGTACTCGGCGAACAGTTCCGAAAGCGATGCGTCGCAAAGAGCCCGTCTGTGAACGCGAGCAGCGATCGTCAGCGGTCCTTCGACGTCAGCTGAGACGACGCCGGCCCTGGCGAGTTTCGCGCGCAGCCTCGCGTAGGCTGCGTCCAGCCGATCGACGTTTCGACGCGGTGAACGCAGCACCCACCATGCGAACAACGCGAGCAAGCCCGTGCTGCACGCGACCAGTACGCCCATCAGCTTGCCGAAATCCGCGTTGTCGACGCCAAACGGCGTGAGCAGACTTTGCTGCCGCAACGCGTTGAACTGAACGATGGCGTTGTCCCACATCCGGTTGATCAAATCGAACTGGTTGCGCGCGGACTGCAGCCAGTCGGCTTGATACCACGGTGCGCTGGCACCCGCCGCTGCGCGCGCGCCGAGATCAACGCGCTGCGGACTCACCGCCGCCGTCGGATCGACGCGCACCCAGCCGCGACCGTCGAGCCAAACTTCCGACCATGCGTGCGCGTCGGATTGGCGCACGACCCAGTAGTCGCCGACATCATTGTAAAAGCCGCCTTGATAGCCCGTGATGACACGCGAGGGAATGCCGGCCGCGCGCATCAGGAACGTGAAGGCCGACGCGTAGTGTTCGCAGAAACCGCGTTGCGTTTCGAACAGGAAATCATCGACGGAATCGCGCGGCGACAATGTCGGTGCGTTCAGCGTGTAGAAGAATTTTTCGTGGAACAGATCGAGCGCGGCACTGATCACCGCGTTGTCGTCGCTGAGACGATCGCGCCAGCCGAGCGCGAGTTCGCGCGAACGGGGATTCACGTCGTGCGGCAGTTCGAGCATGCGTGTACGCACGTCCGAATTGAGATTGACATCCAGCGTGTATTTCGTCGCCGATGTCATTTCGTACTGCACGACGTTATCGACCAGCGAACTTCTGACCAGACTCATGTCGGCGCCGCGCGCCGCGTTTTCCGGCGCACTCAATGGCATGTCGAGCGCCAGCAGCCAGCGCTGGTCAGAAGGTTCGAGCGTAACCTGATAACTGATCATGCCGCCGCTCGTGCGAAGATCACCGGCGCCGGCGCGCGACGAACGAAATTCCGGACGCGACCATGTCGTGCCGTCGAAAAACGACAGTACCGGCCCGCGCCAGTATAACGTCTGACGTTGCGGTGTCGGACCGTGGAATGCGACGCGGAACGCCGGACTGTCGTCGATCAGCAATTCCTGCACGCTCCCCGGCGCCATGCGATCGCCCAAACCGGTGCGCGCGATGGCGTCGGTCGGCGCGCCCCACATCGGGCTGCCGAGTCTTGGAAAGAAAAAGAAAACAATCAGCGCCAGCGGAACGGCGGCGAACAGCGCAAGTCCGCTGGCGCGCAGACCTTCCACAGCGGCGATTCGCAACGTTTGCGGCTTGGCGTCCGCCGGACGTGGCTCGAGTTCGCGCAAGGCGGCGAGCAGCAAACCAAGTGCGGCGAGCAACGCCAGGGTGAACAGCAGGCCACTGTCGAACAGCAGCGCGCTCATCAGCACGAACGCCGAAAATGCGATTGCCATGTGCGCATCGCGGCGCGTTTCGGTTTCGAGCAGCTTGAGCGTGAGCATGGCGCAGGCGAGCACGCTTCCCGGTTCGCGTCCGAAAATATTGCCGTAGTGAACGACGATCAGAACCGGAAAAACGATGATCAGCGGCAGCTTGATCCAGATCGGAAGTCGCGCGCGCGTTCGCAGCCGTTGCAGATAGCGGCCAAGCAGCATCAAAAGAATCGGAATCGCGAACAGCCACGGTATATGCGACAAGTGCGGCAACACCGACACAGCCACGCTCGCGGCTGTAAGCGCAAATTGCGGTTGCGTCAGTTCGACCGGTGGGCGTTTCACTCGTCGCCGCCAGGCATCACGGCCAGTTCGCGCAAGCATACGTCGCGATGTTCGGGACTCAGTCCCGAGTCAATGCGCCGATGCGGCAATTCGAGTGAATAGCGAACCTGCGCAATTTCCGCTACACACACCCAGCGCGCCAGCCGCGCGATGCGCGCCTCGTAGCCGAGGCCGTGCAGCGCAGAAAAAGACAGCAAAATCTCGCGGCCGCGGAATTGCTCGAATTCCTTCACGAGCAGCGCGTCGTGACGCGCGCTCGCTTTCCACGCGATGCTGCGCATCGGATCGCTCGGTCGGTATTCGCGCAGCATGGCGAGTTCGTCGCCACGTCCTCGCACCGCTTGCGCGTTCGCCTGCGCGGCGACTTGCGGCAGGGGTGGTGCGTTGTCGTCGAGACGCGGATACACCAGCGCGGTGGAGTCCGGATTCAGCCAACTCCAGACATGGAACAGACCGAACGGATATTCGCTATACAGTTTGATGCGGCCCGGCGCTTGCCAGCCGCGGCGCGGCGCGGGAATTTGAATCAGTATTTTGCCGCCGCCGCCGGGTTCGAGATCGAACACCGTCTGATAGTCGCCGACGCTTAGACGCAAACTGCGCCGTCGTTTTGCATCAATGTGGAAATGTAGAAAAAGCGACAACTCGCCGCCTGCGTGGCATGGCTGCGCCTGGATCGCGACGAGTTCGATGCCGTGCAACGCGCGGAACGATTGGAAAATACTTTGATAACTCGCCGCGGCGATCAGGCATGTAAGCAGGATCGCGGGATTGTTGTTGTAGTTGAGCGCGCCGAGCAGCATCACGACGAGGATCAGCGAAAACAACAAGCCGAATCGCGACGGCACGACGTAAATGCGGCGGCGATCGAGACGGATCGGCAGCGCTTCCTTTTTTTTCAGACGGGTGAGTGCTGGCAGTCTGCGCTCTGCGAGTCCGAGCAACCGCGACCAGCGTGTCGCGACGGCGTCGGCATTCGCCATCGTCAGCGAACGGCGACGTTGGCGAGCAGCGACGCCGCCAGTTGATCGCGCGTGAGATGACTTGTGCCCGCCGGAATAAGACGATGCGCCGCCACGCCGACGAAAACGCTTTGCACATCCTCCGGCACGCAATAGCCGCGCCCGAGCAGCAGCGCGCATGCCCGCGCCGCATTGAGCAACGCCAGACCGGCGCGCGGGGAAAGGCCAACGCGGACGTCCGCATGCGCACGGCTCGCGGCCATCAGCGATTGCACGTAGTCGATCAGCGCGGGACTCGTCATCACTTGCGTTACGGCGGCGCGAAGCTGCAGCACTTGTCCGCCATCCAGGCACGGTCGCAGATGCGCGATCACTTCGCGGCGATCGGTAGAGGAGAGCAGCGCGCGCTCGGCTTCGCGATCGGGATAATCCAGACCGATGCGCAGCATGAAACGGTCGAGCTGCGAATCCGGCAATGGGTACGTGCCGGCGAGATCGAGCGGGTTCTGCGTCGCGACGACGAAGAATGGCGAAGCGAGTTTGTGCGTGATGCCGTCGGAGGTGACTTGCTGTTCGGCCATCGCTTCGAGCAGCGCGCTTTGCGTTTTCGGCGTGGCGCGGTTGATCTCATCGGCGAGCACGAGCTGCGCGAACAGCGGACCCCGATGAAACTGGAACTGGTTCGCTTCGCGATCGAAGATGCTGACACCGATGATGTCCGACGGCAGCAGATCGGAGGTGAACTGGACGCGCTGGAACGACAGATCGAGCGTGGCGGCGAGCGCGTGTGCGAGCGTCGTCTTGCCGACGCCGGGAAGATCTTCGATCAGCAAATGTCCGCCGGCCAGAAGGCACGCGAATGCAAGCCGGACTTGTGGACTTTTGCCGAGTACGACATTGTTGACCTGCTGCTCGGCGCGGGTGAGCGCCGCCGCGAGCGTCGCGTCGAGACGGCCTGGCGTGGCGGTGGAAACGGACGGAATACGAGAGAGGGTCATGGCGCGCGTCGGTCTATCGAATCAGGGTGCATGGGTTTGAGTATAGGCAATGTATACGCCGCCGAAACATCGCGGCCAACAGGGCGACAAGCGGTGCAGACCGCGTTCTGGGCGGCGTGGTTCCTTACATTGGGGATTCACGTCGTCCTTGCAACGCGGTTGCTGCCGTTCGGCGACGAGGCGTGGTACTGGCAGGAAAGTCGCGCGCTGGACTGGTCGTTCAGCGATATCCCGGCGGCGACGGCATATCTGATCCGCATCGGCGAGACGTTGTTCGGCCACGGACTGTTCGGCATGCGCGCGGTGTTCTTGCTGCTCGGCGCGGCGATTCCGTTGGTCGTCATGCGGATGGCAACGCGCTTGTTTGGAACGACGGCCGGTGCGTGGTCGGGATTGCTCGCGCTGGCGACGCCGCTGGTCGCTGCGATGGGAATCTTCGCGTTGCCGGATGCGCCGCTGACGTTCTGCACGGTCGTCGCGCTGGACCGGCTCGAAGCGGCGTCGAGCACGAATCGCACCGGCTCGTGGATCGCGCTGGGGTTGGCACTCGCGGGTGCGTGGCTGAGTCACTATCGCGCGGCGATTCTGGTCGCGGCGGGTTTGTTTTTCTTGTGCGCTATGCCACGAGGCCGCGCGCTGTGGCGAAATCCGAAACTGTGGCTCGCAATCGCGATCATGATGATAGGCGTATTGCCGATCGCCATTTTCAATACGCAGCACGACGGATCGGCGCTGCGATTCCAGTTTGTCGAGCGAAATCCTTGGGTGTTTCATGGCGACGCGCTCGCGCAGCCGATCGAACAGGGAATCGTGTGCACACCGTTGTTCTATGTGCTGCTGCTGTGGACGGCGGTTCGTTGCGCTGTGCGATCGCGCGCCGGTGCGCCGTGGGACTTACTCACCGTTTGTTCGCTCGTGCCCGTGCTGATGTTTTTTTTCCTCGGCTTATACGCCGACGACACACGCTTCCGCGTGCATTGGCCGATCCCGGGTTATCTGCCGCTCCTTGTCGCGATGCCGGCGCTGTTCTTCGCCGCACCATCGACGGCGATGCGGATTTTCACTTCGATCGCGAGTGCACTGCTCGTCGTCGGCGTGGCAATGGTTTACGGGTATCTCCTTGCCGCGACATGGCCGGATCTTGCGCAACGTTTCGCCAGCGTGAAAGCGTTTCCGGAACACTTCGTCGGCTGGGACTTTGCCGCATCGCAGACACAAACGCTGCTCGCGGAACCAATGCACACAGACGACGTACTCGTCGCCGACAATTTCATGCTCGCCGCGGAACTCGATTTCGCGCTCGGCGGTACGCGTCCGGTGTATTCGCTCGATCATCCGACCAACACAAAACACGGCCGTGCGCCGCAGCTCGCGCAATGGAAGCGCGATGAAGCCGCGTTGCGAAATCTCGCACCACATTCCGTGTTGCTTGTCGTCGAACCGACGGCGCGCCGCGAGCGCGAACGGGCCGAATGGTTGGGCACTCTGTGCACGCGTGTCGGCGATCTGAAACTCATCGCCGCGCTCGATCCGTTCGAAGGTCGCAAGAAATATCGCTGGTTCGATGGAGACGTCGCGACGCGGATGCATCCAGCGACGGCATGCGAAGTTGCGTTGCAGTGATTAAACGGTCGCGATTCCCGCGCGCCGCAACAGTGTGCACAACGCAATCATCGGAAGACCGATCAACGCGGTGGGATCGGTCGACTCGATCGATTCGAACAATGCGATGCCGAGCCCTTCGGATTTGAACGCGCCGGCGCAATCGATCGGATTTTCCCGTTCTACGTAGCGACGGATTTCGGCTTCGTCGAGTTCGCGGAAATTGACGCGCGTGGTGTCGACGGCTTCGAAACTCGCGTGCATCGCGGCGCGCGCATCGATGACGCACAGTGCTGAATGGAAAACGACGGTTTTGCCGGCACACGCGATGAGCTGGCACACGGCATTCTCCGCAGTGCCGGGTTTTCCGAGTGGCCGACCGTCAAGATCGGCGACTTGATCCGAGCCGATCACGATCGCGCCGGAACATTTCGCGGCCACGACTTCGGCCTTTGCTGCGGCGAGCCGCACCGCCAACGCGCGCGGAGATTCATTCGCGCGCGGCAGTTCGTCGACATCGGGTTTCAACACGCGAAAGTTTGTGAAGATTCGCGACAGTTGTTCACGGCGGTACGGTGAACTCGATCCAAGCACCAGGTCGACCGCATCGAGACTTGTCATGGTATTCGCCGTCCGGCCTCGCGCGCGCTTGCCTGCGCGTGTTCGAGATCGCTGGCAGCGGCGTCGAGACGTTCAAGTAACGCCGACAGCGTGGCGCGCGAGTGAGTCAGCGCCTCGCGCGCAACGCGAAATTGATCGATCGTGGCTGTTTGCGCGTGCTGCTGAATCCACAACCGATGCGCGAGTAGATCTTTCAACGCTGCCTGTACTTTTTCATCGGCTGCCAGTGCGCTGTCGGCGCGGGCGCTCATCTCTTCCGGAAGAATCGACAGCATGTCGCGCAGCTTCTGCATGCGGTCGCGACACTTCTGCAGCAGCACCTCGAACGCGTCGGCGCCGTCGAGCAGGGCGCGGATCGCCTGGTGCCGGGCATGCAGATGACGTTCGTGCAGCCACAACGTGGCGAACAAGACGGCCGCCGTGACGGCGGCGATGAACAGATAGACCACGTGCCGCATCCCTCTTTGAAGACTAGTCTGCCTTATGCCCGCTGGCGCGTAAATTAAACGTCGCCGAGGCGCGATGGCGGCAATCAGTGCGCTGTTTTCATTGGTTTTCATTGACTTTGTGCAGCGCAAAACCTAACATCGCGCGCGCCATGAATGCCGCTTTACCAGAAACTGTGGATGTGTGGCGCATGGTGCAGGCGCGACGGGCGTTTCAAGGCAGTGTCCCGCTGGCGTCGATGCCGCGCCTGAAAGACAGCCTCTGTTCAACGGATGGCGCCGTCACCTACGATATCGAGTTCGGTCGAGACGAACTGGGCGTCGCCAACGTCCGGGTCAAGGCCGATGCGGGTTTGCCGCTGATGTGTCAGCGCTCGCTCGATCCGTTCGTTTTGCCGGTGCGCGTGGATGCGACATTGGGTTTGATCGTCAGCGAATCGGACGAGGCGGGATTGCCGCCGGGATACGAGCCGCTGCTGGTGCAGGACGACGGCAAGTTGCGCATGGTCGACGTGATCGAGGACGAATTGATTTTGGCGCTGCCCGTGGTGCCGTTGAAGCCGGGCGTAGAACCGGTCGAGCAGAGCTGGACGGCCGAAGACGAGGTGGAATCGCCGACAAAGGAAAATCCTTTCGCGGTTCTGCAGAAGATGAAAGTAACGAAGAAATAATTGGAGAAAGACCATGGCTGTTGCCAAGAGCCGCAAATCCCCTTCCCGCCGCGGCATGCGCCGCGCTCACGATGCGCTGACCGCCAAGCAGCTCGGCACTGATCCGACCTCCGGCGAAGTGCATCTGCGCCACAACATCACCAAGGACGGCTACTACCGCGGCCGCAAGGTGATCGATGACAAGACCAAGGTTCGCGACGAAGACTAATCGGATCGAAGGCGGTCAAAGAACCGCCCGGTATCGATGAACTTCAACGTCTGCGTCAGGGGGAAAACGCCTTGATCTATGCTCGCATTGCCGGAACCGGTAGTTGTCTGCCGGAAAAGGTGGTGACCAATGCCGATCTCGAGAAACTCGTCGATACATCCGACGAGTGGATCGCGTCGCGCACGGGTATTCGCCAGCGGCATATCGCCGCCGAAGGGCAAACCACCTGCGATCTCGCCGAAGGCGCCGCGCGCGCGGCGATGGAATCGGCGGGCGTCAGCGCGAAAGACATCGAACTGATCGTGCTCGGCACGACCACGCCGGACATCATCTTTCCATCGACCGCGTGCCTGCTGCAACATCGGCTCGGCGCGAACGGCTGCGGCGCGTTCGATGTCAACGCCGCCTGTTCCGGATTCATCTACGCGATGGCGGTCGCGAACAATTTCATTCGCGCCGGATCGGTCAAGACGGCGTTGGTCGTTGGCGCTGAGACATTGTCGCGCATGGTCGATTGGACTGATCGCTCGACCTGCGTGCTGTTCGGCGACGGCGCAGGCGCCGTCGTGCTGCAGGCATCCGACAAGCCCGGCATTCTTTCCACGCATATTCATGCCGACGGTGGCCACAAAGAATTGCTATGGAATCCGGTCGGTGTGTCGGTCGGATTCAAACCGCAAGAAAAAAACGCCGGCGTGCGCGTGCTCATGCAGGGCAGCGACGTTTTCAAAGTAGCGGTGAAAACGCTCGACCGCGTCGTCGAAGAAACGCTCGACGCGAACGGGCTCGACCGCCACGACATCGATTGGCTGATTCCGCATCAGGCCAATCTCCGCATCATCCAGGCCACGGCGAAGCGTCTGGACATGCCGATGGAGCGTGTCGTCGTGACTGTCGACAAGCACGGCAACACGTCCGCCGGTTCGGTGCCGCTGGCGCTGGATTTCGCGGTGCGCTCGGGCAAGATCCAGCGCGATCAATTGCTGCTGCTCGAGGCATTCGGCGGCGGTTTCACCTGGGGATCGGCGCTTCTGCGCTACTGATCGTTCCGGTCACTTTCACCGTTCGGATCTCGCATGCATCAGGCTGACAATCTTGCTTTTGTTTTTCCGGGTCAGGGATCGCAGTCGGTCGGCATGCTCGCCGAACTGGGTTCGGAATCCGGCATCGTCGAGGAAACGTTCAAAGAGGCCTCGGAAGGCGCAAAAGTCGATTTGTGGTCGATCGCGCAGGATGGTCCGGAAGAATTATTGAATCGAACCGAAAACACGCAGCCCGCACTGCTCGCGGCGGGCGTGGCGGTGTGGCGCGTGTGGCACGAGCGCGGCGGCGACACGCCTGCGCTGCTGGCAGGGCACAGTCTCGGCGAATACACGGCACTCGTTTGCGCGGGCGTGCTGTCGCTTTCGGATGCGGCGGGTCTGGTCGCCGAACGCGGGCGCTTGATGCAGGCTGCCGTCCCAGCGGGCGTCGGCGCGATGGCGGCGGTGCTGGGCGGTGACGATAATCAGATCGCGGAAGTCTGTGCGCAGGTCGCGGGCGACGAAGTCGTCGCGCCGGCCAACTACAATGCTCCAGGACAATTGGTCATCGCCGGTAATGTCGCGGCGGTCGATCGCGCGATCGCACGTCTGGCCGAACTCGGCGTGCGCAAAACGGTGAAGCTCGCCGTCAGCGTTCCGTCGCATTGCGCACTCATGCGTGGCGCCGCCGATGCGCTCGCGAAACACTTCGAAACGATCTCATGGTCGGCGCCGAAAATTCAGGTAATTCAGAATGCTGAGGCGAAAAGCTACGGCGATGTCGAGGCGATTCGCCACGCGCTTGCGCAACAGCTCTATATGCCGGTGCGGTGGACGGAAAGCATCCAGCAGTTGCCGGCACGCGGCATCACGCGCGTGGCAGAGTGCGGTCCGGGCAAAGTTCTGACCGGTCTTCTCAAACGCATCGAGCGCACGCTGGAAGGTCGCGCGCTCGGCGCGCCGGAAGAAATGGCGCAGGCGCTGCACGATTGGAAGAACGCATAATCGATTCGGCCGTCATTTCGCAATGGCAGCAAAGAGAGAAGGAGCGAACGGATGAGCAAGATTCTCGACGGTGAAATCGCACTCGTCACCGGCGCCAGCCGCGGTATCGGCGCCGCGATCGCGGACACGCTGGCCGCGCATGGCGCGAAGGTCGTCGGCACGGCGACCACCGAGTCCGGCGCGAACGCGATCGGTGAACGCTTGTCCGCGCACGGTGGGAGCGGCCGCGCACTTAACGTCACCGACGGCGCGGCGGTTGAATCGCTGATCGAAAACATCGCCAAGGAATTCGGTCCGATCTCCATTCTGGTCAACAACGCCGGCATCACGCGCGATCAATTGCTTATGCGCATGAAAGACGACGATTGGCAGGCAATCCTCGACACCAATCTCACGTCCGTGTATCGCACCTCGAAAGCGGTGATGCGCGGCATGATGAAAGCGCGCAAGGGTCGCATCGTCAACATCGCTTCGGTGATCGGCTTGACCGGCAATCCGGGTCAGGCCAATTACGCGGCGGCGAAAGCGGGCATCATCGCGTTTTCGAAATCGCTCGCACGCGAAATCGGTTCGCGCGGAATTACGGTGAATGTCGTCGCGCCGGGTTTTATCGACACCGACATGACCAAGGCATTGCCCAACGAACAGCGCACCGCGTTGCTCGGGCAGATTGCATTAGGCCGGCTTGGCGCGCCCAACGACATCGCGCAAGCCGTCTTGTTTTTGGCGTCGCCGTCCGCAGCGTATATCACCGGCGAAACGATGCACGTCAACGGCGGGATGTATATGCCGTGACGCGTTGAAACATTTGTTCGGTGGCGCGCAGAATCGGCTTACACTACAATCCGCGCGCTTCGGCTACTGATACCAATTCTAGGGAAATCACACATGAGCACCATTGAAGAACGCGTCAAGAAAATCGTTGTCGAGCAGCTCGGCGTCAAAGAAGACGAAGTCACGCCGAACGCATCGTTCGTCGACGACCTGGGTGCGGATTCACTCGATACCGTCGAACTGGTGATGGCCCTCGAAGAAGAATTCGAATGCGAGATTCCGGACGAAGAAGCCGAGAAAATCACCACCGTCCAGCAGGCGGTCGATTACATCAAGGCGCACGTCAAGGCTTGAGTTTCCCGCTCCAAGCTCCAGTTCTGTCGAAGCTGCGCCCCTGGGCGCAGTTTTCGTTTGCGGACCGCCGAATTGAAATGAGTGTTTGAAATGAGCAAACGTCGCGTCGTCATCACAGGTCTCGGCATCGTCAGTCCCGTCGGCAACGATGTAGCCACCGCGTGGAAGAACATCGTCGAAGGCAGGAGCGGCATCGGCCCGATCACGCACTTCGATGCGAGCACGTTTCCGACGCGTATCGCCGGCGAAGTGCGCGATTTTGATCCGGCCACCGTTGTCGCGCCGAAAGACGTGAAGAAGATGGACCCATTCATCCACTACGGCATCGCCGCCTCCGTGCAAGCGATGGCCGATTCGGGACTCAAGCCGAACGAAGCCGACGCGGAACGTATCGGCGTCGCTGTTGGCGCGGGCATCGGCGGCATCACGACCATCGAAAAAACCTCGATCGCCTTCAACGAGGGCGGTCAGCGCAAGATTTCACCGTTCTTCGTGCCGAGCTCCATCATCAACATGGCCTCGGGCGATCTCTCGATCATGCTCGGACTCAAAGGCCCGAACATCGCGTGCGTAACCGCTTGCACCACCGGCACGCACAACATCGGCCTCGCCGCGCGCATGATCGCGTATGGCGACGCCGACGTGATGGTCGCCGGCGGCGCGGAATACACCACCTCGGGCGTCCCGATGGGCGGCTTCTGTTCCGCGCGCGCGATGACCACGCGCAACGACGAACCGACCAAAGCCAGCCGACCGTGGGACAAAGACCGTGACGGTTTCGTCCTTTCCGACGGTGCAGGCGTCGTCGTGCTCGAAGAACTCGAACACGCGAAGAAGCGCGGCGCGCGCATTTATTGCGAACTCGTCGGTTTCGGCATGAGCGGCGATGCGTATCACATGACGTCGCCGAGCGAAAACGGCGACGGCGCTTCGCGCTGCATGGTCGCCGCATTGAAGGACGCCGGGCTCAATCCGGATCAGATCGGCTATATCAATGCGCACGGCACATCGACGCAACTCGGCGACCTCGCCGAAACGCAAGGCATCAAATCCGCTTTCGGCGATGCGGCGAAAAAGGTGCCGGTCAGCTCGACCAAATCGATGACGGGCCATCTGCTTGGCGCGGCCGGCGGCGTCGAAGCGATCTTCTCGGTTCTCGCCATCCGCGACAACGTGCTGCCGCCGACCATCAACCTCGACGAACCCGGCGAAGGTTGCGATCTCGACTACGTGCCGCACACGGCGCGCCAGGTGAAGATCGACACGGTGCTGTCGAATTCGTTCGGCTTCGGCGGCACGAACGGTACGCTGGTTTTTAAGCGTTTCTGA
This sequence comes from uncultured Rudaea sp., assembly GCA_964658115.1. Taxonomy (GTDB): domain Bacteria; phylum Pseudomonadota; class Gammaproteobacteria; order Xanthomonadales; family Rhodanobacteraceae; genus Rudaea. Next base: position 8,653 of record CAZZYA010000017.1, on the reverse strand, counting down.
TTTTCCAGTCGCGTGGACGTTCGCGCCAAGACGAAGCGCGGCGAGACGTGCGTCGCCGTCGTGCTGCCTGGCGCGCGCGATCTTTTGCCGATCGCTTCGACCAGTACCGAGCGATATCCCTGTTTGCTGGAAAGCGTGAGCGGCCCACGCAAAACGGCGCGCTACGATATCCTCTTCGCGTTCCCGCAAGAAACGATCGAACTGCGACCGGAATCGGCCGAACGTTTTCTCGATAAACTCGACGATGCATGGCGCATCGAACGCAGCGATGAGCGCGGCGAGTTACCGTTCCGCGGCGGCTGGTTTCTTTTTCTCACGTATGAACTGGCCGGCGAAATCGAACCGTCATTGCCGTTGCGCCGCGATTCCGAACTGCCCGTCGCGATGGCCGTGCGTTGTCCGGCCGCGATCGTCGTCGATCGTTTCGCACAGACGACCACGCTGATCGCCGAAAACACTCACGCACACTTACTCGATCAACTTCGCCGCGATGTCGACGCACCGCACAGCGACGACGCATTCGTCGTCGTTTCCGTCGAGGAAGACGATTCAGCAACATTTCTCGATGGAGTCGCCAGAATTCACGCGCACCTGCATGATGGCGACACGTTCCAAGTCAATCTTTCCCGCGAATGGCGCGCGCGATGTGCGCGAAACACGACACCCGCCGCACTTTACGCGCGATTGCGCGAATCCAATCCGTCGCCCTTTGCCGCACTGCTGCAATGGAGCGAGTGGGCCGTCATTTCGTCTTCGCCCGAACGGCTGGTCGAAGTGCGCAACGGCATCGCGCAAACGCGTCCGATAGCGGGTACCCGTCCGCGCACATCCGATGACGATGCCGAACGTATCCGCGAATTCGTCGCGAACGACAAAGAGCGCGCCGAACACGTCATGCTGATCGATCTCGAACGCAACGACCTCGGTCGCATCTGCGAAGCCGGCTCAGTATGTGTCGACGAACTGATGACCGTCGAAAGCTATGCGCATGTTCACCACATCGTCTCGAACGTCAGCGGAAAACTGCGCGCTGGCGTCACGCCCGGCGATGTCATCCGCGCCGTTTTCCCTGGCGGCACGATCACCGGATGCCCCAAAGTTCGTTGCATGCAAATCATCGCGGAGCTCGAAGACGCACCGCGCGGCGTGTACACCGGCGCGATCGGCTACCTCGACCGCAACGGCGACATGGATCTCAACATCCTCATTCGCACGCTCACGCTACGTGACGGCCGAATCAATTTTCGAGCGGGTGCGGGCATCGTTGCCGACTCCGTCGCCGAGCGCGAACTCGATGAAACACGTGCGAAGGCGCGTGGACTTCTGCGGGCTCTCAGCGCACATTCGTAACGCCGATTCGGGCACAATGTCCGTTCGGATTTTTGCAGGAAATTCTCGCGCGTGACGGACCGTATCCACAGCCGCGGACGAGGAATCGTCGCATTTATCGTCGCGCTGCTTCTTATCGCGGCCGGCGCCGCGGCGTACTTCTACATCGACTACACACAATTCACCGATGCGGCGCTCACGCCTCTGGCCGAGACCACGAACATCGACGTTCCGCTCGGCACCGCGCTGCCGGGCGTCGTGCATTTGATCGACGAGGCGAACATCCGCACGGGCCAATCGCTTTACTGGCGAATTCTGGCGCGTCAGATGAATGTCGGCGGCAAACTAAAAGCCGGCGAATACGCGCTCGATCCCGGCATCACGCCGCGCATGTTGCTGCAGAAGATGGCGGCGGGCGATGTGATCCAGCATCACTTCACCATCGTCGATGGCTGGACGTTCGCGCAGATACGCGCCGCGTTCGCGGCAGATGCGGGCATCAAATCCACGCTCTCGAAGCTCGACGATGCGGCGGTCATGCGCGAACTCGGCAAGCCCGACGTTCCGCCAGAAGGCTGGTTCATGCCGGAAACGTATAGCTACGTGAAAGGCATGTCCGACATGGATGTGCTCAAGCACGCGCACGCCGCCATGGAGAAACAGCTCGACGAGCGCTGGTCCGCGCGCGTGCCGAATCCGTCGCTGACGTCGCCGTATCAAGCGCTGATTCTGGCTTCCATTGTCGAGAAAGAAACCGCGAAATCCGAGGAGCGTCCGCAGATCGCCTCGGTCTTCCTGCATCGTTTGCAACTCGGCATGAAACTTCAGACCGATCCGACCGTGATCTATGGTCTCGGCGCTGCCTACGACGGAAAAATCCACCGTCGCGATCTCGATACCGACACGCCGTTCAACACCTACACACGCGTCGGTTTGCCGCCGACACCGATCGCGATGCCCGGCATCGCCGCACTCGATGCCGTGCTGCATCCCGCGGATACCGACGCGTTGTATTTCGTCGCGCGCGGCGATGGTAGTCATGAATTTTCGCCGTCGCTCGAAGCGCACAATCGCGCGGTGAGCAAATTTCAGCTTCACGCAGCGCAATGAAGGGCATGCTCATCACGCTCGAAGGCGGCGAGGGCGCGGGCAAAAGCACGGTGCTCGAATCCGTGCGCGCGTTGCTGATCGAGCGCGGCGTCGATTTGGTCGTCACGCGCGAGCCGGGTGGAACGCCGGCGGGCGAAGCGATTCGTGCTGTGCTACTCGATCCGACATTGCGCGGCCTGTGCGCCGAAAGCGAACTGCTGTTGATGTTCGCATCGCGCGCACAACTCGTGCGCGAGGTGATCCAGCCCGCGCTGGAAGCAGGCAAATGGGTGTTGTCCGATCGCTTCACCGATGCGAGCTTCGCCTATCAAGGCGGTGGACGAAAACAACCGGTGTCGCGCATCGGCGATCTCGAGACCTGGGCGGCCATGGGCGTGAAACCCGATCTGACGCTGTTGCTCGACGTTTCCGTCTCGGAAGGTATGAAGCGCGCGAGCGGACGCGGTAAGGCCGATCGTATAGAAATGGAAAATGCGGACTTTTTCGAACGTGTCCGCGAGGCTTACCGTGAACGCGCCGCGAGTGATCCGCAACGTTTTCGTGTGATCGATTCCGGTCAGCCGCTCGAAACGGTGCTGGCGCGTGTTCGTCGCGTCGTTACCGAATTTCTGGACGCGCGGAATTGACACTCGCACCGTGGCTCGTCACCGCGTGGAGGCAACTCGCCGATCGTCGCGAGCGCGGCACCTTGCCGCACGCGATGTTGATCGCGGGTGCGGCTGGCTTGAACAAACGCGATTTCGCGCAGGCGTTCGCGGCGGCATCGTTGTGCGAGAACGCGCGTGGCGATGAGCTCGCGTGCGGAAAGTGCCGCGCATGTTTGCTTCTCGCAGCGGGCAGTCATCCCGATCGCGTGAAAGTCGAAATCGAATTGCGCGACGACGGCAAACCGCGCACCGAAATCACCGTGGATCAGATTCGCCGGCTGAGCGAACGGCTCGCCCTGACGCCGCAATTCGGCGGCGTGCAGATCGCGACGATCGATCCGGCCGATCTGATGAACCAGAGCGCCAGCAACGCGCTGTTGAAAACACTCGAAGAACCTACCCCCGCGACAATAATCATGCTCGTCGCCGATCAGCCGTCGCGTTTGTCCGCGACAATCCGCAGCCGTTGCCAGCGCGTCGATATCAAGCCGCCGGCGCGGGCCGAAGCGATGGCGTGGCTCGCGCAACACGGTATTAAGGAAAATATCGCGGAAACCGCGCTCGACGCCAGTGGCGGCAATCCCGGTCTCGCATTGACGTGGTCGAAAGAGGGGGGACTCGCCATCCGCAACCAGGTCCTGGCTGATTTGCGTAGTCTTCTTTCGGGTAGGAATTCCGCCGTGGACATCGCCAATCGTTGGGCGAAGGACGATCCGCAAACGCGCCTGTGGTTCGCCGCCGGGCTGATCCGCGACGAGGCACAAGCGCAGGCGCGTGACACTTCCGGACCACTCGCCTTGACCTCACGCCACGATTTCACCAAGCTATCGCGGTGGTTCGACCACGGCAACCGCGCGCGAGCCCAATTGCGCGGACCGCTGCGGCCGGAGTTGGTGGTGCTCGATGCACTGTCCGAATTGAACGATTCTAGGAGCGGATGAGATGGCAGCCGGTGCGATGGGGGGCATGCCGCGGCAAGGCATCTTGTCGCTGGCGATCAAGGACAAAGGCGCGCTGTATAACGCGTACATGCCTTATGTTCGCGGCGGCGGTTTGTTCGTACCGACCACTAAACGCTATGCGATCGGCGACGAAGTTTTTCTTCTGCTCACGCTGATGGACGACAAGGACCGTCTGCCCGTCGCCGGCAAGGTCGTGTGGATCACCCCCGCCGGCGCGCAAGGAAATCGCACCGCCGGCATCGGCGTGCAGTTCAACGAATCCGCCGACGGCGAAGCCGCGCGCACGAAAATCGAATCGATCCTCGCCGGCATCATCGGCGCCGATCGCGCGACGAACACGATGTGAGCGTTTGGCATCTGTCGTTGTTTCGATGACCGGTAAAAAATATTTCGGCACCGATGGCATCCGCGGCCGCGCGGGTGAGCCGCCGATCACCGCGGAATTCATGCTCGCGCTCGGTCGCGCCGCCGGACGCGTGCTGACGACACGGCAACGCGCCGTCGTCGTCATCGGCAAGGACACGCGCATTTCGGGTTACATGCTCGAATCGGCGCTTGAAGCAGGTCTGGTTTCCGCTGGCGCCGACGTGCGCTTGCTCGGACCGATGCCGACACCGGCCGTGGCGTATCTCACGCGCCAGCTCGGTGCGAGCGCCGGCATCGTGATCAGCGCTTCGCACAATCCGTATTGGGACAACGGCATCAAGTTCTTCGACGGCAACGGCGAAAAACTCGCGGACGAAACAGAACTTGCCATCGAACGCGAAATCGCGGCGCATGCGCCGTCGCAAACATCCGATCGCATCGGTAAAGCCGCGCGCGTGGACGATGCGCCGGAACGCTATGAACGTTTTTGCCGCAACGCGGTGCCGAAGCTTGATTTGCGCGGCATGCGCATCGTGCTCGATTGCGCGCACGGCGCGACCTATCACATCGCGCCGGAATTGTTCGAAGCGCTCGGTGCGGAAATCCACGCGATCGGCGTGGCACCCGACGGGCTCAACATCAATCGCGATTGCGGCGCGACGCATCCCGAAGCGTTGCAAGCAGCGGTGCGCGAACAGCGCGCACATCTCGGCATCGCGTTCGATGGCGATGGCGACCGTGTGCAGATGGTCGACGACAACGGCGAACTCGCCGACGGCGACGATCTGCTTTACGTACTCGCGTGCGATCGCAGCGAACGCGGCGAGTTGCGCGGGCCGGTCGTCGGCACGTTGATGACGAACTTCGGCGTCGAACGCGCGATCGCTGAACTCGGTGTCGAGTTCGTGCGCGCGAGCGTCGGCGATCGGCATGTCTTGCAGCAACTCAAACAGCGCGGCGGCGTGCTCGGCGGCGAGGCGTCCGGACATCTGCTCGCACTCGATGTCAGCTCCACCGGCGACGGTATCGTCAGCGCATTGCTCGTGCTGGATGCGCTCAAACGAAAGAATGTATCGCTCGCGCAGGCGCGATCGAACTTGCGTCGCGTCGCGCAGCTCACAATTAATCTGCAGATAACGGATGGCGCCTCGCTCGTTGCGAAACAAATCGTGCAGGCCGCGCGCGTTCGTGTCGAAGAAACGCTGCGCGGACGTGGCCGCGTCGTACTGCGCGCGTCGGGCACCGAACCGCTCGTGCGTGTCACGGTCGAAGGCGAGGACGAAGCGGAAGTGCGCGCACTGGCCGAGTCGCTCGCCGCGGTCGTAAAATCGGCGGCGACCTGATTCGACGTCCGCGCCATGAATAGCACGACGCTCAATATTCCTACGCTCGACATCCGCCGCTACGACACCGAGCGCGATGCGTTCGTCGCGGAGCTCGGCGCCTCGTATCGCGAGTGGGGTTTCGCCGGCATCCGCGGTCACGGCATTTCGCAATCGCTGATCGATTCAGCGTACGACGATTTCGTGCGTTTCTTCGCGTTGCCGACCGACGTGAAGATGCACTATCACCTCAAAGGAACCGGCGGCGCGCGCGGCTACACGCCGTTCGGCATCGAGACGGCGAAAGATTCGAAATACGCCGACCTGAAAGAGTTCTGGCACATCGGGCGCGAGCTTCCGCGCGATTCGAAATTCGCGGACGTGATGCCGGAAAACGTTTGGCCGCGGGAAGTGCCGGGTTTCCGTGAACACGGTTACGCGTTGTACGAGGCGCTTGACGATCTCGGCACCCGCGTATTGCGCGCGCTCGCCTCGCACATCGGATTGCCTGAACATTTTTTCGACGACAAAACTAACGTTGGCAATTCGATCCTGCGTCCGATCCACTATCCGCCGATCACAGCGGCCGACGTTCCGAACGTGGGCGCACGAAGACATCAACTTCATTACGCTGCTGGTCGGCGCGAGCGCGGCGGGACTCGAAGTGAAGTCGCGCAAGGGCGAATGGATTCCGTTCACGGCGGAAGCCGATACGATCGTCGTCAACATCGGCGACATGCTGCAGCGACTGACCAATCAGGTGTATCCGTCGACGACGCATCGCGTTACCAATCCGCCGGGCGAGACGGCGCGCAAGCCGCGCTATTCGGTGCCGTTTTTTCTGCATCCGAATCCGGATGTGGAACTCGCTTCGCTTGAATCGTGCATCACGGCGGACAATCCGCGCCGTTACGAAGGTTCGATTACCGCTCACGATTATTTGCAAGAGCGATTGCGCGAAATAAAGCTGATCTGATCAAACATGATCTGATCGAATACGATCCGATCGAGAATGATCTGATCGACAACGATCTACTCGACGCGTCGAAAACGATTGGAACGTTTTTGGATCGCGCGCAAGGCCATCTTGTCGGGTATCAGTTTAATCAACGATTTGATGAAACGGTTCAAGCGGCCGGTTACGTAGACAATCTCACCGCGCTCCATCGCGTCGATCCCTTCGCGCACGACCTCGGACGCCGGCGACCACATGTAACGCGGCATCTTCGACACGGTCGCGCGCGTGCCGACCACATCGTGAAATTCGGAATACGTGAAGCCGGGACAGATCGCGCAAACGTTGACGCCCTTGCCGGTATTTTCCAGCGCCAGCGATTGCGAGAATTTGATCAGGAACGCTTTCGACGCGGCGTACAAGGTGTGTCCGGCCGAGCCGGGCATGTGTCCCGCGAGCGAAGCGACGTTGGCGATGCGTCCATATCCGCGCGCGCGCATGCCGGCCAAAAGTTTGTAGATCAGTTCGCACGGCGCGGTCATCAGCACGCGGATGGAATCGAGATGCGTGTGCCAGCTCGGCGTGAGAAAACTTCCGGCGACGCCATAGCCGGCATTGTTGATGAGGATGTCGACGGTCGCGCCACGCCGCTCGATTTCCGCACAGAGCGTTTCGACGGCATGTGGGTCGGACAGATCCGCCGCGATGCATTCGACACGCACATCATGCTTTTCGCGCAGGTCGGAGGCGAGTGCTTCGAGCCGATCGAGCCGCCGCGCGGTGATGACCAGCGACGCACCGCGCTCGGCAAGTTGCCGCGCGAATTCCGCGCCGATGCCCGCCGAAGCGCCGGTGACGAGCGCGCATCTGTTTGCGTAGATCTGTTCCATCGCCGAAGTCTAGCGCGTTGCGTGCGAGCGCCAGCGCAGCTATCCTCGCGGCCCTCAAGAAGTTCGCCTGTTCAGGATCGGCCATGCGCGAGAAACTCGTCGCGGGAAACTGGAAAATGCACGGATCGCGTGCGATGGCGACGTCGTTGGTCGGCGAACTGGTGAAACACATCCACGGCACGTCCGACGTCGCCGTGCTGCCGCCGTTTCCGTATCTCGGCGAACTGATCGAGAAGTTCGAAGGCAGTGGCATTGCTTTCGGCGCGCAGGACGTCAGCGAACGCGTGCGTGGCGCGTATACCGGCGAAGTCAGCGCGGACATGCTCGTCGATGTCGGTTGCCGCTACGTGCTCGTGGGTCACTCGGAACGCCGCCAGTATCACGACGAGTCGAACGAACTCGTCGCGGCGAAATTCGATGTTGCGCGCGAAGCCGGACTCACGCCGATTCTTTGCGTGGGCGAGACTCTTGAACAACGCGATTCCGGCGCCACTCACGGAGTGATCGATTCGCAGATCGACGCGGTGCTCTCGCGTTGCGGCATCGAAGCGTTCGGCACAGCCGTGGTGGCGTACGAACCGGTTTGGGCGATCGGCACCGGCCGTACAGCGACGCCGGATCAGGCCCAGGCGGTGCACGCGCACATCCGTGGCAAGCTGTCGCTCGACAATGCTACAATCGCGGGCTCGCTGCGCATTCTGTACGGCGGCAGCGTCAAGCCCGACAGTGCCTCCGGGTTGTTCGGGCAGCCGGACATCGACGGCGGACTTATCGGCGGGGCTTCCCTGGTCGCTGCGGATTTCCTCGCGATCTGCGCCGCGGCCAAAGCATGAAACTTCGGATTTTTTAAACCATGTTCCTGACGTTATTCAATGTGATTTATGTACTGATCGCGGTTGCGATGATCGCGCTGATCCTTTTGCAGCGCGGCGCCGGTGCGCAGGCCGGTTCGGGATTCGGCGGCGGCGCCTCGGCCACGGTGTTCGGCGCGCGCGGTGCCTCGAACTTTCTCTCGCGCAGCACCGCGGTGTTGGCGGGCGCCTGGACCTGGACCGGTCCGGGCTGGGTGGTG
>CAZZYA010000016.1:0-26065 GCA_964658115.1 uncultured Rudaea sp. | reverse complement strand
CGCCATCTGGGCTGAAGGCGACACCGAGCTCAACGCCTCGGCGCGCGCCTTCCGGTCAGCGGCCGCCGCGACGAACTCGATCTCATGGCGAGCATGGTCAACCGCATGCTCGAACAGATCGAGCGATTGCTCGGCGAAGTGAAAGGCGTATCGGACAGCATCGCGCACGACCTGCGCACGCCGCTCACGCGATTGCGCGCGCAACTGCATCGCGTGCGCCAACAGACGCCGGACGACGACGCGCGCGCCGCGCCGATCGATCGCTGCATCGTCGATGTCGAGTCGCTGCTCGATCGTTTCCGCGCGTTGCTGCGCATTTCCGAACTGGAAGACATGCGCCGTCGCGCGGCGTTCGCGGACGTCGATCTGCGCGAGACGCTCGAACGCGTGCACGAACTGTATGCGCCACTCGCCGACGAGAAATCGTTGCGGTTCTCGCTCGACGCCAGAACCGTTCCGACAGTGAAGGCCGATGCGGCGCTGTTGTTCGAAGCGATTGGAAATCTCGTCGACAACGCGATCAAGTTTTCGCCGCCGCAAAGCACCGTGACGATTCGCACGCTTTTCGACGACGACGGCCCGGTGGTCGAAGTGATCGACAGCGGACCGGGCATTCCCGCCAGCGAACGCGAAGCCGTACTGCGCCGCTTCTATCGCAGTGAACAGATGTCCGAAACCGGGTATGGGCTTGGATTGCCGCTGGTTGCCGCCATCGCGCGGTTACATGGATTCTGTTTCGAGATCCGCGATCGCGCCGGCGGCGGCGCACGCATGACGCTGTACTGCTGGCAATGCGAAAAAGCCGGTGCGCGCACGGCGTGAAGGCGCTTCACGCATCGCTATGAACTATTCTTCATCTGTGCTCGCGTGGAAAGCGCGAGCGCGGGACCGATAATTCGCGGACGATAATTTCGTCCGAACCGGTTCACGCGTTTCCCCATGATCGCCATCGTACGCATCGCGCTGCAGCGCCCGTATACCTTCATCGTGCTCGCCCTGCTCATCCTGATCATCGGGCCGCTGGCGGCTATGCGCACGCCCACGGATATCTTTCCGAACATCAATATTCCGATCATCGCGGTGGCGTGGCAGTACACCGGTTTGCCGCCGGATCAGATGTCCGGCCGCATGACCACACCGTTCGAACGCGCGCTGACGACGACCGTCAACGACATCGAACACATCGAGGCGAATTCGTACACGGGTTTCGGGATCATCAAGATCTTTTTCCATCCGACCGTGAACATCAACATGGCGAACGCGCAGGTCACCGCGATTTCGCAGACGCTGTTGAAGCAGATGCCGCCCGCCGCGACACCGCCATTGATTCTCAACTACAGCGCATCGACCGTTCCGATCCTGCAGCTCGCGCTGTCGGGCAAGGGCATGAGCGAACAGCAGCTCGCCGATTTGGGCATGAACCAGCTGCGCACGCGTCTGGTCACGGTTCAAGGCGCGGCGATTCCGTATCCGTTCGGCGGCAAATCCCGCCAGGTGCAAATCGATCTCGACGCCAACGCGCTGCAGGCCCGTGGGCTCACCGGTCAGGACGTATCGAACGCGCTCGCCGCGCAAAACCTGATCACGCCGGCCGGCACGCAGAAAATCGGCAGTTACGAATACACGATCAACCTCAACAACGCACCGTCGGACATCAATCAGTTGGGCGATCTGCCGATCAAGAACGTCAATGGCACGATGGTGTACATCCGCGACGTGGCCAGCGTGCGCGATGGCAACGCGGTGCAGACCAATATCGTGCACGTCGACGGCGGACGTTCCGTGCTGATGAGCGTGTTCAAGAACGGCGCGACATCCACACTCGACATCATCGACGGCGTCAAGGCGATGATCGATACGGTGAAGCCGACGTTCCCGGACAATCTGGAAGTGAAGCCGGTCGGCGACCAGTCGATCTTCGTGCGCAACGCCATCAGCGGCGTACTGAAGGAAGGCGTGATTGCCGCCGCGCTGACGAGTTTGATGATTCTTTTGTTCCTCGGAAGCTGGCGCTCGACGCTGATCGTGGCGACGTCGATTCCGCTGTCGATTCTCGGCGCGGTGATCGGTCTTTCCGCGCTCGGCGAAACGCTCAACATCATGACGCTCGGCGGATTGGCGCTGGCGGTCGGTATCCTCGTCGACGAGGCGACGGTGACGATCGAATCGATCAACTATCACCTCGAACAAGGAAAGGAAGTCGAACAGGCGATCATGGACGGCGCCTCGCAGATCGTCGTGCCGGCGTTCGTATCCCTGCTGTGCATCTGCATCGTGTTCGTGCCGATGTTTTTCCTCGAAGGCGTGCCGCGTTTCCTGTTCGTGCCGATGGCCGAAGCGGTGATGCTGGCGATGGTGTTCTCGTTCATCCTGTCGCGGACACTGGTGCCGACGATGGCGATGTACTTGCTCAAGAAGCACGAGCCGCACGTCGACGCGCACGGCAACGCCATCGACAACGCGCCGCCGACGCGCAATCCGCTGGTCAAATTCCAGCGCGCATTCGAGCGCGGCTTCATGAAATTGCGCAAGGGCTATCACGATCTGCTCGCGCTGTGCATCGAGCATCGCAAAGTTTTCGTGACCGCATTTCTGATCGTCGTCGTCGCGTCGTTCGCGATGGTGCCGATGGTCGGGCGCAACTTTTTCCCGTCGGTCGACGCCGGACAAATCCTGATGCACGTACGCGTGCAGGTCGGCACGCGCGTCGAAGATACGGCCGGGAAATTCGGCGATGTCGAAAACGCCATCCGCGAAATCATTCCGTCGGACGAACTCAGCGCGGTGGTCGACAATGTCGGCTCGTACATCTCCAGCATCAACACGATCTACAACAACACCGGCACGATCGGCGAGCAGGACGGCGACATCCAGATTTCGCTCAAGGAAGATCATCACGCAGTCGCCGATTACGTTCGCCGCATGCGCGAGGAATTACCACGCCGTTTCCCCGGCTACTCGTTCTCGTTCCTGCCGGCCGACATCGTTAGCCAGATCCTGAATTTCGGCGCGCCGGCGCCGATCGATCTGCAAGTGCGTGGCAACGACCTCAACGCGAATTTCGCGTATGCCAACAAGTTGCTCGCGCAGGTGCGCAAGATTCCGGGTGTCGTCGACGCGCATATCCAGCAATCGGCGCAAGCGCCGGTGCTCAATGTCGACGTGGATCGTTCGCGCGCGCAATTCGCCGGCGTGACCGAGCGCGATGTCACCAGCAATCTCGGCGTCACGCTGGCCGGATCGAGTCAGGCATCGCCGACGTTCTGGCTCAATCCCGCGAATGGCGTGTCGTATCCGATCGTGATGCAGACGCCGCAATACCAGATCGATTCGCTCGAAAAATTGCAGAATCTGTCGATCAACGCGAGCGGTGGACCGACCACGATCCTGGGCGGCATCGCCAATATCTCGCGCACCGGTTCGAACGCGGTCGTTTCGCAATACGACATCCAGTCGATGGTGCAGATTTTCGCCACGACGCAGGATCGCGATCTCGGCGCGGTCGCCAGCGATATCCAGAAAGTGATCGCCGACAACGACAAAGACAAACCGAAAGGATCGAATGTCGCGCTCGTCGGCCAGGTGCGCACGATGAACAGCGCCTATTCGGGATTGCTGTTCGGCTTGCTCGGCGCGATCGTGCTGATCTATTTTTTGATCGTCGTGAATTTCCAGTCGTGGGCCGATCCGTTCGTGATCATCACCGCGTTGCCCGCCGCACTCGCTGGCATTGTGTGGATGCTGTTCGCCACGCACACCACGCTCAGCGTTCCCGCGCTCACCGGCGCGATCATGTGCATGGGCGTCGCGACGGCGAACTCGGTGCTGGTGATCAGCTTCGCGCGCGAGAAATTGCATGAACTCGGCAATTCCGTCGACGCGGCGCTCGAGGCCGGCTTTGTTCGTTTGCGTCCGGTGCTGATGACCGCACTGGCGATGGTGATCGGCATGGCGCCGATGTCGCTGGGCTTGGGCGAAGGCGGCGAGCAAAACGCGCCGCTCGGCCGTGCCGTGATCGGCGGACTAATTTTCGCGACGGTGGCCACGCTGTTCTTCGTGCCCGTCGTCTTCAGCATTGTGCACCGGCGCTATCACGAAAAGCCGGCGCAACCCTCGCATTCGTTGGAACCCGCTCATGCCTGACCAGAAAAAATCCTGGCGCGGATTACGCCTCGCCGGCGTGGTCGTCGTCATCCTCGCGATCGTCATCGTCGCTCACGGTGTATGGACGCGCGCTTCCGAAAACTCGCGCCTGCGCGACTGGACCGATGCGCAATCGTTGCCGACCGTTGCGGTCATCGCGCCGAGTAACACTGCCAACAGCAGCGGTCTCGAATTGCCCGGCCGGCTGGAAGCGTATGCGCGCGCGCCGATCTACGCGCGCGTCAGCGGCTACGTGAAAGATTACAAAGTCGACATCGGCGCTCAGGTGAAAACCGGCCAGCTCCTCGCGGAAATCGAAACGCCCGATCTCGACCAGCAGTTAAGCCAAGGCCGCGCCGATCTCGTCACCGCGCAGGCGAACGAAAAGCTCGCCAAACTCACCAGCGACCGCTGGCAAACCATCGTCAAGACCGGCGCGGTGGCCAAGCAGGATGCCGACGAAAAACTCGGCGACTATCAGGCCAAACAGGCGATGACAGCGGCCGCGAAAGCGAATGTGGATCGTTACGTCGCGATGAAAGGTTTCACGCGCATCACCTCGCCGTTCGACGGCATCGTTACGGCGCGCAACACCGACGTCGGCGCGCTGATCAACGTCGGCAGCAGCGCGGGTCAGGAATTGTTCGTCGTCTCCGACATCCACAAACTGCGCATCTACGTGAACGTGCCGCAAAACTACGTGCCGCTGGTGCCGCCCGGCACGAAAGCGACGATGAGCGTGCCCGAACATCCCGACAAGAAACACGAAGCGACCGTCGAGTCGTCATCGCAGGCCGTGGTTGCAACGTCCGGCACCACGCTGATGCAACTCGGTGTCGACAACAGCGACGGCGAGTTGTTGCCGGGCGGTTACGCCACGGTGCGCCTGAGCCTGCCCGCCAACAGCGGTGTGCTCAGCATTCCCGCGAGTGCATTGATTTTCGACTCGAAGGGTTTATCGGTGGCCACCGTTGGCGGCGACAACCGCGTGACGGTGAAGCCCGTAACGATCGCGCGCGATCTCGGCAAAACCATCGAGATTCGCAGTGGACTCAACGCCGACGACAAAGTGATCGAAAGTCCGCCCGACGGCATTGCCAGCGGCACGGAAGTGCGTATCGCCGCGCAACAGCAAAAACCGCCCGCGAAGGCCGCCGCTGCCCAAAAGAGTTGATCACATCGACGCGTCGCGAACCGCGCGCAGCAGCGAATTGATGCGCGTCTGGTAGCCGCGACCGCGCTGCCTGAACCACTCGAGGACGTCGCGGTCGATGCGAAAGCAGATGAGGACTTTCGTCGCCGCCGCGCGGTTCGATCCAGTCGCTCGGCGTCGGGCCGCCGGGGACTCCAGATCGAGCCGCTTATGGTCGGCCGCAATACCCGGGCGCGCGGACCCCGCCTTCTTCATTTTTCGCTGATTCATTCGCCCGAGAATACGTGGCTGTCGGCCAATTCAGAGCGCCTGTCCGCGTGACGATCGCTTGTCGTCCTCTTGAAACTTGGCACGATCACCCTAACAACAGTGCAGTACCAAAACCCCCTTTGCAGGGTGGTTTTTAGTCGTTAAAATGTTGGCACTCATGTTCCCCGAGTGCTAACACTCAGGGAAAATCATTTGTTATTCAACCATTTGAGGAAAGCGTCCTTATGAAACTGCGTCCTTTGCATGATCGTGTGATCATCAAGCGCCTCGAAGCCGAGACCAAATCGGCCGGTGGCATCGTCATTCCCGACACCGCCGCTGAAAAGCCCATCAAGGGCGAAGTGGTGGCCGTCGGCGCCGGCAAAATTCTCGAAGACGGCAAGGTCCGTCCGATCGGCGTAAAGGCTGGCGAAAAGGTCTTGTTTGGCAAGTACTCGGGCACCGAAGTCAAAGTCGACGGCGAAGAGCTTCTCGTCATGCGCGAAGAAGATCTGATGGCGGTCATCGACGGCTAATCGATAAGCGGCGCGGAACTCGTCCATACGTCGTTGCTGCGTCGGTTCGCAAATCTTCATGGCTAGAACGCCACTCCGGTTTGCTCACCAACGCGCGCTTAGTCTGGATTTCGCCCGCTTGATTCTGTTGCTCACCAAATTCCACAAGTATACAAATCCATTTTGAGGTAAATTCCAATGGCTGCTAAAGAAATCCGTTTTTCCGAAGACGCCCGCGCCCGCATGTTGCGCGGCGTGAACGTACTTGCCAACGCCGTCAAAGCCACGCTCGGCCCGAAAGGCCGCAACGTCGTGCTCGAAAAGAGCTTCGGCGCGCCGACGATCACCAAGGACGGCGTGTCCGTCGCAAAAGAGATCGAACTGGCCGACAAGTTCGAAAACATGGGCGCACAAATGGTGAAGGAAGTCGCGTCGAAGACATCCGACGTCGCCGGTGACGGCACCACCACCGCGACCGTGCTCGCCCAGGCGCTGATCCGCGAAGGCCTGAAGGCCGTCGCCGCCGGCATGAATCCGATGGACCTCAAGCGCGGCATCGACAAGGCCGTCATCGGCGCTGTCGCCGAGCTCAAGAATCTGTCCAAGCCGTGCTCGACGTCGAAGGAAATCGCGCAGGTCGGTTCGATCTCCGCCAACTCCGACGCCAACATCGGCGACCTCATCGCCAAGGCGATGGACAAGGTCGGCAAAGAAGGCGTGATCACCGTTGAAGAAGGCTCCGGTCTCGACAACGAACTCGATGTCGTCGAAGGCATGCAGTTCGATCGCGGCTACCTGTCGCCGTACTTCATCAACAACCAGCAATCGATGCAGGCTGAACTGGAAGATCCGTACATTCTTCTGCACGACAAGAAAATCTCGAACGTGCGTGAGCTGCTTCCGATTCTTGAAGGCGTTGCGAAGTCGGGCAAGCCGCTGCTCATCGTCGCCGAAGAAGTGGAAGGCGAAGCGCTGGCGACCCTCGTCGTCAACACGATTCGCGGCATCGTGAAAGTGTGCGCGGTGAAAGCGCCTGGCTTCGGCGATCGCCGCAAGGCGATGCTGGAGGACATGGCCATCCTCACCGGCGGTCAGGTGATTTCGGAAGAAGTCGGTCTGTCGCTCGAAAAAGCCACGATCAAAGACCTCGGCCGCGCCAAGAAAATCCAGATCTCGAAAGAGAACTCGACGATCATCGACGGTGCCGGCGAAAGCAAGAATATCGAATCGCGCATCGCGCAGATCAAGGCGCAGATCGAAGAAACGACGTCGGATTACGACCGTGAAAAACTGCAAGAGCGCGTGGCGAAACTCGCCGGCGGCGTTGCGGTGATCAAGGTCGGCGCGGCGACGGAAGTGGAAATGAAAGAGAAGAAGGCGCGCGTCGAAGACGCTCTGCACGCCACGCGTGCGGCCGTCGAAGAAGGCGTCGTTCCTGGCGGCGGTGTCGCACTCGTGCGCGCACTCGACGCGATCAAGAAGCTGAAAGGCGACAACGAAGATCAGAACCATGGCATCCAGATTGCCAAGCGTGCGATGGAAGCGCCGCTGCGCGAGATCGTGTCGAACGCCGGCGAAGAGCCCAGCGTCGTGCTGAACAAAGTATCGGCCGGCAAAGGCAACTATGGCTACAACGCTGCAAACGGCGAATACGGCGACATGGTCGAGTTCGGCATTCTCGATCCGACCAAGGTCACGCGCACTGCGTTGCAGAACGCGGCGTCGATCGCAGGTCTCATGATCACAACCGAAGCGATGGTCGGCGAAGCGCCGAAGAAAGAAGAAGCGCACAACCACGGCGGTGGCGGTGGCGGCGGTGGAATGGGCGGCATGGGCGGTATGGACTTCTAAACGTCCAGACGTCCAAACGTCTCGCGAGACGAAAGCCCCGCAGCGATGCGGGGCTTTTTTATGCGTTGCGATTCGATAAGCTATTGCGCGAGCAGGAATTGATCGCCGTATCCATTCGCGAAAATGCGATCGACGATGGGCTGCATTTCGAACACGCCGAGATCGAATGCGCCGAAACGATTCGTGGCGCCAGCGACGTCGGCTGGGCGAGGGCGTCCGTCGATATCGCTGGCATCGAATTGCTGCGCCGAAAAGTCGACCGCGGGCGAAACGATGAACGAATTTCCATTGGAGGTCACGCTCAAACGATAGTCGCCGTTCGTGGAATCGACGAAAAGTGGATCGGCGAGGACCACATCGTTGGCCGTCGGCAATCCGTCGATGTTCGGTCCGACCACATTGTGCACCGTCTGCGAACCGCCGGTCTGGCTGACTGCGCTGACTTCCGTGTCGACGATGCTGTTGAGCAGTTCGAACAACGCGTTCTGCACGCCGATCAGATGCGTTGCTCCGACGGAATTGTCGGCGAGCGTGCACTGCGCCAGTTCGAGCGATCCGGTATTGGCGAACAGCAGATCCAACGCCGCCGTATTGCCGACGATGAGCGTTTCGCTCATTTGCAATCCTGCGCCGGCCGACACTTGCATGAGATGCGCGCTGTCATTGTCGCTGACACGCGTGTTCTTGATCAGTGCCGAGCCTTTTTTGAGCGTGATCACCGCGCCGTTCGGTGATGTCGCGGTATTCGTCCGCACGACGGAGCAACTCGGATCACTGCACCCCTCAGTACTGAGACCAAAGTTCGCGCCGACGGTGCATGTCGTCGTGCCGTTCGGACAATTCATATACGCCGCCGCGCCATCGACCGCGCTGTTGCGCGTGAGCTGCACATTGACCGCAGAAAAAAACGCCGTCGATTGCGTAGTGCCGTCGTCGAACGGTTCTATATACACGCCGCCGCCGTCGTGGCTCGCCGAGTTGTTGTCGATCGCCAGCGGCGCGGTTCCGACGTCGCCGAGATCGACGCTGGCGATATTGCCGGCCGTGCTGCGAAGCGCGATGCCGCCGCCGCTGAAGGCATCGTTGAGATAGATTAGCGCCTGCGAGCCGATGCCGGTCGCGGTGATCGTCGCGTCGCCGCCGAGCACGTACAGTCCGCCGCCGAAACCGTTCGGCGCGTGGTTGTTGGCGATCAGATTGCCGGTGCCTGCCGCGGTGAGTTCGCCGGTGCTGGCGAACCGGATACCGCCGCCGGCGATGTTCGCCGTGTTGCCGATGATTTGCGTGTCGTCGCCGATGACCAGATCGGCCGTGCCCGACACGTCGACGCCGCCGCCGTTGCGCGCCGAGTTTCCCGTTACGAGCACGTTGTTGAGCGTCAGCGCGCCGGTGCCTTGATGTTCGATGGCGCCACCGTCGTTCGCGTTGGCGTTACCGGTGATTTTGAGATCGCTGAGCGTCACTGCGCCGGTGCCGGTAATCGTGAAGACCGCACTCGTCGCCGACGGCGAATCGCCGCTCAGCGTGACTTGCGCGTTGGCGTTCGTCGCATTGCCGATGATGAGCTGACACGGTCCCGCGCCGATGCTGAGCGACTTGTTGGCGATCGTTAGATGTTGCGAAGCGTATGTCTGACCGCCATCGACGATGATCGAATCACCACTGCTCGCGCCGTCGATGGCCGCCTGGATGGTCGTGTAATCGCAATTCGTCTGCGATGCACCGACATGCCGCGCCCGCGGCAACGCCAAAACCGGCGGCGCCATCAGCGCGAGCGCCAAAACGGTGACGGCATAAGCCGATATGCGCGACGTGACCCCACGAACGACGACAAACCCCATGGCAACGTTACTCCTCGATACTCGCGAAGTGCGAGCCAAGGCGAGTAACGCCGTTTGCGAGGTAAGTGCGACAGCCGTCATCGCAACCCGGCGCGTCCGTGCGCCGATGGGAGTCTTTAGAGCGCGCTGAGAAACGCGATGAGGTCCGATCTCTCTTGGCTGCTCAATCCGACGTTGAACCGCGTGTTGTAGAAATCCACGGCGTCGCCGAGCGTCGCGGCGGAACCATTGTGGAAATACGGCGCCCGAGCAGCGAGTCCGCGCAGGATCGGTCCCTTGAACTTGCCGACGTCGGCCCACTTGCCCGTGATCATGGCGCGGCCCGGATCGGTGGTCTGCCGCGTTTCGCCAGTGGTCTTGTTGCGCAGCGTGTAGAGCGGCATGTCAGGCGTGCGACGATTCAGATCGGTGAGACCGATGTCGATCGGCAGCGCCACGGAATGATTGCCGACGTTCGGCGCGTCATGGCACGTCGTGCACGTGCCGGCGATGGTCGGCAAGCCGAGCGCATCGTTGAGGCCGCCGACGCCGGTGATCGCGATCGGTTTGCTGCCGAACAGTTTTTCGCCGCGCGCGATGGCTGCGCGTTGCGCGTTGCTGTCGTTATCCCACGCTGAGAACAGACGTGTGGCCACGGCGTCGAACGCAGCACCGGCAGGATCGGCGCCGAGCACGTCGTTCACGCCGATATAAAACTGCTGCGAGGCAAGCGCGCGCGGACCGCCGAGCGCGTCGTCGGTGTTGAGATAGCCCGCGAAGCGATCGAACACCTGCGCCGTGGTCACGCTCAATTCGAAGTCGATGATTTGCTGGATCTGCGCGTCACTCGGTGCGGCCGAACCTTGCGCGTGCGTGAGCACAGCGTCGGTCGCCTGCGATTTGAAGCTTTGCGTGAGATCGTCCATGTTCGCGCCCGCGTCCATCGGCGGCAGGAACGGCTTGTGCGTTTCGCGGCCGTCCCACATTGCCGCGGTGATGAAGCGCAGATTCGCCGATGGCAACGGTCGGCGGAACAACGACAATTCCGTCGTGCTCGCGAAGTGATATGGATCGTCGACGCTGTCGAGCGTGAATTCCGCCGTGGCCGGAACGCCGATGCCGATGCGGATAACGCCTCTGGACAACAACATGCTGTAGGCGCTGCGCTTCGCCGCGAGCGTCGAGACGTTGGCGTTCGGCGCGTTCGCACCATCGACGGTGCGAAACACCGGATCGGTTCCGTTGGTGCGTGCGAACCGCGTTTGCAGATCGTTCGGGCTGATCGACCACGCATCTTCAGCGCGATGGCAGGTGTTGCACGAGCGGCCGTTGCTGCCGAGACTCTGGAAAAACGGATTGCTGAGATCGATCGTGCCCGTCGGCGTGAACGTGCGCACTTGTCCGGTGGCATCCGTTTGCGTGAGCGTGCCGGCTGGCTGGAAAGGCGCTGCGTGCAGGTTTGCGCCCGCCAGGGCCAGCAGCAGACCGCACACGAGCAGAGGCCGCCGGCGCAGTGGCCGGTTGTCGGAATGGCATTGCATGGTCTTCTCCCGAGACACGGGCGTCGAGTCGCCCGATTGCGCTGCGAGTAACGCGAATTACGGCCCAGCTGCGACATCCGCCCGCGTATGGAGCGGATGTCCGAATTCGATCAGCCGCCGATAGCGGAATTCAGCATGCACAGCGCCATCGCATCGACGGCCGTGATCGGCGTTTCCGCCGCTTCGTCGTTACTCGCGCGTTTGCCGCGCGGCTTTTGCACTGGTGTTGCAGCGGGCAAGTTCAATGCGAACTCCGGCGACATCGGATGGGTGGGAGAAACACTGTTCTTCACGTTCATGGCTGACCTCGAGTAGGAAATGAAAACCCTGTTCCTGACTCTGGAAACGCTAAAAGCGCCGTGAGTGCGCCATGCTGTGCGCGAAAATGAGAAGCGGCTCACACGTTCATTTGGAGGCAGCGTCCGCGACGTCGGGATAGACGTCCGTGCGGCCACTCAACTGCCGCAGCAATTTTTTGGTGAGAGCGGCGAGTTCCGTTGGATTCACTTGCAGCGCGATCGCCTCGTCAGCCTCGTTGCGCGCCTCGTCGTCGCGCTTCATCTCTTTCAGGATTTGCGCTTTCTGCACCAGCATCGGAATACGCCGTGCTTTTGCCGTCGGCGCAACGCGTTGCCAATCGTCGAGCACCTGATTGATTTCGGCCAGCGCTTCGTCGTCGCGGCCGACCATCCACAACGCCTGCGCGAAGGTATTGCGGATGAACACCGCTTCTGTCGATTTGTCGCGACCGGCGCGATGCAGGATGTCGAGCGCTTCGGACGACAGCTTCACCGCCGTCGGATAATCCTTCTGCACGACGGCAACGCTCGCCAGCGTCGCCAGCGAATACGCCACCGACGGATGATCGTTGCCGAACAGCGCGCGTCGCTGTTTCAGCGCCGCGGTCATTTCGGCTTTCGCGTCGTCGAAATGCAACTCGCGGTAATACGCCATGCCAAGATCGTTGCGCGCGCGCGGGCACACCTCATCGTGGATATTCGCCTTGTCGCAGATCGCGATCGCGTGGCGATAATCGGCTTCGCCTTCGGTGAAATTGCGTTGCGCGATCAACGACTGGCCCATCGCGTGATACGTCGATGCCGTCTCGACGTGGTTTTCGCCGAAAATCGCCGTGTCCATCGTCAGTGCTTCGTCGAGCGCGGTTTTCGCGTCGGCGAATTTTTCCTCGCGCGTAAGCACGATGCCGAGATCGCGCAGCGTCGCGGCGATTGAATCGTGCGGCGCCGGATAGATCGTGCGCTTGAGCGCGAGCAGTTCGCGATAGCGCGCTTCGGTGCCTTGGGTGTCACCCATGCCGTCCGTCGCGGTGGCCAGGCTGTTCAGCGCGAACACGTAACGATCATCCTGCGGACCGTGTGCGGCGCGCCAGCGTTCGAGCGACGCATCGATCACTTTCGTCGCGGCCGGAAAATCCTGCGCCGCGTTCAGCGCATCGGCGAGTTTGAACGCGACGTCGATCGCGTCGAGACTGTCGTTGCCGTAAACGTGTTGCGCGATATCGACGGCTTCGCGGCGCAACGTCAGCGCGTCGTCGGGTTTTCCGACGGACACGTCGGCGGCGGCGAGCACGGCCAGCGCGCGCAGCAACGTCGGTCCTCTGAAACCGCGCAAGGTCGGCAGCACCGGTTCGAGTAGCGCAATCGCGTCCGCGTTGCGGCCGGCGCGCTGCATCGCATCGGCGCGAAATACCCGCGCGGCGCGCGCCACGTCGGTTTGTCCCGCATCCGTCGCGCGTTGTTCGGACTGCGAAAAAAGTTTTTCGGCGTGCATGAAGTTCGACAGCGACAATTGCACTTCGCCGAGTGTGCTTTCCAATTCGGCGTGCGTGATGGGATCGAAATCCTGCGCGCGCGAGAGTTGCAACTCCGCCTGCTCGACAAGCACTTCGGGCGTCGGCCGCTGATCGCGCGGCAAATGCGCGCGCGCGGCATCGAACAGGCCGACCACGAAATCGCGCACCGTGTTTGCGCGCCCGGCCTCGCGGCGCGCCACGTTCGCTTGCCACAGCGTGGCGCCGAACGCCGCGACCAGCGCGAACAGAAACATCACCGTCAATGCCACGCCGCCGCGGTGCCGCTGCACGAACTTTCGCGCGCGGTACAAACTCGACGGCGGATGCGCCATCACCGGGCGGCGATGCAGGTAGCGGTCGATGTCGTCGGCGAACGCGCCCGCCGACGGATAGCGTCGCTCGGGCTCTTCGTCGAGCGCCTTCATCAGAATGTTGTCGAGATCGCCGCGCAGCGCCGAACGCAGTTGCAACGTCGATACGCGCGTCGTCGTGTTTCCGCCCGTCGTACGCGCCGCCTCGGTGACGCGCGACGATGGACGCCGCGTCGAACCTTCGGGTCGGATACCGAGCAGCAATTCGTGCAACAGCACGCCGAGGCTGTAGACATCGGTCGCGGTCGTGATCGCGCCGCCGCGTATTTGCTCCGGCGCTGCGTAATTCGGCGTGAATACGCCGACGGTTCCCGTCGCGTTGGTGTCGTCTTCCTCGATCAGTTTGGCGATGCCGAAATCGAGCAGTTTTGCTACGCCATCAGTGCTCACCAAAACGTTCGACGGCTTGATATCGCGATGGACGATCAGGCTGCGATGCGCTGCTTCCACCGCGCGGCACACCGTGAGAAACAGCTCCGCGCGACGGCGCACGTCGAGCTCGCACAATTCCGCGTAACGCGTGATCGGTTCGCCGTCGACGTAATCCATCACCAGATATGGAATGCCCGCATCGGTCACACCGCCGTCGATCAATCGCGCGATGTTCGGATGATCGAGCGTCGCCAGCACGCGCCGTTCGCGCAGAAAAAGGCGCTGTTCGAGTTCCGAAAACAATCCGCGCCGCAGAACTTTCACGGCGACCATCTGCTGGAAATCGCGGCCGGCGCGCTCGCCGAGAAACACCGACGCCATGCCGCCCTGACCGAGCAGCCGCACGATGCGGAACATGCCGATCTGACGGCCGATCATGCCTTCGGGTTTGATTTCTTCGGAATCCAATCGCTTGGCGTGTTCGACGATCGACTCGTCGAGAAAACCACGCGCATCGTCTTCCGCGAGCAAACGCAACAGTTCATTTCGTTGCGCTGGATCGGAAATATTCGCGGCGAGCCACGCTTCGCGGTCGAGCGTGTTCATCTCGCTGAGCACGTCGAATGATTCGCGCAATGGCGAACCGGCGCCGCTGGGCGATTCGTAGTCGGGCGGCATCAGCGCAGCCGGTAGTGTAGAAATGCCCGCGCGAAACGCCAGTCGCGATCGATCGTCCGTCGCGTGAGATCGAGCATCTCGGCGACGCGTTCGAGCGTCAGGCCGGCGAAATAGTGCAATTCGACCACGCGCGCGGCGCGCTCATCCGCGCCTTCGAGTTGCTGCAACGCGCCTTCAAGCGCGAGTGCTTGTTCGGCGCTGTCGATGGAAAGACGCGCATCGCTGCCCGTGAGCGTCACGCGTTGCCAGTCGCCGCCGGCACGCTGGCGCAATTTGTCGCGCGCGCGATCGCTGAGCAAATGCCGCATCGCGCGCGCCGCATACGCGAAAAATTGTGCCGGATGCGAGAACACGAGCTCGCGGTTTGCTGTCACGCGCAAATACACCTCGTGCACCAGCGCGGTCGTGTTCAGGCTGCCGCGTTCGCGCGACGCAAGCTGGCCACCCGCGATCGCCTTCAGCCGGGCGTACACCGCTTCGAACATCGCGTCGGAACTTTGGCCCGGCCCGCGATTCGCGGCGGGCAGGTCAGAAGGCGGGAAACTCACGGCATCGAACCTCCGTGACGCCAGTGTAGCCTCGCTGCGCGCAGTCTGTCGCGAAACGGTTTAACGATGACTCCGCATTGCTGCGCCGCGACGTGGCAAATTTCGCGCGCTGCGCTATGAATGGAGCGCAGAAAATTCGATGTGGGGGAGGTGGCCCGCCGCGAGAAATCGCGGCGGGTTTTTTATTTCGACGCAGTAGCCAATCCCTGGCCGATTTCGTACCGATAGTTACATGCTCGACAGGTAACCGCTGGCCGCCGTCCTCTTCGCTGGCTAGAAATTCGTGCAGCCGTACGCCGACAATGTTGTTTTGGCGGCCTGGCTCGCCTGTGTGCACGCCAGTGCGAGACTTTCCTTGGCATTCGAATTCGTCGCGGCCGCTTTCCACGCAGAGCGCATTTGCATGAGTGACGCAGACAACGCATCGCGTGACTCTTTCGGCACTTTATCGTTTACGCACGCCTGATAGCGATCAATGTAGTCGTCGCATTCCTTGACCCCAACGTTATTTCCATCGGCCATCGCGGCGGCGCAGGAAAATAAGGCCGTACTCAAAAACAGGAAGTTTACGCATCGTTTCATATTCATATCTCCGAAGAAGAGTCGCATCGGCATCAATGCCGACTCGGAATAGGGTGAAGTAAAGTCGTGTGCCATAACGGACATCGAGCGGACGGAACAACGACGCGTTATCGTCACGCCATCATCGAACGCCGGTCGCGACCGACCCGTTAACCGATGGGAAGCCGTTCAACTTCATCAAACGCCGGATAGCGACATGCCGTTACCGCAATCTCTAAGCGAATTCGTCGCCGCACGTTACGCGCGCGTGCTGGCGCGCTGCCGCGAAGCCGGCGTGCCGTTTCACGATGACGCCGGCGTCGCCGAGCACGTGCAGCGCTTATTGCTCGCGAGCGATTTCGCGTTCGCCAGCATCGAGCGCGATCCGGAATTGCTCGCGGCGGAAGGTCTCGCGGTGATGTCGGATCCGCGCCAAGCGGATGCGCGGCCGCTCACGTTGCCGGCGAGCACGGATGAAGCCGGGGCGATGCACGCAGTGCGCCGTTATCGACGTCGCGAAGCCGTGCGATTGATCTGGCGCGACGTGAATGGTCTGGATGCGGTCGAGGAAACCATCGCCGGTTCGTCGGCGCTGGCTGAATCGTGTCTTACGTCCGCGTACGAATTCGCCGAACGCGTGCTCACCAAACGTCATGGCGTGCCCCGCGGCGAATCGGGCGAACGGCAGCGGCTGGTCATTCTCGGCCTCGGTAAACTCGGCGGCGACGAATTGAACTTTTCGTCGGACATCGATCTTATTCTCGCCTTTCCTGAAAACGGCGCGAGCGACGGCGCGCATTCGATCGCGAACGAATCGTGGTTCGCGCGCTGTGGTCAGATGATCGCGAAACTGATTGGCGAAATCAGCGTCGACGGCTATGCGTTCCGCGTCGATCTGCGCCTGCGGCCGTTCGGCAGTGCGGGCCGCGTCGCGCTGAGTTTCGCGGCGATGGAACAGTATTACCAACGCGAAGGCCGCGACTGGGAACGCTACGCGTGGATCAAGGCGCGGCCGGTGGCGGGCGACATCGTGGCGGGCAAACGCCTGATCCAGACCTTGCGTCCGTTCGTGTACCGCCGCTATCTCGACTACACCGCGTTCGCCGGACTGCGCGAGATGAAAGCGATGATCGACATCGAAGTCGCACGCAAGGATTTGTCCCAACATCTCAAGCTCGGACCGGGCGGCATTCGAGAGATCGAATTCGTCGTGCAATTGCTGCAACTCATTCGCGGCGGACGGGAACCTTCATTGCGCGAAAACGGTTTGCTGCCCGCGCTTACCGCGTGCGAGCGCATCGGTGCGCTGTCGTCGGCAAGCGCGAAGGTGTTGCGCGAGTCGTATCGTTTTTTGAGGCGCCTCGAAAATCGCGTGCAGATGTTGCGCGACGAACAGACGCACGATCTGCCGGACGCGGCGTTCGATCGCGAACGTTTGGCGTTGGCGCTGAATTATGCGAGCTGGGATGCGCTAGCGAGCGAGACGGCGCGCGTTCGCGCCGCGGTGAGCGAGGAATTCGCGTCCGTGCTCGCGCCGGTGCAGTCGCGCTCGGACCCTGCGAACGGCGGCAACACCGCCGTCGATTTGTGGAGGCGTGTGTCGGCCGGCGAGTCGCAAGTCGCCGAACTCGCCGCGCTCGGGTTCGACAACGACGGTGCGCTGCACGCGCAACTCGCCGCGCTCGTCGCCAATCCCGCCACGCGATCGCTGACCGGAAAATCAAAATCGCATTTCGATCGCTTGATGCCGCGTCTCATCGCCGCATCGGCGGCGACGGTCGCACCGGCGTCCGCGCTGGAGCGATTGCTGCGTCTGGTGCAAACGGTGCTGCGTCGTCCGGCATATCTCGTTTTGCTGGAGGAACAACCGCTCGCGCGCGAACGCGTCGTCGACTTGTTCGCCGACAGCGCGTTGCTGGCCGAGCGCGTCATCGCGCATCCGTTGCTGCTGGATGATCTGCTCAGCGCGACGACGAACACGGATGCGCACGGCGTGCTGTCGAGTGGCATCGAACGGCGCGTCGCGCACGTGCCCGTGAACGACGACGAACGCGAAGTGGAAATTCTGCAGGAAGAAAAACAGAGCGCCGCGTTTCGGCTCGGACTCGACTATCGCGCCGGCCGCGACGCGGCCTCTACCGCGCGTGCGCTGAGCGATGCGGCGGAAGTCATCGTCGATCGCGTCGTCGCGCTTGCCGAACGCGATGTGGTGAGCCGGCACGGCCGTTTGCCCGGCGGCGGTATCGCGGTGATCGGATACGGCAGTCTCGGTGGCGCGGAACTGGGTTTCGCGTCCGATCTGGATCTCGTGTTCGTGTACGACGGCCGCGTGGCGCACGTCGAAAGCGATGGCGAACGGCCGCTCGAAGGATCGCGCTATTGCGCGCGCATCGCGCAACGTGTCGTGCATTGGCTGACGACGCAAACGCACGCGGGAAAACTGTACGACGTCGACGTGCGTCTGCGGCCCGATGGCGCGAAAGGATTGCTCGTCGTCGGTATCGACGCGTTCGAAGAATATCAGCGCGACCGCGCCTGGATCTGGGAAACGCAGGCATTAGTGCGTGCGCGGCCCATCAGCGGCGACGCGCATCTCGTGCACCGCTTTCGTGCGACGCGCGATGCCGTGCTCGCCCGTTCGCGCGATGTGGACGATGTCCGTGTGCAGATCACGGCCATGCGCGAGCGCTGGCGCGCCGAGCGCGACCGTTCCACTGCGACGCTGCTCGATCTGAAACAAGGTGCGGGCGCATTGCTCGACGTCGAATTCGTGCTGCAGACGCTCGTCCTATTGCGGGCGCACGAAAAACCGGACTTGCTCGGCAGCGGCAACAGCACGGAACTGATCGCGATCGCCAAACGGTGTGGCGCGCTCGACGCGTCGTGCGCCGATCGATTGGCCAGCGCGCATGCCGGACTGTTGAAACGCGCGCTGGATTGCACGCTCGACATGCGTTCGCGACTCGCGCCGCGCGACGATGCGTTGCAGTCGTTGACGGCAGGCGTGCTCGAGGTCGCCGCGTCCCTCGGACTGGATTTCGCCGCGTCAGTCGCGCGCTAACGCGACGGCGACATCCGGCCGGTTTGCTTCGATGCGATGCCACAACTCGCCCGCCACGATAGCGATTTCGCGCAACGGCGGCGGTTGCCGCAATGTGGAAAAATCCACATTTTCATCCAGCGCATGCAGCCAGCCCTGATCGCGCAGTTCGGCGTGGAACGCGGCCAAACGTCCGCCGACATCGGACGGGAGCTGCGTGAAAACCGGTTTTCCCGTTGCGCACGCTTCGGAAATCATGTTGACAGAATCGGGCGTGACGACGATGCGGTCGGCCGCGCCGAGATAGCCCTGATACGGATTTTCGCCATCGGCCGGACCGGTCCAGATGTGCGCGGCACCGTTCGACACCAGTCCACGCAAACGCGTGCGCCACGCATCCGGGGTGCGGCGCGAGCAGGCGATCAACAGACTGCCGCTGCCGCGTGAAACGAGTGCAGACACGCGCGCTAGAAATGCTTCGAACCATGCGTCGGTCAGTTCGAGTCCGCGCCGCTGGCCGCCGATGAGAAGCGCGGTGCGCGGCGTCGGCAATTGTTCGAGCAAGGGAAACGCCGCCAGTCCGTCGGCCATCCACGCTTCGTCCACCGGGTTGAGCGCGCCGAGTGTGCGGATCACGTTCGGACCTTCGAGTCCGTCGTGGCGCGGTGCGACGACGGCGTCGAATGAACCCGCATCGACACGCGGATCGAGAATCTGCACCGTGAACGTTTTGCCGCTGCTCATCGCGCGCAGTGCGCGTGTCAGCGACGCCGCCTGGCGCCCGCACCCGATCGCGAGCGCCGGCCACGGCGGCGCGAGGTGCCAGCGGATATTTTTCGGCACACCAAGACGCATCGCTTTCGTGAACCGCGGCGCGAATGTGCGCCAAGGCCCACGCAGATGCAACGCGAGTTCGATGGACTGCACGCGCATGGCGCCGGCCAGCGCACGCGCCTGACGGACGTTGCCGGCGGCGCCGTCGGTGATAATCCAGCAGTCGGCGCGGCTGTCGGCGGGCGGAAGCATGCGTCCATTGTAGGCGTGGCGCGGGCGCTCGTGCAGCGCGCGCGTGGAAATTAACGCCGTTGAAGGCACAATACGGAATGGCCCAAACGCATCAGCACGCGTCGCACTCGCAGCCGGACACGCAGGTGCATTCCGGGCACGATCATGCCGGACATGATCACCCCAAACACGATCATTCCGGCCACGATCATGCGCACGGTCATCAGCACGATTATTCACGCGCACCGGAACGTGCGTTGCGTCTGGTGCTTGCGCTGACCGCAGCGCTCACGCTCGCCGAAGCGGTCGGCGGATGGTGGGCGCAAAGTCTCGCCCTGATTTCCGATGCAGCGCACATGCTCACCGACACGGCCGCGCTGGCGATCGCGCTGGTGGCGGTGCATTTGAGCAAACGTTCGGCGGACGCGAAGCGCACGTTCGGTTATGCGCGCTTCGAGATTCTCGCGGCGGCACTGAACGCGGCGGTGTTGATCCTCGTGGCGATCTATATTTTCGTCGCGGCGATCGGACGATTGCGCCAGCCGGAATCGATACAGACGTCGGTGATGATGGTTCTCGCCGCGATCGGACTCGTGGTCAATCTCGTCGCGATGCGCGTGCTGCACGCGAGTAGCGATCACAGCCTCAACATGAAAGGCGCATACCTCGAAGTGTGGAGCGACATGCTCGCGTCGTTCGGCGTGCTCATCGCGGGAGCCTTGATCGCGTGGACGGGCTGGACGCCGGTCGATCCAATCGTCGCCGTAGCGATCAGTCTTTGGGTTTTGCCGCGGACGTGGGCGTTGCTGAAGGCGAGCATCAATATCCTGCTCGAAGGCGTGCCGCCGGGCATCGACGTGGCGGCGATCGAATCCGCGCTGCGCGACATGCAGGGTGTGGCCGGCGTGCACGATCTGCACGTGTGGTCGGTGAGCAGTGGACAGGTGCTGCTCACCGCGCACATCGAACGCGATGTGGCGGCGATCGCATCGGACAGCGAAACGCTCATTGCCGTGCGCGGCGTGATCGCGCAGCGGTTCGGTATCAGCCACGCCACGCTGCAGCTCGAGCATGTCGTTTGCGATTCGGGCTGCGTGCTCGCGGAGCCGATGCGGCATGGACATTCGGCGTGAAAGGCAAGGCGGAACAGATCGTTCTATAGATGGAACCTTGATTCCATCCGCCGGCAACGCTATTCAGGCAAACTTACGAGTCACACGGAGAAGACAGTGACGGACCCCTACTCCAAAACGGCGATTTCGGACGAAGCGCTCGACACGATTTTTCGCACGGCGCGCACATACCGCCGCTCGGCGGATGCGTGGCTGGACAAACCGGTCGATGACGATTTGTTGCGGCATGTATTCGATCTGGCCAAGCTGGGTCCGACCAGCGCCAACTGTCTGCCGGGACGTTTCGTGATCGTGCGCTCGCGCGAAGCGAAGGAAAAACTCAGGTCCGCGCTGAGTCCGAGCAACATCGACCAGACGATGTCCGCGCCCGCCACCGTGATCGTCGGCTCCGATCAAACGTTCTACGAAGAATTGCCGCGTTTGTATACCGAGGATCCGAGCGCGATTACATGGTTCCAGGGAAAACCCGAAGCGATCGCGGCGACCGCGTTTCGCAACTCGTCGCTGCAAGGTGCGTATTTCATCATCGCCGCGCGCGCGCTCGGTCTGGACTGCGGTCCTATGTCGGGATTCGACAGCGCGAAAGTCGATCAATTGTTTTTCGCCGGGACGTCGGTGAAATCGAATTTTCTCATCAACGTCGGTTATGGCAATCCGGCGGTCATTCATCCCCGCGAAGCGCGTTACGGCTTCGACGAGGTTTGTCGCATCGTTTGATTCATTACAAGGAGAATTTGGCTATGTTGCGTCGCCTATTGCTTACCTCGATTCTCGCCGCCTCCGCGACGACCGCTTTCGCGGCGCCGCAGAAGTACGATATCGACCCGACCCACACGCAGGTCATTTTCAGCTGGAACCATTTCGGGTTTTCCAATCCGAGTGCGACGCTGGAAAAAATCACCGGCGATTTCACGCTCGATACCGCCGACCTCACCAAATCGTCCGTTTCGATCACGCTGCCGCTCGATGGACTTCACACCGGCGTGCCGAAGCTCGACGAACATATGAAATCGCCGGATTTCTTCGACGCGGCGAAATTCCCGAACATCACGTTCAAGAGCACCAAGATCGACAAGGCCGGCGCGAACGGTTTGAAAGTGACCGGCGATCTGACCATTCACGGCGTCACCAAGCCCGCGACGCTTGACGTGAAAGTCAACAAGATCGGCGACAACCCGATGATGAAGAAAGCGTCGGCCGGCTTCGATGCGACGACGACGATCAAACGCTCGGAATTCGGTGTCGACAAATACGTGCCGAACGTCAGCGACGAAATTCCGGTGCGCATCACCTTCGATTCGCACGCCGCGCAATAACGCACGAAAGCGAACGCGAGCGGTGCAACGCCGCTCGCGTTTTTTTCTATCCGCGCTTCACACCTTGCGTGCGCAGCGCTTCGAGTCCCGACAGATTGATGGACGAAACGGCCGACTTCAGCGCGCCGATATCCGTCACTCCAGAGCCTTTGGTTGACACGACGAACCGATCGGCGAGTACCACGGTGTATTCGCAGCCGCCGTTCTTGTCGCACTCTTCGTGGATCAGGCGCGTGCCGTCGTGATAAGTCTTCGCGAAACCGGAATCGCTCTGCTTGTCGGATTCCATATTGGCGATGCCGGCCATCGCGAGAAAGCCTTTTGCGCCGCCCGAGTCGGTGATCTCCAGATCGATCCGCCCGCCGCCTTGAGGCGCCTGGTAGGTTGCCTTCGCGTTCGACACCTGGATGCCCATGGCTGCGTTCCGCGCGGTCTCGATGCTGGTGCGCGGCAGACCCGACAATGTCTCGGGCACGAACGGTCGCAGCGTTTCCGGAGCGAGCGCTTCGACCTGATCGCCGCCGCCCATCATCGCGGACACGGCGGCCGTTGCCGCTGCGGCTTGCGCGTTCGGATCGTTCGAGCGTTTCGCCGCTTCCATCTTGCTGCTGGCTTGCTGCGCGCCGGCAATCATGGCGCCGAGGGCGGTGGCGCGGCCGTCGTTGGTGTCGAATGTGGAGCCGATCGTCGTCGGCGAATGCATTGCCGCGCTCATCGCGCCGGAAACTCCGCTGATCATGCCCACTAGCAAACTCAAGATAAATCCGATCACGACGCTGATGATGATCACCACAGCCGTGTAACCTGCCGAACGCGTCGACGGCGCCTGCATGGTGTGCTGCAGGCCCATGTTCATGAGATAGATCGAATAGATCAGCGCGGCCAGCAACAGCAATATCGTGAGCACGCCGAGGAACGGAAAAAGTTGCAGCACGCCGATGACCCACACGGGCGTCCACGCGTATGCGACCGTCTTCAGCGCCTGCACCTGATTTTTCACGCCGCCGAACGAAGGCGCGAGGCCGTCGATGATCTGCGCGACGATGAACGCCATTGCGAGCGACATCGCGTACGTGAGCACGAGCTGCACCAGCAACGCGCCGATACCGATATGCAGCGTGCCGAACAGCGGCACGCTCATGCCGAACACGGCCAGTCCGATGAACTGTGCGATCGGCGCGATTGCCGCAACGATGAAAATGTAATTCTGATACAGCCCCGCCACCGTATCGGGTTCGGCGGCGATCACCGGCCATTCCGTTTTCGGCGACAGCGTAATGTTTTTCACGCGAGCGACAATCTTGTTGAAATCCACGTGCACGTACTCCCCGGACTAATAGATGCGTCGGACATCTTACTCGCTCGACCGTTAGCGCATTGCGTGACGCCGCAACCGCGTCGTGTGAATTGCCTAACAGTTCGCGCACCGTGGCGTGCAACTTGCTAGAATTTCAGGTCCGATTTCCCGTTTCCCCGCAGGTGTTCCGATGTCCGATACCGCCACCGTTTCGCCGTCGCCGACGTTGATTCCTGCCAATGCGGAAAACCGTTATACGGTGTCGCGCGCCGATCTGCCGCTCTCGTGCCCGATGCCGGGCATGACGCTGTGGAACTCGCATCCGAAGGTGTATTTACCGGTGGAAGCGACCGGCACGGCCAAATGCCCGTATTGCGGGGCACAGTACACGCTGGCCGATTAGGGACCTTCGTGCCAGGACGGCATCTCACGGTTGTGCAACTGCTGCCGGCCCTCAACGCCGGTGGCGTCGAACGTAGCACGCTGGAGATCGGTCGCGCCCTCGCGCAGGCGGGACATCGCTCGGTGGTCGTTTCCGCTGGCGGTACATTGGTCGATGCACTCGTCGCGCGCGGCAGCGAACATTACACGCTGGATATCGGCACCAAACGCTTCGGCAGTATCCGGCACATCTGGACGCTCAAGCGTCTGTTCGAGACAGTTCGCCCTGACATCGTGCACGCACGTTCGCGCTTGCCGGCGTGGATCGGGCGGCTCGGCATCAACGAGATGTCGAAGCCGAAACCGCATTTCGTCACGACCGTGCACGGACTCAATTCGCCGAGCTATTACAGTTCGATCCTGACGCGCGGCGAGCGTGTGATCTGCGTATCGAACACGGTGCGCGACTATGTTCTTCGTCATTATCCGCGCACCGATCCCGCGCGGCTCACGGTGATTCCGCGTGGCGTCGATCCCGACGATTTTCCGTTCGGCTTTCAACCCGACGATGCGTGGCGCCGCGGCTTCTTCATGGATTTTCCGACGCTGAGAGGCGGCGCGTTGCTGACCTTGCCCGGACGCGGCACGCGTTTGAAAGGACACGCCGATGCGATCGAACTGCTCGCTGGACTCGTCGCGCGCGGACTCGATTGCAAACTATTGCTGCTCGGCGCGCGCATGGCCGGCCGCGAACCGTATATCGCCGAACTCGAGGAACTTGCGAAAAAGCGCGGTGTTTTCGAGCGACTCGTGATCAGCGTGCCGCGCAACGACGTGCGCGAGATTTTCGCGATTTCGAGCCTGATCCTGCAGCTTTCGGTACAACCTGAAGCGTTCGGCCGCACGGTCATCGAAGCGCTCGCGCTGTGTCGTCCAGTGCTCGGCTACGCGCACGGAGGCGTGGGTGAACTGCTCGCCGAACTCTATCCGGAAGGGCGCGTGCCGGTCGGCGACAAAACGCGACTGGTCGAGCGCGCCGCTGAGCTGTTGCGCGTGGCGCCGCCGATTCCGCAGCTCACCCGCTTCCGTCTCGCCGACATGCAAGCGGCCACACTCGGCGTTTACGAGAGCGTAGCCGGATGAGGCGTTGTCGAGCGCGCATGCGCACGGTAGCTTAAACACTTCTCCTGCGACGACGGCGCGATGGCATCGCAAGCAGTTTCAGTTTCCCCGTGGAATGTCGTGTGGCCAGCCGCGATCGCGCTCGCGGTGCTGGCGTTGCTTCCGCTCGGGAGCAGTTCGGAAGTGCCGTTGGCCATCGGCGCAATCGCGGGATTGGTGCTCGTCTGGCGTCATCGATCCCACGTGCGCGGCGACCACGCGGCCGCTCTGGCAACGATGCTGTTCGCGTGCTATTGGCTGCCAACGCTGATCTCCGTGCCGACGGCCATCGCTCCGGCGAAGTCGTGGGCGACCGCCGGTACACTTTTGCGCTTTTTACCTTTTGCCTGGTTCGCCGCGCTTGCTCTGCGCGGCGCGACGGTCTGGCCGCGCGTCGTCGCCGGATCGGCCGCACTCGTCGTGCTTTGGCTACTCGATGCATGGGTGCAAATTTTCACGGGATACAGTCTTGCCGGCGCGATGTCGACCGAACGCCTCTCGGGAATTTTCGGCGCCGACAATCTGAAGTTGGGCCCAGTGCTCGCCGTGCTGTCGCCGTTCGTGTTCGTCGTCGCGCAACAGCGTTGGGGCTGGCGTGGACTCGCCGTCGCGTTCGTGTTCCAGTTGATGCCGATTTTGCTGGCGGGCTCGCGCGCGGCATGGTTGATGTACGCGCTCGTCGTCATCGTGTTCGCCTGGCGCGCGGCGCGTTCGCCCGCGCGCTTCGCGGCATTCGCCGCGGCGACGCTGTGCATCGTCGCCGTCGCTACGGCCGTTGCGTGGCGCGCGTCGCCCGCGTTCGATGCACGCGTGCAGCGCAGTCTGCTCGCGTTGCAAGGGTCCGAACACGCCATCGACGAAGCCGGCGCCGGACGCGTGCGCATCTGGACCACCGCCGAACGCATGATCCGCGCGCATCCGCTGGTCGGTGTCGGTGTGCGCGGATTTCGTTATGCGTATCCCACGTATGCCGATCCCGGCGATGCATTCATCGATGCGCGCGGCGACGAAGGCGCATACTTCGCGCACCAGATCGTGCTGGAAGTGATGAGTGAAACGGGCACGATCGGCCTTGTGTTCTGGATGATCGGCACCGTGTTCGCGATTCGCGCACGGA
>CAZZYA010000015.1:0-26111 GCA_964658115.1 uncultured Rudaea sp. | reverse complement strand
AGCTTGCTTCGTAACGACTGAATCCACGTATGTAGCGACTTCATCGGCCACGCCCGGCTTTTTTCCGTGCCAGCGCCTGTTTGACGGCGGGACTCGCTTGAAAGGTTCCCAACACTTCGATCGACTCGATCGCCTTCGTCGCCAAGGCGGGCGTGACGTCGGATGTGATCCTCACCAAACCGACCACACGGATTTGGAGCCGCACGCCACTGGCGATGCTGGCTTCCAAATCCTCGGTGGTGAACACCTGCAAACCCAAACAAAGCACGCGTCGCACGACGGATGCTTTGATGGAATCCGAATGCGTATTTAATTGATTGCGAACGGCCGTGCGAATGAGGTCGCTGCGATTGGCATAAAAGCCCTCTTGCACCAGTAAGTCGATCTGGCCTAGATCCACCACACCGAGATTGATCGTAAGTTTCTCACTCTGCCCCGCTGCGAGCTTTACCATTTGGTTCATCAGGGCACCATCCATATACCATCTGTGTGGATGGTCAGTATACACACGTAGCAGATGCAAATACCAATTCGCCGACGAAGTGCGATCGCAATACATAGCGGGAAGACGTACGGACGCTATTTCGACGATTGCCATCGTTCGCAGCGTTGCCGCGTGACTGCGCGCGTTGGCGGTGATAGGGCCTGAACGGACGGTGTGCCGCCTGCACATCGCCTTGCTGATTCGTCAGTGCCAGAAAAGAAAAACCTCGACGAATCGAGGCTCGGTCCTTCCATAACCTTGCGCAGCAGCGGCCGACGTTCGTCAGCGCTCTCTCACGCGTGGGCTGCCACCTTGGCCACCGGAGCTTTGCGACGATTCGCAGCGAGCGGCGGAATGATCGTGCTTCACGAACGTCAGTGCTTGGTCGGCGCGAGCACGGTATCGATCGCATGAATGATGCCGTTGCTCGAATCGATGTCGGTGAGCGTGACGTTGCTTCCGTCGATCGTCACCTTGTTGTCGATCATCTTGAACTGGGCCGACTGTCCTTGCAGCGTTTTCGTTTCCGATATCTTTTTGAGGTCGTCTGCCGAAACACGGCCCAAAGAAACGTGATAGTTGATGATCGATGCGAGTTCCGACTTATGCTCAGGCTTCATCAAGCGGTCGAGCTTTCCGGCGGGAAGCTTTTGAAAAGCGATATCGGTCGGCGCAAAGATCGTATAGGGACCCGCGCCGCTCAGCGTCTCGCCGACTCCAGAGGCAACCAATGCCTTGCTGAAAATGACGAACGAACCTTGCTTCGCGGCGGTTTCAACCAGATTCCTAGGAGGTTTGGAATTGATATCGTTCATCGGAACATGTCCTTTGGGCGTTTCGCCCGAAAGCGAAGCCAACGCGGCTGAAGCCGAGGTCCCGGCGAGATTCCGGGACGCATACTCTGGCGTTAGTGAGCAAAGCGCGAGACTGAGGCGCTTGTGCGACGCGTTGCGTCAAAAGCGCTCAAGCACAGTACTCCCTTTCTCGACCAAAAACGGAAGATGAAAAAATATACCTTCGGGTTCGGACACTGATGGCGCACAATGAGGCTGCGGCCACGCGGGTCGCTTAATGGAGAACGATATGACCGTTGAAGCGTTGGTAATTTTCTTATTGATCGGCGCGGTCGCAGGATGGCTCGCGGGCGTCGTCGTTCGAGGCGGCGGATTCGGATTGGTCGGCGACATCGTGGTGGGTATTCTTGGTGCGTTCATCGCCGGCCTGCTGTTGCCGCGGCTGGGACTTGGTCTCACCGGAATCGCTGGCGAAATTATCTTCGCCGCGATTGGCGCGATCATCTTGCTGCTTATCGTCCGGTTGATAAAGCGGGTGTAGCACGCGGGTTCGACGCGATCGCGAGCCACACATTTCTACCAGTCCGCCGCGTAAGAAAGCCCTAGGCTTTTTCAGGTGGCGCGACTGCGAGTTCTGGTGGAAGTAATCCGTGAAGTCGATATCGCTGATCCCGCGATGCGGGATCGGCGTCAAATCAAATCCGCTCAGCGCGAGTGCGCACGACGTCGAACACGCCGTCGGCATTGGACTTGAAGGAACGGTAGTCTTCGAGCATGCCGCCGTAAACGTGCAGCGACAACGCCGGTTTCGTATCCGATAGATTGCGACACGTGTGCACGTAACTCGGATCGATGAACGTCGTCGCATCGCCAGCGCCCAGCAGCAGTGATCGCGTCGGCTGAAGCTCAATCGATGTTGACTCGACGCTGATGAACTCCCGGACTTCCAGCGCACCGTCGAGCACTAACTCGATGCCCCACAACTGCGAATGGTCGTGCAGCGGAGTGACGTGTCCGGGCGGCCACGTGATAAGCAGCGCGGAATAGGATTGATCGGGACCCGCCGCAATCAGTTGCCGGCGATACGACAACTGCTCGTCGCTGCGTGCGCGGTGCGCGCGCGGACAACCCTCCTGAAATGCGAGCCCGGTCAGCGCCTGCCGAACGGCCTCGATTTCCGAAGGAGTTACCTCCGACGAAAGTCCAAAGAGCGCGGATTGAAGTTGCTTACCCCACGCTGTCGCGACGTTCATGCTGTCCATATTCGGTCCCTGCGCAAGTCACTCGATATCAGCACACGATCTGTTAAGCCAGCGCTAAGCGCGACGACGCGCGCGTTCATTTGCGCTGTCACAAATCGTTGCATCCGTTGCAGCGTAAATCGATCCCACCGCGTGTCGAAAAATTCCGACGATCATTCACCGGCCGAGTCGCTGTTTCAAAAAAAAGCGCCTTCGAAACGAACTCGAATTGGCGGAGAATTCGCAGTGGATTAGTCAGGTTGTCATTGGTCTGGCTGTGGAGGCGAGCCGCTACAGTCGGCATTCCAGCGGCAATATCTCCGGCGGAAGATCGCTGCGGTCGCTGCCGGAATACGACAAACCCGAGACGGGATGCGCATGTGCGCATAGCCACGAGATGGGCACCTGCGCGGCAGCCGACACAAATCCGGGACGCAACGTGACGTGTTTGTCGACAATCGTCTTGTTGGCGCGGTTGCCGAATGTGATGGTCACCGCGCCTTTTTCTACTTCCACCTTCGAGGTGAAATTACCGATGATCTGGTCGGCCGACGGCAAGCCCGCTTCCGCGTTGTCGACGGGCATGCGGTGCGTTTTCGCGTAGAACCGCTGCACGTCGTCGCGCACGAATTCCACGAACGTGATGGTTTCCTGCACTTGCGTGCGAATAATGCGGTCTTGATAGTTGGGGATCGTGAGACCGGCGAGAATGCCGATAATCGCGACGACGATCATAAGTTCGATCAGTGTGAAACCAGACGCTTCGCGGTTCATGTTACGTGGTCCTCGAGCAGTCGCGACGGGCAAATCAGAAAATACTGGCTAACTTGAAAATTGGCAGGTACAGCGCGATCACGACGGCGCCAACGATAACTCCGAGCACAACTTGAGCGAGTACCGGTACAAAACCCGAACGATGCTCCGGCAACGTTTCCGCAATGCGCCAGCGCGCGCGTAACGCGGCCGACGCATCGTCGCGGTCTGACTCCGACACAACGGCGCGAAATTCTTCGTCGAAGCCTGGCGCGCGTGCCAGACAGCGAATCAAGTCGTCATTCGTCTTTGCCGCCTGAAGAATTTCCTGGCATTCGCGCGACAGAAGCGTTCCGACGTACCAGGCGCGAGCCCCATCGATGGCGGCTCGTTGCGCCGGCAAATCGGAGGCAGCGAAACCCAGCCATCCGGAAATCTTGTCGCTATGCGACTGCCTGATCGCGTGACCGATCAGTGGTAAAGCCATCAAGATGCGATCGATCGGTCGCAGTACCGGCCCGAGCAGGATCGGTGTGAATCGCCACAGTGAGGCAACGACTACCAGCACCGCCGCGAGCGCAAGGTAAGAGGTCCACGGACCAATGATCGCCAGAACCCATCGCGTGAACGCCGGCAATGGCATGCCGGCGTTATCGAAGATAGCCTGCAGTTGCGGCAACACGAATATCGAATGAATTAAAAGTACGAAGAGGACGAGCACGAATTCCACACCGATCACAGGCGTCGACAGCATGCCGTGTTGCCGCTTTATTCGGAGCCGGCCGAGTAACCTAAGCGCATTCGCGCCGCGCCCGCTCGCTTCGCAAGCACGCACATATTCGCTGACGGCTGCTGCAGACGTCGGCAACACGCGGGGACGTCTGATGATGCTGTCGATGGCGGACGCGAGCGGCTGTTCGTCATCGGCATTCGGCTGCGAGGGCAGAGATTTTTCCGTGACGAGCAGTTGCACTGCTTTCTTCGGCGACACGGACTCTTCCAGCAACGCGACCAGTCTGCGCGAAACCTCTGCGATGTATCGTCGAGTAGATTGGCCCGGCATGAACACTCCTTTCGTCGCCAAACGCGTCACATCACTTGCGGCACGTGCCCGGCAGAAACTTGGATTCCAAAGGATCCGGCGCGATCTCGCCGAGCACGTGATAGCCGGCCGGCGGTTTGGGATCTTGCTCGCCGCATGACCAGATGACAGGCCGTCCCGGCTCCGATTCGTTCACCCACGGACGAAACGTCACCGTGCGTTCCGCCGGACTGCCGGGTTTGTCCAACTCGAGCAAAAGTGACGCGATCATTACACCGTCTTCGATTTGCAGACTGCGCAAATAATGTCCCTTCAATGCGTCCGGCGAACGCAAACCGGCTTCGCTGTTGTCATGCGGCATGCGACTCCAGCGCGAGTAAAATTCGTTCACGCCGACCTTTGCGTCACTGATGAAAAGCATGGCCTCTGCCGCTTCGGATCGAACCTCGTAGTCGCGGTAGGCAGGGATTGCGATCGCGACAAGGATGCTGATGACGATAACGACGAAGAGCAGCTCCACGAACGTGAAGCCCGCGTTCGAAGTCATCGATGACACGTCGCTGGTCTTCGCGAGCAATGAGCGTTGCATGTGGCATCCCTATGGCGGCCTGGCGCTTGGCGTTTCTTGGCCCTCGATCATCATATCGTGGCTGCAGCGATCATGCGTGCGCGACGTCCGCTGACCGAACGCTTGCTCGCCAAGATAGAAACCACCGCCGGTGCGCAGGTTTTCAGGACTTTTCCGAACAGCTGGATAACGATTTTCCCTGCCAAGTCATCGGCGCTTGGATTTTCAAGCATGACTTCAAAATGCGAACCTAATGGTCGTTTATCGCATGCGATGCGCTCGACTAGCGAGCAGTCCCCCGCTCCACGCGATCAGAAAAATCAGAACGACCTGCAGTGGCAAACGTGCGATCAGAGCCCACAATGGAACAGTAGGAAAACGATCCGCATGCTGAAGCATGTAGACATTCGCGGGCGTAACGCAGATCGCTAGCAGCACCAAACCGGTCGCCGCCGCTCGACGCGAAAATGGAAACATCATTCCGACGGCGCCGAGGAGTTCGAAAAATCCGGTCACGTCATTCACCGCATTCGGATACGGAATGTACGGTGGAATGATCGACATCTCCGCGTCGGCGAACGCGAAATGAGCGATTCCGCCCAGCACAAAAAATGCGATGACTACGAACAGACCTGCCCAACGCCAAATAGGGTTGCGCGCGGATTTTCCACTTTGCATTTCATCGAACATCGTTTGCTTCTGCGGCACGGCTGTAACCCGAACGCTGCATTCCTATTCGCTTAGGCGCTCAACGGATAATCGGGCCGCTTCGATTTGGCCAGCTGTCAGCGTTGAGGCGCGGGTTTCCAGCGCATATTGCAAGATGAATTTGAGCGTATCGGATGCGTGCTCCGCTGTATTGAGCATGGACCAATCAGGATAAAGTCGCTCCGCTATGGGTTCATTCACAAATACGTGAACGTCTCTGTGTAATGAATTCGACTGAATACGCGCAAACACCTGGGTGACGGCTTCCGCCGGACCTTCGATGGTTTGCAGAAATCCTTTGCTGTCGAATATCAATAGGCCCGTGACCGCCACCTCGGCATTGAAGCGTTGCGCGTTTATGACCAAGCTGAGGATGTCGCTGTTCCCGCTGAAGTCATTCGTCGGGATACTGCGATAAGCGAGTGTTTGTAGCGCGTGTTCGTCCATGGGTGATCATAGCGCCCTATCGCGTCCCGGCGCGACGCCGACTGCTGACGGCTTTGGCGGAAATAATTCGAGGACCACGGATTGAAAGCGAAGAGGTACTTCATCGCGGCAGGCTGACTATGTTTTCAGTTTAACGCCGCGGACGGCGACCACGTAGTCTTCAACGCGGTGTATTCGAGAGCTTCAATCTTATCAAGGCCCGCGCCGGGAGCCGAAGTTGACGTTACTTTTCGTGATGCTGATCGATGCGTTGACCTCGCCTCTCGGATCGCCGCAGCTTCCTAGCAACTTGCTGGCGTTGACCTCGGTGGTTTCATAGTTGGCGCTGGCATTTTTTGATGCTGCGACACCCATACCCACGCTTCCGTGCACTTGTGGTTTGCGATACGCGTCGTCGTCACAGTCTTGCTGGGCGGCGTCGCGTCGATCACCGTAAGTCGTATCGTAAGGTTCCGGCAGGGTCGCGAGATTCGTCGCTGCGGCCGCGCTCGTCACAGTCGGATCAGGACTCGCTTGCGGCTCAGCCACTGCGTCGGTTTGTTGCGCGGCAGTCGGCGCTGGCAAGTTCAAATTCAGAGCCGACGACGATTGCGCCCACACCGGCCCGGCTAAACAAAGCAAGATCGCAATGAACGTACGTTCGCCGTACATGGAACCTCCAAACGCAAATCGTCGACGCCAACTTACGGAGACGGGATCAGCTAAGAGCAATACTGTGCAGATATTAGGACGCACATCATGAATGGAAAGTATTTCTAATCCCACAATCCGTAAAGAAATGATAAGAACGCACAGAGAATATTGAGGAGACGGATCGCAGACCGTGTCACGACGTTCGAGTTTTCGGCGCCGATTAGGCTTCCTCAATCAGGCTCACAGTGGAGTTGAAACATTGATCAGCGTCCGCTCGCATGAAGCCATTTGCGCATCAAAGCATTCGGTACCGTAACGCCTCGAATTGTGTGCGA
The DNA here is from genome assembly GCA_964658115.1 of uncultured Rudaea sp. Classification (GTDB taxonomy): domain Bacteria; phylum Pseudomonadota; class Gammaproteobacteria; order Xanthomonadales; family Rhodanobacteraceae; genus Rudaea. The sequence continues at coordinate 19,106 of CAZZYA010000015.1, read as the reverse complement.
TCTGTGTTCGTCGATGTCAAACCCGAATCGGGCAAAGAACGCTTGCGCTGTTAGGCTGACGTTCGAAGTCAGCTCGCGCATTCGCAGCCGATCGGCTTCCTCATGAAGCGCGCGCATGAGAAGTGTGCCGACGCCGCGGCGCGGGAAATATCCCGACACGTAGAAGTGATCGATGTACCCAGATTTCTGGATGTCTGCGTACCCGACGATCTCGGCGTCCGCAACGGCGACAAACGGGTTGAGGTTTCGCATGTGTTGCCCCCAGAGAGCGGCATCGACCGACGCCGGCGCCCACGCATGAAGTTGCTCTGGTGAATAGTCCGCCGAGGCCAAGCAATGCACTGCAGAATGAAACACGCGCCGCAACGCGGTCTCGTCACCGCGTTGAAATCGACGGACCGATATGGCTTGCCGAGCCAACCTCTTTTCAACGTTCATGTCGCTGCGCGCGCGATCATGCTGTCGCTTCGTCAGTCGACGCTGCAATCCTGCTTTGAATACGGTCCATTTTCCCACTTACCGTCTTTGAACCAAAACGAGATGGAGTAGTGTGCGCCGCAATCCTCGTCCTTGCCCAACGTTCCCTTGAGTGCGCCCGGTCCCGCAATACCGCGAAAATTTCCCATCCCATTTTTCAGATGTATGTTCTCCACGATCAGATACCCTTTGGGAAGCGTGAATTTCTTCGAGCGCGGCACGGCGGCGCGAGGCACCACGTTTCCGAGCGCCTTGAGGGCGGCGATCAAGTCCGGGTTCGCGTCAACAGGAGGAATGAACGCGGTGATAGCGCCTTCCTGCCGACCGAGCACCATCAACGTTTCTCGTAGAACAGCGACATAGTCTGCCTTTTTTGAAGGCTCGACTTCGCTTGCGATTGAAGAGATGCTCGCGGCAACTGTCAAACACAGCACGACTAGAATCTTCATCGATTTACCCACGCGATCGGCGATGTCCAATTATCGTCTCTTGGGATCGCGGAAACTACTGGTCGATTGATTTTTGATGAATAAGAATGGATGCTGGCAACCAAGTCGTTTCCAGCCAGGTGTGATCGGTGAAAAAAGTCGCGCGATATTTATCGGCACTCACGTTGCTGCTGGCGGGAACAGGCATTGCCAGCGCGGATTCGTGTTTGCCGTTTTTTCCGCCTGCCGACGTAAATAGCGCTGCGTTTATCCAGGTGTCTGCATTAATCGCGGGGGTCGGCTCGTACTCCGGGTTCCTCGCAGGCGCCGCTGCGCAAGGTCAGGGAGGCTTTTTGCGCACCCCACTCACCACGTATTCGGCGACCGGCGTGGTCCCGTTTCTTCCGAGCGGCGCGATTCGTCCCATCTCGATACAGGTGACTCGCGAGCGTTCCCCGCGGATCACCATTGATGAATCCGATGTCTCTCCCAATGGACCCACGACGATGATCGGGACTTGCTCGAAAAATGGAATCATCTCCGCTGCGGGAACGAGCGCGAGCTTGCTCATCCGCGTTTCGTACACCAGTCCAAATCTGAAGTGATGTACGTTTGTCAGCCTTCGATAACTATTTTTCGTAGAAGTAATAGCAGCCGATCAGAACGGTTTTTTTATCGTCCGTGTTACTCATGACGGTAACCGTCTTTTTTGGCCCGAGTTCCGACTGGCAGCCATGCATATTGTCGCTATCCGGTTCGCATTTGAGTTTCCTGCCAACTGCCTTTTCGACCGCTTTCTGAGCCGTCGCGAAATCGCTGGCGACGATTACGGAAAATCCGACGCCCATGCCGATCGATTGCGGATAAATTCCCGCCACCGGTAGGCCGAATACCGTCGTTTTCGTTTTTGGCACGAGATAACCACTGTCCTTTTCCGTGAAAGACGCGTGCAGCCCGTCGGCGAATTTTGCGACGTGCGTCGGATCGTCCTTCCAATCCAGCCAGGAATCCTGGCACGTCGCCAGCCGTTCGAGATTGGGGTCTGTCGCCGTTTGAGCGGGAAGTCCGAACGGGATCAAACAAAAACTGGCTAGCGCAAGCGTGCGGGTTACACTGAATTTCATTTTCATTCCTTCATTCATCCGATGGACGTTTATACGTTATTCCGGTCTCTGCTTGCGCGATGGCGCAATTCCCAAGGTTAGACGCAAACTCGGCGGCCAATCGAACAACTTCGCCGTTTTATGGCGTATACATTTTTCGCGTGAAGACGCTGCGCCGTGCGAAGGTTCCGATTATGCTGAGGAACCTTCGGCTGGGGTTGGCGCCATGAAATCGTCGGTGCGTCTTCGTTCGGTTAAAAAATCAAATTCGTTGCGTTATTGCCAACATTTGATTTTGGGATTTGCTTCGGCGTCCATCGCATTGGCGATTCCTGTTGCCGCCATCGGTGCCGCGCCGCCGACAGTGGATAAGAGCTTCAATCCGCGCAGTATCGTATATGGCGATCGCAGCACGTTGACGGTGACCTTCACCAACACGCAGATCAATGCTGCTCGGCTGACGGCGGATTTCATCGATACGTTCCCGCCAAATCTCGTCGTAGCCAAACCCCCTAACGCCAGCTCAAACTGCGACAACGCCGCTGCATCGGCAACGTCTGGCAACAACAGCGTTACGCTCACCGATAGAGGTAACGGCAATCCCGCCGCGATTCCCGCGCAAGGGCAATGCGTGCTGACCGTGGACGTGACCGCTGCGGTTCTGCCACCGCCGAATTCGTATACCAACACGATCAACGCCGGCGACCTCAAGACCAGTCTGGGCAACAACACCGTGGGCGCGACGGACACACTCAATGTCACGACGTCGCCGCCGACGGTTGCCAAATCATTCAACCCCGACAGCGTCGTGCTGGGTGAAACGAGCGTGCTGACGATCACCCTGGCGAACAACGATCACATCGCATCGACGCTGACGGCCGATCTGGTCGACATGTTTCCCGCTGGCGTGGAAGTCGCCGATACGCCGGATGCGCAATCCAACTGCGCGGGAGGCGTCGCCATCGCGACCGCCGGCGACGACTCGGTTACGCTCACGACCGGCGCCCAAATTCCCGCGCAAGGACAGTGCGTGGTCACGGTGTCCGTCACTGCGCAAGGTGCGGGCGCGTACACGAACACCATCAACGCAGGCGACCTGCAGACAAGTACCGGAAACAACCCAGCCGATGCGAGTGACACGCTCACCGTGACTTCGGTGCCGCCGACGATTGCCAAATCGTTCAATCCGACGACGATCAATTTGGCGAGCAATGGCAGCAGCTCGCTCACGATTACGCTGGCCAACCAAGATCATAAAGATGCCACGCTGACCGCCGATCTCATCGACACGTTGCCTGAGCATCTGCTTATCGGCACGCCGGCCGATCCGGAGACGAACTGCGACGGCGGCGTGGTCAACGCCACTGCGGGTGCCAACACCGTGGCGTTGGCGAAGGGCGCGAAAATCCCGGCGCAAGGTCAATGCGTGGTGACGGTGCAAGTCACGGCGGATGCTCCCGGCAATTACACGAACAAAATCGGCGTCGGCAGTCTCGTCACCGATCTTGGTGTGAACGTGAACTCGGCGAGCGCGAGCATAACGGCGATGGCATCGGCGCCTTCGCTTTCCAAAGCGTTTTCGCCACCGAGTATCGTGGCGGGCACGACAAGTCAGTTGACGATCACATTGACCAATCCGAACTCGACGTCCGCCGTGTTATCGGCCGCACTCGTCGACGCGCTGCCGTCGGGTGTCGTCGTTGCCAATCCCGCATCGGCTGCGAGCACGTGTTTCGGCAGCACGCTGACGGCGAACGCCGGCGGCAACGTCGTGTCGTTGGGTGCGAATGCACAAATTCCAGCGAAGGGTTCGTGCGGTGTCTCGGCGAGCGTCACCGCGAGTGGTGTTACGACATACACGAACACGCTGGGCGTCGGAGCGCTGCAGACCAATCTTGGCGCCAACACGTCGGCCGTCAACGCGAATCTTACGGTGACCGCGCGCAGCGGCGGCTCGACCGCGCCGACGATTGGCGCGGCCTTCGTTCCTGCGAACATCGCTCCGGATCAGACCAGCCGTCTGACGATCGCGTTCTACAATCCGAATGCGACGACCGCGACGACGACGTCGTTATTCACCGCATCGTTGCCGACTGGACTGACGATAGCGTCAGCGCCGAATCTTGCTGTCACATGCGGCAGCGGGCTCGTCTCCGAACCCAACAACACGACGATCACGCTCGGCAGCGGCGCGAAGATTCCCGCGCAAAGCTCGTGCGCGATCGCGGCGACCGTAACCGGAATGACGACAGGCGTATATACCTTCACGATCCCGTCGCACAGCTTGGCCACAGACGCCGGCAGCAACGCGTCCGCGGCAGCGGCGCAACTGCAAGTGCAAATTCCGCCCGATCTTATTTTCCGAGATGGCTTCGAATAGCGGGTAGATGCGTGCGACCCAGCATCGCGAAGTTGTTTCCACCAAAAACGAGTTTGACCGATCGCATCCGCGCGAGCATCACGTCCAATCGTTGACGGGAAGATGCTCGAACGCGCATTGCAATCCGTTTTCCCATCCTTTGCGGATGGTTTCGAGATAGGGATCGTTCTCTTCCAGCCGGCGCTTCGTTCCGACTTGCAGACTGTCGGTGCCGTAAATCAGCAGATCGATCGGCGCGCCGACGGAGATGTTGGAACGGATGGTCGAATCGAACGATACCAGCGTGCACTTCACCGCGTCGGCCAAGGTCGAATCGCGTCGAATGATGCGGTCGAGAATCGGTTTGCCGTATTTGATTTCACCGATCTGAACGAATGGCGTGTCTTTCGACGCTTCGATGAAATTGCCTTCCGAATAGACGAGAAAAAGTCGCGGCATTTCTCCCGCGATTTGACCGCCGACGATGAAGCTTGCCGACGCGTCGATATTTTGCGCGCGCAGATAACTTTCGTCGCGCGAACGCACTTCGCGCATGGCATCGCCGACCAATCCGGCAACTTCGAACAGCGATTTCGCGTTCCAGATACTCAGATTCTGCGGCTCGTTGCGTGCGCGCAGCTCAAGCAGACTTTGCGCGTTTTGCGTCACCGACAGATTCCCGGCGGACAACGTCACGATCATCCGATCGCCGTCTTTCGAGAAGACACGCATCTTTTCGAAACGCGCGATGTTGTCCACGCCGGCATTCGTGCGCGAGTCCGACGCGAAGACAAGTCCGGCTTCCAGATTGATAGCCACACAATAAGTCATGTTTCGGAATCAGATGAGTGAGCGGCGGCGAAGTCTAACAATCGCGCGATCAATTCGCGACGACATCGATCGATGTCATGAACTGTCGCACGATTTCGTTGGTCAGTGTGTCGATGCGTTGCATGACGCCATCCAGAAATGGCTGCATGCCTGCTTCGAACACATCGTCGATGCGGCCATAGCGGAACGATGCCGACAGCGATCCCGCCAATCGCGACGCCTCGATCGCTGCGCCGCCGGATAGTTTCTGAAGAATCGAATGCATCGCCTCGCAGCACGTCGCCAGCGAACGCGGCACATCGCTGCGATAAATGAGCAATTCGATCACGCGTTCGGCCGTTACGGTATCGCGAAAAATCTTGCGATACGTTTCGAATGCTGAAATGGCCTGCAACATCGCGCTCCATTGGTAATACTCGACGATGTTGCGCTCGGCATTCATCTCGTCATGCTCGGCCTGCGCGTATTTGATGTCGAGCAAACGCACCGTATTGTCCGCGCGCTCGATGAACGTGCCGAGCCGCATGAAGTTATAGCCTTCGTCACGACCCATCGTCCCGACAACGACGCCGCGAAACGCCGCCGAGCGCGTCTTCAGCCATTCCAGAAACGGCGTGACGCCATCGCTGACGATCTGGCCCCACGCCATTTCGTTGATCTCTAGCCACGACGCGTTGAGATCCTGATACATCTCTGCGGAAATCGCGCCGCGCTGCGCACGGCCGTTTTCGCGCGCGTAGCGCAAACAGTTATAGATCGACGTCGGATTGGCCGGATCGAGAATCAGATAGTGCAACACGCGTCCTTCCGTCGGTGGACCGTGCGCTTTCTCGTACGCTTCGTCGAGACCCAACGCATCGAGCGCGCGCTGCCAGCTCGCGGCTTCCGCGCGGCGCGGATCGAGCCGCGCCGGCAATAGCGCGATGCGCTGCGTGAAATCGATGAAGCGCGCCGTATTTTCCGCACGTTCGATGTAACGCGACAACCAATACAGATCGCTCGCGGTTCGGCACAGCATCTATGCCTCCAGGATCCAGCTGTCTTTCGTGCCGCCGCCTTGCGACGAATTCACGACCAGCGACCCGTCGCGCAGCGCCACGCGCGTCAATCCGCCGGGCACGACGACGATGTCCTGACCGGATAACACGTAGGGACGAAAATCGATATGGCGCGGCGCGATGCCGGCATCGACGAATGTCGGACAGGTGGATAACGCGAGCGTCGGCTGCGCGATGTAACGCGCCGGATCGGCTTTGATGCGCGCGCGAAAATCTTCCAGCTCCGCTTTCGATGCGGCAGGACCTACCAACATGCCGTAGCCGCCTGCGCCGTGGACTTCCTTCACGACGAGTTCGTCCAAATGTTCCAATGTATACTTACAGTCGTCCGGTTTGCTCAGACGATAGGTCGGCACGTTGATGAGAATCGGATCTTCGCTGAGATAAAAGCGGATCATTTCCGGCACGAACGGATAGATCGATTTGTCGTCGGCCACGCCGGTGCCGCACGCATTGGCCACCGTGACGCGGCCGGCACGTATCGCGGAAAACAGTCCCGGAATGCCGAGTACCGAATCGGGACGGAATACCGTCGGATCGAGAAAATCGTCGTCGACGCGGCGATAGATCACGTGCACGCGTCGCGGACCGAGCGTCGTTCGCATATACAGCGTTTCGTCGCGCACGAATAAATCCGGCGCTTCGACAAGCTCGATGCCCATCTGCTGCGCGAGAAACGCATGCTCGAAATACGCCGAGTTGTACTGGCCCGGCGTCAACAGCGCGACGGTCGGCTGTTCGGAACCTTCGGGTGCAACCGAACGCAATGTCGCCAGCAACTCATCCGGATAATGCTCGACCGGCGCGACCGCCTGTCCGGAAAACAATTCCGGAAACAGGCGCATCATCATCTTGCGGTTTTCGAGCATGTACGACACGCCCGACGGTACGCGCAGATTGTCTTCGAGCACGAAGTAAGCACCTTCACCCGCGCGCACGACATCGATACCGGAAATGTGCGAATAGATCTGATTCGGCAAATCCAGACCGATCATCTGCGGCCGGTATTGCGAATTGCGCAGCACGAGCGATTCGGGAATCACGCCGTAAGCGAGAATGCGGCGGCCGTGATAAACATCATGCAAAAACATGTTCAGCGCGCGAACGCGTTGGCGCAAACCCGCTGCCAACACTTTCCACTCGCCGTGCGGAATGATGCGCGGGACGACATCGAACGGAATCAGACGTTCGCCGCCGGATTCGTCGCCATACACCGCGAACGTAATGCCCACGCGATGAAACGACACTTCGGCTTGCTTGCGCTTCTGCGCCAGTTGCGCGGCGGGCGTGCGCTCCAGCCATTCGCCGAACGCGCGGTAATGCGGCCGCACGTTATGGGCGGCGTCGTACATCTCGTCGTAAGCGGCGTTCTGGCTCAGCGGTCGCACTCCCTGAGTCGTTCACCTGCAGACTAACAGTCAATGCTGCGCTGCGGAAGTATTTCCGTTGGCGGCCTTCGCTGGCGACATCGCGTTGCTTTTTTCTTCTGGGCCAAAATTCACGTCAACCCAGTCACGTAGTACAGCGCGATCACGAAAAAGACAGCCAGCGTCTTGATGCACGTCACCGCAAAAATATCCTTGTATGACTGACGATGCGTCAATCCGCACACCGCCAGCACCGTGATCACGGCGCCATTGTGCGGCAACGTATCCATACCGCCCGACGCCATCGACGCCACGCGATGCAACACCTCGTGCGGAATGCCGGCAGAATCGGCCGCTGCGACGAAATTTTTCGCCAGCGCCGCGAGTGCGATCGACAAACCGCCGGATGCCGAACCGGTTATGCCGGCCAATGACGTCACCGTCACCGCCTCGTTGACGAGCGGATTGGGAATCGACGTCAGTGCTTCGCGGATGGCGACGAAACCGGGCAGCGCGGCAATCACCGCACCGAATCCATATTCGGACGCCGTGTTCATCGACGCCAGCAGCGCACCACCGATGGCGGACTTGCTGCCTTCGGCGAAGCGTTCTTTCAGCGTACGGAACGCGAACGCGAACACGCACAAGATGCCGATCAGCAAGGCGCCTTCGACGGCCCAGATCGCAGCGACCGGACCGATCGCGATCGGAATGGGTTTGTCGAAACCCGGCATCGAAAGATCGTAGTTTTTGCCGTAGTGATCATTCACCCACAGCGTGAACAGTTTGTTGAAAACACCGACCAGCACGAGCGGCAAAATCGCGATCAACGGGTTGACCAAGGCTCCGTCAGCGACAGGCTCCGGCTCATTGAGATGTCCGCTGCCATAGCCCTCGCCTGCGGCGCGCGCCTGACTGCGACGCCATTCCAGATACGAAACGCCGAGCACGAAAATGAAAAGACTGCCGATGACGCCGAGCCACGGCGCAGCGTAGGCATCAGTGCCGAAGAAACTGGTCGGGATGATGTTCTGTATTTGCGGCGTGCCCGGCAGCGAATCCATCGTGAAGGAAAACGCACCGAGCGCGATCGCGCCGGGAATCAGGCGCTTCGGAATGTCGCTCTGCTTGAACATTTCCACCGCGAACGGATACACCGCGAACACCGCGATGAACAGCGAAACGCCGCCGTAAGTGAGTAGCGCGCACACAATCACGATCGCCATCACGGCGCGCGCGGGTCCGACGATGCGGATCACCGCCGCGGTAATCGACTTGGAGAATCCGGACAGCTCGATCACCTTGCCGAACACCGCGCCGAGCAGGAACACCGGGAAATAGTTCTTCACGAAACCGACCATCTTGTCCATGAACACGCCGGTGAACATCGGCGGCACGGCGGAAGGATCGGTGAGCAGCACCGCGAGCATCGCCGCGACCGGCGCGAACAGGATCACGCTGTAGCCGCGATAGGCGACGAACATCAGGAAAACGAGAGCGAGCAGACAGATCAGGAAGGTCACGCGACGATCCTCGGTTCAGGGCAGAGTTTCCCCGTTCGGAATTTATCACGCGCCCGCATCGTTTCCGCACAACCTTTATCCGACCTTCGTCGGACGCCAGGCTGGATCGTACGCGCGGTTGCTGCGGTGTTTCGCGATGATGGCCATCGAAGCGAGATACGGTCGCTTCTAAACGACGATCCGCACCGGGATCGATTTCGAGGCAGGGGTCTTACTCTCGCCCGCGTGATGCCAGACGGGAATCAGCACGTTACATTCCGGGTAGTAGCCGGCAATACAGCCGCGTGGGATGTCGTATGGCACGATCATCAAACCGTCCACTTTTCGTTCGACACCCGCTTCCGAGAAATCCGTCAGCAGACTGACCGTCTGGCCGGCACGCAATCCGCGCGCGTCGATGTCTTCGCGATTCATCAGCACGACATCTCTGGTGCCGTGAATCCCGCGGAACCGATCGTCGTAGCCATAAACGGTCGTATTGAACTGATCGTTGGAGCGAATCGTGATCAGGCATAGACGGTCGGGTTCGTTTGCGAATCCTGTCGCGGACAACGAAGGCGGCGAAACGAAATTCGCTTTCTTTGTTTCCGTGTCCCATTGCCGGTGACGTGCTTTATTCGGACGATGGAAACCGCCCGGCGTGCGCATGCGGTTGTTGAAATCCACGAATTGATCCGGATACGTTTTCTCGATCGCATCGCGAACCAGCGAATAGTCGTTCGCCCACGCGTCCCAATCGACCGTGCTTTTCGCGCCCAGCGTCGCTTGGGCCAGACGTGCGACGATGCGCGGCTCCGACAATAGATACTCGCACGCCGGCTGATGCTGGCCGAGCGAAGCGTGAATACAACTCGTCGAATCCTCGACAGATACGGTCTGCGGTTTGCCGTTCTGGACATCCAGATCGATGCGTCCAAGGCATGGAAGCAGATAAGCGGTTTCACCGTTGATCAAATGACTGCGGTTGAGCTTCGTCGCCACCTGCACGGTGAGCTTCATTTTTTTCCACGCCGGTTCCATGCGTGCCGTGTCCGGAATCGCGCGGACGAAATTCCCGCCGAGTCCGATGAACGCGTTGACCTTGCCTTTCAGGATGCCTTCGCAGACGTCGACCGTCTTCATGCCCGGTTTCGTCGGCGGATCGAAATGATAAAGCTCCTTGAGTTTTTCCATCGGCACCAACTTCGGATCGTCCGCGATGCCGACGGTGCGTTGACCTTGCACGTTGGAATGCCCGCGCACGGGACACAACCCCGCGCCCGGCTTGCCGATGTTTCCACGCAGCAACATGAGATTGCAGACCATGTGCAGGTTGTGTTCGCCGAAGTGATGTTGCGTGAGGCCCATGCCGTACACCGCCATCACCGCATTCGCGTGCGCGTAGATGCGCGCGGCGTCCTGGATCGCTGCGCGCGTTAGGCCTGAAACGGCTTCGATGTCGTTCCAATCAGCGGCCCGCGCCTTATCGGCGAACGCGTCGAATCCGCTGGTGTGTTCCTCGATAAAGTCGTGATCGAGTACGCGAGCCGCGCCGTTGCGTTGCGCGGCATCGTCCATCTCGATCACTTCCTTGCATATACCCATGATCGCGGCGATGTCGCCACCGGCCTGCACTTGATGATATTGGCTGCTGATGCGCGTTTCCGCGCCAGTAATCATCTCGACCGGACTTTGCGGATTGGTGAAGCGCTCCAATCCTCGTTCGCGTAATGGATTGAACGTGATGATCGGCACGCCGCGCTTCGCCGCATCCTGCAATTCGTGAAGCATGCGCGGACTGTTCGATCCGGTGTTGTGGCCGAAGAAGAACATCGCGTCGGTGTGTTCGAAGTCGTCGAGCGTCACGGTGCCGACGGGCACGCCGACGCTTTTCTTCAACGCCTTGCCTGTCGTCTCGTGACACATGTTGGAACTGTCCGGCAAATTGTTGGTGCCGAACATGCGCGCGAACAGTGCATACATGTACGAGGTTTCCAGCGACGCACGGCCGGAGGAATAAAAAACGACGGAGTCCGGATCGAAACCGCGTATCCGCGTGCCGATGTCACGGAACGCATCTTCCCAATCGACGGCGACGTAGGTATCGGATGCTTTGTCGTACCGCATCGGATGCGTCAGCCGCCCCGCTTGTTCGAGGCGATAGTCCGACCATGTCTGCAATTCGGTAATGGTGTGCTGCGCGAAAAATTCCGGCGTGGCGCGCGCGGTGTGCAATTCCCATGCGGTCGCCTTCGCGCCGTTCTCGCAGAACTCGAACGGATGCGGATGCGCGGGTTTCGCCCACGCGCACGAAACGCAGGCGAAACCATCCGCTTTGTTCTGCCGCAGCAGTTGACGCGTCGTGGAGGGAACGCGCACGTGCTCGCGCCGCATCACACCAGCGACCGACTTCAGCGAGCCCCATCCTCCCGCCGGTCCATCGTAAGGTTTTATGCTGACTTTTGACGTTGGATCTTTATCTTTCATAGATCACGCGGCTGAAGAGTTTGGAACGCATATTGTTTTCGTCGACGGAATAAATTAGATGAGCTTGTCCAGCGTTATCGGCAGATCACGCACGCGCTTCCCGGTCGCGTTGAATACCGCGTTTGCGACTGCCGCACCGACGCCGGTGATGCCGATCTCGCCGATCCCGTGCGCACCCATCGGCGTATGCGGGTCGGCAATGTCGTTCCAGACGATGTCGATGTCGGGCACATCCATTTGTACAGGCACGTGATACTCGGCGAGACTGGGATTCATGATGCGTCCATTGCGTTCGTCGAATTGCGTTTCTTCCATCAGCGCCATCCCTAAACCCATGATGATGCCGCCGCGAAACTGACTTTTCGCCGTTTTCGCGTTGAGAATGCGTCCGCAATCGAACGATCCCAGGAATCGGCTGACCCGCGTTTCTCCGGTAATCGAATTGACGCGCGCCTCGCAAAACATCGCGCCGTAGGAATGCATCGACCAATGCATCAGTTCGAGCGGCTGCGACGGCGTGCCTTGCACGGTCAGTTCGTCTATTTGCGCGCGTGCAAGCAGCGACTCGTATGTTTCGCAGCGATTCGGATCGTCGAGCGCGCACAAGCCGCCGTTGTGTCCACCGATTTCGTTGGGTTTTAGCCCGAACAATGGCGAATCCTTCGGCACGATTTTCAGCAGTTCTACGAACAGCGCGCGTTGCGCCGCGCTGACGGCGGCACCGATGGCCGCGGTCTGCTGCGAACCGCCGGCGAGCACCGTTCCCGGGAAATTCGAGTCGCCGTACTTGAACGTTATCTTTTCCATCGGCAATCCGAGCCTTTCGGCCGCGACGATGGTCTGCGTCGTCGCCGTTCCCATGCCCATTTCATGGCCGGCGATTTCGATGGTGATCCGACCATCCTTTGTCAGCGTCATCCGCGCCACGCCGCCGGGCATCCGGTAGTACGGATACGTCGCCGTCGCGCAGCCCATGCCGATCAGCCATTCACCGTCTCGCTTCGCGCCGGGTTTAGCGTTACGCGTGTTCCAACCAAAACGCTCGGCGCCCGCGCGATACGCTTGCACGATATTGCGCGACGAAAACGGGGTGCCCGTGGTCGGATCCTTTTCAGGCTCGTTGCGGATCCTGAGTTCGATCGGATCGATGCCAAGCTCGTTCGCCATTTCGTCGACACCGCATTCCAGACCGAACGTGCCCACCGATTCGCCCGGCGCACGCATGAAGGTGTTGGCGAGCATGTCCATCGGCGCCGCTTCGACGCTGAGCTTGAACGTGCGCGATGCATATGCCGAGCGCGCCGGCAGAATGAACGGTTCCGGCATGTTGTTGTGGCGGCCCATGGCGACGCAGCCGGTGTGAATCAGCGCATCGAAACGTCCGTCGGACTGCGCGCCAATGGCGACGCGTTGCTCGGTGAGCGTACGACCGCCGACGATGCGATAAACACCTTCACGCGATAAGGCGACACGCACCGGACGGCCGATGATCTTCGACGCGGCGGCCGCGAGAATCTGATGCTGCCATAAACATTTCGCACCGAACGCGCCGCCGACAAACGGCGACGTGATGTGCACATGTTTTTCGTCGATGTCGAAAACCTGCGCCAACGACCAGGCGACATGACTCACCGCCTGCGCGCAATCGTGGACGATCAGATCGTCGCCGCGCCATGCCAACGTAGCGGCGTGCGGTTCGATCGCATTGTGGTTGTGTCGCGGCGTGCGATAGATCACGTCGATCTTATGCGGCGCGCTAGCAAGTGCGGATTCGGCATCGCCGATTTCGGTCAACAACGGTTCGCCTTGAAACTCGGCCGGTTTGGCGTCCGTTTTCGCGTCAGCGAATTTCGTCGTGGACGGCGCGGACGTATAGGTGGCTCGAATCAACGATTGCGCGTGATCGGCTTGCTCTTGCGTTTCGGCCAGGACAATCGCGATCGGTTGTCCGTTCCAATGGATCTCGTCGTCCTGCATCACCGCCAGATTGTCGCCGCCGCCGGCTTTCGCGGCGGACATGAACATCGGCGTAGGTTTCATGCGCGGTGCGTTTCGATGCGTCATCACGAACACGACGCCGGGCGATTTCTCAGCGGCAGTCGTGTCGAGCGTCGCGATGCGACCCCTCGGCACGGCGCTGTAAGAAAGCGCGGCGTACACCATATTCTCCATCGCGAATTCCGCGGCGAAATGCGCGCCGCCACTCACCTTCAGCGGGCCGTCGAGACGCGATACGGCCGTGCCGATAAGGCCACCTTGGTGTGCGATCAACGGATCGGGCGTACCGCCGGGCATCCAGCTGTCGGGTGCAAGCTCGATCGCTTTCTTCATCACCGTTTGCGCGGCTTCGTGCGTTTTCTTGACGGCCTTTTGCAACGCGTTCATGGCGTTTCTCCGACGAGTTCGCCGAGCACGGCGACGATGGCTCGTTTGGCGAGTTCGATTTTGAATGCGTTGTCGCGCAAACCGACGGCGTCGGCTAATTCGGTTTCCGCGGCCATCAGAAAATTGGCTGGTGTCGCCGACTGTCCGCGAAGTGCGGCTTCGGCTTTCCATGCGCGCCACGGTTTCGGGGCAACCCCGCCGAGCGCGATCCGCACGTCGCCAACTTTTCCATCGACGATGTCGATCGCGGCGGCAACCGAAACCAGCGCGAATGCATACGATGCTCGATCGCGAATCTTGCGATAGGTCGATCGCGCAGCGAACGACAGCGCAGGCACTTCGATCGCTGTGATGAGTTCGTCGCGCTGCAGATCGGTTTCGATATCGGGCCGATCGGCGGGCAGCCGATGAAGATCGGTGAGCGCGATGGATCGTTGGCCATCAGCACTTTGCACATGGACGACGGCATCGAGCGCGACCAGGGCGACGCACATGTCGGACGGATGTGTCGCAATGCACGACGCGGACGCGCCGAGGATCGCGTGGTTTCGGTTGAATCCACCGATGGCGTCGCAACCCGCGCCGGATGTGCGTTTGTTGCAGTGCGCTTCGTCGTCGTAAAAATACGCGCATCGCGTGCGCTGCAAAAGATTGCCGCCGACGGATGCCATATTGCGAATTTGTGGACTAGCGCCGGCGAGAATCGCGCGACTCAATACCGGATAGTTTTTGCGCACGCGTTCGTCGGCGGCAAGCGCCGTATTTTTCGTCGCCGCGCCGATCAGCAATCCGCCTTCACGCGACTCGATGTGCGCCGATAAGGTCGACACATCGACAAGCGCATCCGGACGCTCGATCGTCTCGCGCATGAGATCGACCAGGTTGGTTCCACCACCAAGATACTTCGTGCGCGCGTGCGCACGGCTGAGCGCGATGGCCGACCCGGCATCGGACGCTTTGTTGTAAAGGAATGGCGTCATGACGCGACTCCTTCATCGGCCACTTCGCGGACTGCGTCGACGATGCCGTTGTACGCGCCGCACCGACACAGATTACCGCTCATGCGTTCGCGTATTTCGTCGTGCGTAAGATCGACTTTCGCGTCAACGAGGTTGGCCGATACGACGCTCGGAATACCGCGCGAAACTTCGCCGAGCATGCCGACCGCCGAGCAAATTTGTCCCGGCGTGCAATAGCCGCACTGGAAGCCGTCGTGTTCGACGAAGGCTTGTTGAATTTTACTCAGGGCGTCCGAGTGACCGATGCCTTCGATCGTCGTGACGTCGCGATCTTGGCATTGGACGGCGAGCGTGAGGCAGGAAAGAATGCGCTGGCCGTCGACGAGGACGGTACACGCGCCGCACGCGCCTTGGTTGCAGCCTTTCTTGGTGCCGGGTAACGCGAGGTGATCGCGCAGTAGATCCAGAAGCGAGGTGCGGACATCGACATCCGCGGAAATCTTTCGACCGTTGACCGTAAAGTTCATGATTCTCCATCCTGGAAAAATTGAACGGCAATCCTGGCGCTCAGAACATTCACATCGATATGCGATCGCTTGAGCTTACTCCGACGAGCTCAAGAGCGCATCCATTCTAAAGGCGACGCCGCGCCCGCACCCGTTACGTGCTCGAAACACGGGTTGCCGATTCACCTTTCGTCGGCGCGGCATCGGCCGAACGTCCCACGATCAGGACATATAGCAAGGTGGGCTTTCGACGGCAAATTACTGGGGAAGGCTATGTCCGACGATCGTACCGAAGCGGCGAACGTCATTCGGGAATTTGCGGCGTGCTGGAATCGTCACGATATGCAGGCGTTCGCTTTTCTCTTCGCGCCGAACGCCGAGTTTGTGAATGTCGTTGGCCTCTGGTGGAAAGGTCGCGCGGAAATCCAAAAGGCCCACGAATTTGCGCATGCCACGTTTTTCAGTCAAAGCCGGTTAACTATCGAAAATACCGAGGTTAGATCAGTCGCCGATGACATCGTGATCGCAAGATCCCGCTGGACGCTGGTCGGCCACACGACAGACGACGCAAAAGCGCTGCCGGCTCGCAGCGGAATCCTGGTCAACGTCCTCGCTAGATCCAATGCGGGATGGTCGATCATCGACTCTCAGAACACCGATATCGTCGAGCATCAGCTGTCGCGTCCGCGGTGATGCGAGGATCTGTTATCAGTCGCAACGCGAGTCGAATCTGGAAAAGAAAATCACATCATCGACGACATTCGCTTGCCGTTCGTAGGCGCCGATGTCCGTCCCAAAACCAACATCGCGGGGAAAGCCCGTCCCACGCTGGTCGGTCGTTTGCCCATTGGCATCGCCAACATCGATCGCAGGACTTCCCTTTAGCAATGGAAGGGTTTGCGTCAATCCGCCATTGCTGGACAGATGGCCGAGTTTCGGACAGTCATTCGGCGTTCCGAACGGTGGCGCGTTGGATGTTGCGGTAATGAGGTTGTGCGAGCCCGTCAACGTCGAGGCATTCGAGTACACGTCGATGCTGAGGCCGGTCGCGGCAACATTATTGGCAAAGATCGAATTATTCATCGTGATCGCCAACGCGCTGTAAAGGCCTGCAGGTGATGAACTGCCGCCAACCGCGACGTTGTTTTCTGCGATCGTTGAGTTCGTGATGGTGGTGGCCACATAGCTGCCGAACGTCTGGCTAGCGAACGCGTGATTATTCGCAATCGTGCTGCTGGCGATCGTGAGGTGGGTGCCGGATCCGGTGCGAGCCTCGCCTGCCGAATTGACGTCAGCGTCGTTATTGGAAATCGTCGAACGGGTAAGGACAGTATTGCCAAGCAACGCTGAAAAGAAACCGCCTCCGTGCGAGCCGGGGCCGCCAAATACGCTGAGTGCGCTATTTCCGGTGACGGTACTTGACGTTGCGTAAAATCCCCCGCCGGCAAAAATGCCTCCTCCCTCACTGTTTTTCCCCGGCGCACCGTACGCTCGACTGCTGGATACTTCGCTATCCAACAACGTAACCGAGTCGCGCGCATAAATTGCGCCGCCTGCGCTGAAGTCGAGGCTGCTGCCATTCGGCGTTATTAGACAGCTCGTCACGACCGCATGATTGAACGCAACACTGTGTGCGCTGTAGACGCATCCTCCCGCAGGATTGTCGGTACCGGAATAAACACCTTTCTGAAGCGTCAGTTGACTGAAGCCCAATGTGCCCAACTGCTGACCGAAGAACAGCCTGTCCAAGGAACCTGATGCATTCCCGACAGGCCCTTCAATAATTGTTTCGGAAGGACTTTGGCCGACGATATACATATTGGTGATCTTAGGCGGAATGAAAATATTCCCCTGATCAAGGGTAATCTTGCTGCACATCAGCGGAATTTGAATGACGGAATTATCGGGCGCGGTAGCGATCGTGTTGCGCAACGTTCCCGAAGCCGAACCATCGCCGCAGTCG
The DNA here is from genome assembly GCA_964658115.1 of uncultured Rudaea sp. Classification (GTDB taxonomy): domain Bacteria; phylum Pseudomonadota; class Gammaproteobacteria; order Xanthomonadales; family Rhodanobacteraceae; genus Rudaea. Next base: position 1,681 of record CAZZYA010000015.1, on the reverse strand, counting down.
GTGACAAGCAGCGTTGCCGCACTGGCAATATTTGTCGCGACCACTCCGAAAACGGAGCTTACGATGAAGGCAAGCGGCAGTCGCCGCGGTAATCGGTACGAACTGTCAGACATATCGAAATCCCCTGGATGGTCGATATACCTCTACAGGAAACGTCAGCTAATCCGGCAAATCAAACGGCCAATGCGACGCCAAACGCTCGAAAAGCAACCGTCACGTTCGGAACGCGATGTGGTGTCTCAGCCGTAACGCATCTTGAGCGCCAGAATGATGCTAGCGAGCAGAAACGACACCGCATTCGCGGCGATGATCGGCCATGAGGCGATCGCCACGCCGTAGACAAACCAAAGCGCCACGCCGAGCGTGAACGCCACATACATCGAAAACGAAATCGCGCGCGTTTCGTGAGTACGGATTGTTTTGATTGCTTGCGGTACGAAGGCACCCGTGGTGAGGATCGCAGCCATATAACCGATCGTGTTTGCGTCGAGGTCCACCAGGCAACCTACCATTCGCATAGGGAAGCCTCGAGTCTGACACAACCAATTGAAACGACGACATCCGCTACCATCCAGTCACTGGTCTTCCCCGAATCAATTTCACGGTCACCCACGATGTCCTTCGAGCACGATCGGGCTTGGTGGGAGTAAGCGAACCACATGTCCACACCGATATCTTCGCCACTGACCACGATCGATGCAGCGCAACGCAAACTGATCGTCGGCATCGTCGTGGTAACGCTAGCGGCACTGGCCATCGCGATCGCCGACTTTGCGCGCGGCGGTCGTCCCGATCCGCCGACCCTGCGCGCCGCAGCGACGCTGCTCGACGGCTCATGGCGGTTTCATACCGGCGATGACTCACACTGGGCGGATGCCACTACCGACGATAGCGGCTGGGACACGATCGATTTGACCGCCTCGCCCGGCAGCCACGACGGCGACGTGGGCTTACCCGATTACGTCAGCGGATGGAGCGCGCACGGTCTTCCGGGTTATCACGGTTATGCCTGGTATCGCCGCACGGTAGCGGTGCCGGCCGGAGCCGCGTCGTGGGACATTCTTGGCCCGACACTGGTCGAAGATGGATACGAACTGTATTGGAACGGTCAAAAATTAGGCGGGTCTGGCAGTCTCGGCCCGACGCCGCACCTCGTCGGCACGCGGCCACTAGAGTTTGCCCTTCCTGCTGACGCAGCGGGCACGAATGGTGTGCTCGCAGTCCGCGCGTTCATGCGTTCCAGGTTGAGCGTCAGCGATAAAAGCGGCGGCATGCACAGTCCACCTATTCTTGCGCCACGTCCGATCAGCGATGCGCTGCATCACGTGCAATGGGAACGAACGATCGCCGGTTACATTGCCGATCTGATCGAGCCGATCGCGATGGCGATGCTCATCGGCTTGGTGTTGTGGCGCCGATCCTCGAGCACGCACAAAAATTTCCTGAGCTTCGCGAGCATCGCGCTTGCGCTTACGGCAGCTAGGCGTCTCAACAATCCGATTGTTTCGTGGACCGATCTGGAAGACATCACGACCTATTCGTGGCTGGCGTCATGGATATGGGCGCCAACGATTGGCGCGTGGGCGTTAGCGTGGAATCGTTGGCCGCTGCGGCCGTGGCGAAGCATCGATATAGCGGCTGTCGTGCTTGCGGTCGTTGGGATTGTCGGCGGCGTGATGCA
>CAZZYA010000014.1:0-26179 GCA_964658115.1 uncultured Rudaea sp. | reverse complement strand
GAACCCTCTTCGGCAACGAAGGGGGTTTTTTATTTCAGGGCAACTCGCGCGGCGCCGCGGCACGGCCGAGCACCGTTTGCGCGTGACGATAACCCGCTTCGATCGCGCGCTCATATGCATTCCAGTCGAGCAGTTCGATATCTTCCAGGGGCGGTGCGAGCAGCAGACTCGTCATCGCGTGCCGTTCGACGCTGGCGGCTTCCGCGTTCACCATGCCCGAACGCAACAGAATGCTCAGAATTCCGGGTCGGCGGCCGGGTTGCGTCCATCGTTGCCACGCGAGTTGCCACCACGGCGGCAGTGCGAATTCCTCGACGCCGGCGTGCAACACGTCGTCGGCGCTGATGTCGACGGCGACCACATCGCCGACGCCCTGTTCGCGCATCACGTCGACGGGCAGGTTGTTGATCACCGCACCGTCGACATACACCTCATTCCGATGGAATACCGGCGGCAACACGCCCGGAATCGCGCACGACGCGCGCAGCCAGAACCACAGCGGACCGTTGCGATGCGTTTCGGCGCGGCCCGCCGTCAGGTTCGCCGTGACGCAAAAATACGGCAACGCCAAATCACTGATGTCGCGTGGTCCGAATTCCTCGCGCAGCAATCTCGACACGCGTCGTCCACTGACCAGTGCGACGAACGGGAACGTGTAATCGCGCAGCGGTTTGCCGGTCACGAATGCGCGCCGGTAATTCTCGAACATTTCTTCGTCGGACCAATCCGCCGCCACGCCGGCGGCGATGATGGCACCGATCGAGGTGCCGCCGACGCGATCGATCAGCATGCCAGCCTCACGCAGCGCGCGCACCACGCCGATGTGCGCGAAACCGCGCGCGCCGCCGCCGGACAGCACGAGTCCGACGCTGCGTCCGATCAGCAATCGCGCCACACGTTCGATGTCGCGCATATCGCGCACGTGATGATGCTGGATGTCCGGAGAAAATTCCTGCAGCCATTGCGCGGCCGCGCCGAACTTGATCACACCGCCGCGATGCAGCAGCAACAAGTGCTGAGGGCGGTGCAACGTACGTTCCGCGTCGAATGCCGTCGCGCCTTGCCATGGCGCGGATGGCTGCGACGCGTCGGCGAGAAACAGCAGACAGTCGGCCTGACGAAGGCAGAGGTTGCGCCAGTCATCGTGCTCGGGACCGCCAAGATAAACGACGAAGCGCACGCGCGATTCGAGCGCGTTGAACCACGCACTCGTCTGACCAAGTGCGGTTTGCGCATCTATCAATGCGCATTCGCCGTAGCGGCTGAGCGATTCGCTCAAGCGCCGCGCAAATGCGGTCGCGTCGATGCTTTCATCGTGCGGCAGAACGGCGAACGTGCGCGGCGTGGAAAGCTGTTTCGTCGAACGCCGTTCGAGCAGGCGCCGCACCGAAATGCGTGCGGTCTCGAGCATCGCTTCGGGATTTTTCGCGACCAGCGCTTTGAAGCCGTCGCGAGGCAGTCGCAGCAATTCCGAATCGCGCAGCGCGCGCACGGTCGCCGAGCGCGGCTGATCGATTATCAAACCCAGTTCGCCGACCGTTTCGCCGGCGGCGACGACACCCTCCATATGAAACGCGCCGCTCGCGTCCGGCTTGAAAGCGCCGAGGCTCCCGTTCTGCAGCACATACAGCGCGTCCGACGGATCGCCGATGTCGAACAGTGTGGCGCCGCCGGGTAGCGCGAACCATTCCAGCTCCGCGGCGAGCGCGTCGAGTTCGGCGGCGTCGAGATGGCTGAACAGCACGAGACTCCGCAGCAACGCGTGCGGATCGAATGCCTCGCCGGCCGGTTTGTCTTCGTCCATCCCCGCCCCTCGCTGGCGCGCATGCTAGCGCAGAATGCGCGCTTCAGGCTTGATTTTGCCGCGCCGCTGCATCACGTTTATAACCATCACCGAACGCAATCGATATCGACCATGACCGAAACCAATCCGCTGCTCGACGACAATTCGCTGCCTGCCTTTTCGCAGATCAAACCCGAGCACGTGCTGCCGGCTGTCAAGGCGACAATAACCGATCACCGCCAGCGCATCGACGCGTTGGCGGCTGATGGCCAGCCGCGTTCGTTCGCCACGACGATGCTGCCGCAGGAAGCGATGGACTACGAACTGCAGCGCATCTGGTCGCCGGTGAATCACCTGCACTCGGTCGCCGACACCGACGCGCTTCGCGCTGCGCACACGGAAGCCGAGCAGTTGCTGAGCGAGTATTCGGCGGAAATGGGCCAGAACCGCGAGTTGTTCGCAGCAGTGAAATCCGCATCGGAAAACGAGGATTTCGGATCGTTGCCGCTCGCGGCGCGAACCCTTATCGATCACGCATTGCGCGATTTCAAATTGTCCGGCGTGAGCTTGGAGGAACCGGCACGCTCGCGTTTTCGCGACATCGTCAATGAACTTACGCGACTGACCACCGAATTCGAAAATGCCGTGCTCGACGCGACCGACGCGTGGAGCGAACCCATCGAGGCGTCCGCACTCGCCGGCATTCCCGATAGCGAACGCGGTATGTTCCGCGACGGCGACGGTTTCAAACTCACGCTCAAACAACCGTGCGTGACGGCTGTCCTTACGTACGCCGACGATCGTTCCATTCGCGAACGCGTTTATCGCGCGTATCAAACGCGCGCGTCCGACCAAGGTCCGCAGGCGGGCCAGTTCGACAATTCCGCGCGCATGGCGCAAATCCTGGCGCTGCGCCATGAAGCGGCGACGCTGCTCGGCTTCGCGAATTCCGCCGAGGAATCGCTGGCGACGAAGATGGCGGGCACGCCGGATCGCGTTCTCGATTTTCTGCGCGATCTGGTCACGCGCGCCAAACCGATCGCCGAACGCGAGCTCGCGGAATTGCGCGACTTCGCGCGTACGCAATTGCAATCGAACGAGCTGCAACCGTGGGACGTGGCCTACACCGCCGAGAAATTGCGCGCGCAAAAATACGACTTGAGCGAAGAAGAACTGAAACCGTATTTCGCGTTGCCGGCCGTCATCGACGGTTTGTTCGCCATCGTCAATCGCGTGTTCGGTGTCGTGCTGCAGCAGCGCAAGGATGTCGATACATGGCATCCGGATGTGCGTTTCTACGACGTGATCGACGAATCCGGCCGTGCCATCGCCGGTGTATATGTGGATTTGTACACCCGAACGGGTAAGCGGGGCGGTGCGTGGATGGATGTGTGCCGTTCGCGATTCCGCAACGCCGATACGATTCATCTGCCAATCGCGTACGTCACGTGCAATTTCGCGCCGCCATCGGGCGATCAACCCGCGTTGTTGACGCACGACGAAGTGACGACGCTGTTCCACGAATTCGGGCACGGGTTGCATCATCTGCTCACGGAAGTCGACTATCCCGGCGTGGCCGGCATCGACGGCGTGGAATGGGATGCGGTCGAACTGCCGAGTCAGTTCATGGAGAATTTCGCGTGGCAGCGCGACGCATTGAATTTATTCGCACGCCATTGGCAAACCGGGGAATTGCTGCCGGACGATCTGTTCGAGCGCATGCTCGCGGCGCGGCATTTCCACGCGGGTTTGTTTCTCGTGCGCCAGCTTGAGTTCGCGCTGTTCGATTTCCGTTTGCATCTGGAATACGACGCGAAGCAGGGTGCGCGCGTGATGGATCTGCTCAATGAAGTGCGCGCGGAAGTCGCCGTGATTTTTCCGCCCGCGTGGCAGCGCATGCCGCACAGTTTCGCGCACATTTTCTCGGGCGGTTATGCGGCGGGCTATTACAGTTATCTGTGGGCCGAATTGTTGTCGGCCGATGCATTCGCACAGTTCGAGGAAATGGGAATTTTCAACCGCGATTCAGGCGCCGCGTTCCGGCGCAACGTACTCGCGGTCGGCGGATCGCGGCCGGCATTGGAATCGTTCGTCGCGTTTCGCGGACGCGAACCGCAGATCGATGCACTGCTGCGCAGCTACGGACTCGCGGCCTGAATCGCGCGTGCTGTCGGTTGTCGTCAACTTCTACAACAATCGTCGCGAGGCGATGAACACGCTGCATTCTATGTCGCGTGCGTATCAACGCGGCGCGGAGAAAATCGATTTCGAAGTGATCGCGCTCGATCACGGTTCGTCGCAACCGCTCGACGAATCCGATGTGCGACGATTCGGCCCGGAATTTCACTACCGCTTCATCGAAACGAAATCCGTTTCGCCGGCGAAGGCGATCAACGACGCGTGCAGCAGTGCGAACGGCGACAACGTCGTCGTCGTCATCGATGGCGCGCACATTTTGTCGCCGGGAATTTACGCGCTCGCCGAGCGCGGGTTCGATCAATTCGCCGCGCCGTTTCTCGCGACGGTATCGTTTCATCTCGGACCGAAACAGCAAAACGAGTCGATGCTGGAAGGTTATAACCAGCAGATCGAAGACGGCTTGCTCGCACGCAGCGGCTGGAAAGAAAACGGCTACCGGCTGTATTCGATTGCGGGATCGTTCGCCGATCCTGGCATGGGCTGGTTCGGCTGCGCATTCGAATGCGGTTGTTTCGCGATGCGCAAGGACGATTATATTTCGCTTGGCGGATTCGACGAACGCTTCGTTTCGCGCGGCGGCGGACTGGTCGCGCTGGATTTCTACCAGCGCGCGCTTGCTCGCGAAACCGGCGATTACGTGATGCTTCTCGGCGAAGGCAGCTTCCATCAATTCCACGGCGGTGTCGCGAGCAATGCGCCGAAACAGCAGCATCCGTGGGCGGAATTCAACGCGGAGTTCGAACGCATTCGGGGTCGGGCGTTCGCGCGTATCTTGAAACGCCCGTTCTATTTTGGCGCGTTTCCGAACGAGGCGATCAACATCGCGAAAATATCCGCGCAGCACGGTTTCGAGCTTTGGCAAAAAGCGATCGCCGGCGGTGAGGCATAATGCGCTCGTCATGAAGATCGCGACATGGAACGTCAATTCGCTCAACGTGCGCCGCACGCACTTGCGTGACTGGCTGGCGGCCGCCGCCATCGACATCGTTGCGCTGCAGGAAACAAAAACCGAAGACGTCAAATTCCCGCACGAGGAAATCACGGGCCTTGGTTATCGCTGCGTTTTCTCCGGACAGAAAACGTACAACGGCGTTGCGATTCTCGCGCGCACCGAGCCGACCGACGTCGTCAAAGACATTCCTGGCCTGGACGATCCGCAGCGGCGCATTCTCGCGGCGAGCGTTGGCGATTTGCGCATCATCAATCTGTACGTCGTGAACGGTCAGGCCGTCGGTAGCGAGAAGTTCGCGTACAAGCTCGACTGGCTTTCGAAAGTGCGTGCGTTCGTGCAGGAAGAACTGATGCGATATCCGCGCATGATCGTGCTTGGCGATTTCAATATCGCGCCCGACGATCGCGACGTGCACGATCCGGACGCATGGCGCGAACAGATCCTGTGCTCGACGCCCGAACGCGATGCGCTGCGCGAACTGCTGTCGCTGGGCCTGCACGACAGTTTTCGTTTCTTCGAGGAAGGCGCCGGACATTTTTCGTGGTGGGATTATCGGCAGGCCGCGTTCCGCCGCAATCTCGGATTGCGCATCGACTTGATCCTCGCCAGCGAAGCATTGCGCGAGCGCTGCCGCAGCGTGACGATCGATCGCACGCCGCGCACATGGGAACGACCGTCCGATCACACGCCGGTGATTCTGGAACTCGCCGATGAATAAGCCATCCGTCGAACCGAACTGGCCGTCGATGCTCGATGATGTGGAACTCGAAGAACTCGATCGCTTCCTGCGCGCGCACGCCGGCGAAGAATCGTTGTTGCTCGATGGCGTGCACGGATTGCTGAGCGCGAATGCGATCGGTCCGCAACCGGCCGGCCCGGAAGAATGGTTGCCGGAAATTCTCAACGAACCGTTCGCCGATGCCGACGAAGGCAAACGCGTGCTGGAGCTGATCGCGCGTTTGAACGAGAGCATCTCGCTGGAAATCGAGGCGGACGAATACGAACCGATCCTCGGTGAAATCGAACTCGACGACGGCAATTCGGCGTTGAGTGCGCAAGGATGGTGCGAAGGTTTTTCGCGCGGCGTCGATTTGCGCGCGCGGCTGTGGGAAACGCGGCTCGGCGCCGACTCGCAACTCACCGAAGTGCTTGGACCGATCATGGCGCTGGCGGTGGACGAGGGCGTCTTCGCGACCGACGCTGAATTTTCGCCGCTCAGCGAAGACGAATACGACGAATGCCTGTCGCAATTGCCGGCGTCCGTCGGCGCCGTCGCGCAGTACTGGCACGAGTCGCCCCCGACGCCGGACGAAGTGAATCAGCCGGCGTCCGTCGGCGACAATTCAAATTCGCGACGTCGCCGCGGCGGCCGCTGGGTGCATTAGCGATCCGCGCGTCCTTTGACGTGCGTGTCGAAAAAATCGACGATGGCGTGAAACGCGTGCTTGCGCATCGCCGGTGTCGACAAACCGTGTTTGCCACCGGGATATGTCATCAAATCGAAGTGAATGCCGCGTTCCTGCAACGCCGCCATCAGTTTCGTCGAGTTGGTGAACTGCACGTTGTCGTCGGCCATGCCGTGGATCAGCAACAGCGGCGCTTTCAATCCATCGAGCCAGTGGAGTACGCCGGATAGTTCAAAACCGTCAGCATTCGTTTGCGGCGTCTGCAAATAGCGTTCGGTATACGCCGTGTCGTACAGACTCCAGTCGACGACCGGCGCCACCGCCACGCCGCCAGCCAGTTCGTTCGATGCTTTCGCAAGAAGCATCATCGTCATGTAACCACCGTAACTCCAGCCAAAAACGCCGACACGATGGCCGTCGATCCATGACTGTTTTTTCAACCACTCGATCCCGGCGAGTTGATCCTCGACTTCGAGTTTTCCGAACTGTTTATAGATTCCATCGCTGAAACGCCGGCCTCGGTTCGCCATGCCGCGATTGTCGAGCGAGAACGAAACATAACCCTGCTGCGCCATGAACTCGCTGAAATAGTCGATCCATCCCCGCGTGACGACTTGCCCGTGCGGACCGCCGTAATACGTGTTGAAAACCGGATAGCGTTTGTTCGGATCGAAATTCGCCGGCTTGAAAATGCGGTAGTGCAGATCCTGTCCATCCGCCGATTTGATCGTGCCGAACTCGGGCACGATGTGCGCATCGCGATACGGCCAATAGGGATGCGTCGCATCGAGTTTGTTCTGTTCGATCCAGCTAAGAAACTTGCCGCTCGCGTCATGCACGGACGTCTGCGGCGGCGTGGTGGGGTTCGAATACGTGTCGACGTAAAGTGTCGGACTTTTTCCGAAGGTGATGCCGTGCACGCCGTCGCCTTCGCTGACGCGTTTCGGCGAGTCCGCATTGCTTCCGTCGAGTCGCAATGCATAGAGCTGGCGGTCCGGCACGAAGTCGCGGTTCGAGTTGACGTACACGAGGCCGGCCGCTTCATCGATCGCGAGCGTGCCCTGGATTTCCCAATCGCCGCCGCTGATGGCGTGATCGAGCTTGCCGTCGTTTGTATACAAATATAAATGATGGAATCCGCTGCGCTCGCTGCCCCATACGAATGCGTCGCGATTTTTGAGGAAATGCAGATCGTCGTTGAGATTGACCCACGTACCGCTCGTTTCCGTGATGAGCGTCTTCGTCGTCATCGACATCGCGTCGACGACATTGAGATCGAGCCGCTTCTGATCGCGTTGCAGGATCTGATACGAAAAGTGCTTTCCATCGTGCAGCCATTTCGCGCGGGCGAGATAGATGTCCGGATTCGCGCCGAGATCGATCCAGCGCGTTTCGCCGCCACTCGGCGCGACGAGTCCGAGTTTGATCGTCGCGTTCGGACGGCCCGCGGCGGGATAACGTTGCTCGATCACTTCGCTGCGGTCGGCATAGATCTCGAAGCGTTTTACTTTATCGACGCCGGATTCGTCGAAACGCTCGTAGGCAATGGCCGAATCGTCCGGTGCCCACCAGTAGCCCGTGAATCGATCGAGTTCCTCTTCGGCGATGAATTCCGCTTCACCGTTGTGGATCGCACCGGCGCCGTCCTTCGTCAGTTGCAATGGTTGCTCGGACCTGGCGAGATCGATGATCCACAGGTTCTGCTCGCGCACATACGAAACGTAGCGACCCTTCGGCGAGACTTGCGCGTCGATGACCGCGCCGCCGGTGGGTAATTCGCGCAGAGCTTTCGCGCCGCTGACGGTGAGATCGTAAAGGTATAATTTGCCGTTTAGTGGAAAAAGCAGCTTTTTACCATCCGGCGCCCACGTGTAGTCGACGAAACCGTGCCGGCCCGCGATGCGCGCACGTTCGCGGCGTGCCTTTTCGGCGTCGGTGAGCTGTTCTTCGCCGGGCACGAGTTTTTTCGAGTCGAGCAGCAGGCGCGTCTTGCGCGCTTTGACGTTGTATTCCCACAAGTCGTACGTGTTCTGATCGTCGGCCTTCGCGCGCAGGAAGGTCACGCGTTCGCCATCCGGCGATATTTCGACTTTCGTCGGCGTCGGGCCGCTCAAACTGCCACCGCCGTAGATGCGGTCGATGCTCAGTTGTTCAGCCATCGCGGTTGATGCAACCCACAGCGTTATGAAGGCGAAGATGGCGCGCATGGAATCCCCGTCGATTCGACAGACCGCCGCGATTATTGCGGCGGCTGCGGGATTTCGCCAGCCGCTTTACGGCTTGCCGCCCTGACCGAACAGAATCTTGCGCGTTTCTTCCGACATCTCCGACGGCGGTTTGTTGAAATCGCCCTGCGCATAAGCGCGCTTCGTCGCCGGACGGGCTTCGATGGCCGCGCGCCAGCGCACGACGTTCGGATAATCGGTCAGCTCGAGCGGCGCTTTCGTGTACGGATCGATCCAGGGATAACTGGCCATGTCGGCGATGGTGTAGTCGTCGCCGGCAATGAACGTGCGATCCGCGAGACGCTTGTCGAGCACGCCGAGCAGGCGCTGACGTTCACGTGTGTAGCGGTCGATCGCGTAAGGAATTTTTTCGGGCGCGTAGGTGGCGAAGTGGCCGTACTGGCCGGTCATCGGTCCTAGCCCGGCCATCTGCCAGAACAGCCATTCGGAAACGGCGACTTTGCCGCGCGTGTCGGTCGGCAGGAACGTGCCGGTTTTCTCAGCGAGATACCACAGAATCGCGCCCGATTCGAAAATGCTGATCGGCGCACCGCCGTCGGTGGGTTTGTGATCGACGATCGCCGGCATGCGATTGTTCGGCGCAATGTGAAGGAAATCCGGTTTGAACTGCTCGCCTTTGGAAATGTCGATGCGCGAAATCTTGTAGTCGAGACCCGCTTCTTCCAGGAACAGTGTGATTTTGTGGCCATTCGGTGTCGGCCAGTAAAACAACTCAATCATGAGATCCTCCGATGACGTCATGTCGCTTGTGCATGGTGTCCATCCTGGCGATTGCAAGCATCTTTACTTGCCGATGCAAAACGTCGAGAAGATGGCGCCGAGTAAATCGTCGCTGCGGAATTCGCCCGTGATTTCACCGAGCGCCTCTTGCGCGGCACGTAAATCTTCTGCCGCAAGTTCGCCCGCGCGTTGTCGCAAATGTTCCTCGGCGGTTTGCAGATGCATGGCGACGTCGCGCAGCGCGGTGACGTGCCGGGTGCGCGCACTGAACGTTCCTGCGCCGGTTTCGCTCGCGCCGCCGAGTCTTCGAAGTTCCTCGCGCAACAACGGTAAGCCGTCTTGGCTGAGTGCCGACAGATGGATATGCAGAGCGCCATCCACTTCGCGTTCGGATCGCGCGACGTCGTTGCCGAGATCGATCTTGTTGTGAACGATGATGCGTACCGCGCCGCCGGCGACGTTGGCCAGCAGTTGCCGATCGAGCGTGGCGGATTCACTGTCCGTGACGAGAATCGCGACATCGGCGCGTGCGAGTTCCGCGTGCGCGCGGCGGATTCCTTCGCGTTCCACTTCGTCGGCGGATTCGCGCAAGCCGGCCGTATCGACCAGGGTCAATGCAATGCCATCGAGGTTGACCGCTTCGCGCAACACGTCGCGCGTGGTGCCGGGAATCGCGGTGACGATGGCACGTTCGGTCTGTGCGAGCGCATTGAGCAAACTCGATTTCCCCGCGTTCGGCCGACCGACAATCACCACGTGCAGGCCGTCGCGCAGGATCGCGCCGCGCTGTGCGGCATCGATGAGATCACTCAGATTTTGCCGCAACGTCGTCAACTCAGAACTCAGTTGCGGAGCGCTGAGGAAATCGATTTCTTCTTCCGGAAAATCAAGCGCCGCTTCCAGCCAGGCACGCAGGCGCACGAGGCCGTCGAACAACACGGACACGCGTTTCGAAAATTCGCCATCGAGGCTGCGCATCGCCGCGCGCGCGGCGGCTTCGGAGCCGGCTGAAATCAGGTCGGCGATGGCCTCGGCTTGGACCAGATCGATCTTGCCGTTGAGAAATGCGCGTTCCGAAAATTCACCCGGCCGTGCGGGGCGCGCGCCGAGTGCATAAATTTGCCGCAGTAAAAGATCGAGGACGACCGGACTGCCGTGCGTTTGCAGTTCGAGAATGTCTTCGCCCGTAAACGAGCGCGGCGCGGCGAAATGGATCGCGAGGCCGCGATCGATGGTGCGGCCGTCGCGATCGCGAAAAATGGAAAAGTGGACAATGCGCGGTTCTGGCTTTTTGCCGAGCAGCGCGTCGGCAATTGCGAGCGTTCCGGGGCCCGAAATTCTGACGACACCGATACCGCCCGCGCCGTTCGGCGTGGCGATGGCGGCGATGGTGTCGTCAGTAGGCGTCATTCCTCAAGCGGGGCGCTCGGACGCGGCGAAACGGCGGGTGATGATCCACTGCTGCAAAAGACCCAGGCCACCGTTGACGGCGTAATACAACACGAGACCTGCCGGGAAAAACAGAAACAGCACGGCGAAGATCAGCGGCATCGTCTTCATGAGGCGCTGCTGCAGCGGATCCATGCCCGGACTCGCCGGCGTGAGCCATTGCGCGCCGAGCATGATGAGTGCGTTGATCACCGGCAGAACATAGTAGGGATCCGGCGCGGACAGGTTTTGGATCCAGCCGAAGAACGGCGCCTGACGCAGCTCGACGCTTTCGAGCAGCATGTAGTAGAGCGCGAAGAACACAGGAATCTGGACCAGCGTGGGCAGGCAACCGCCGAGCGGGTTTATTTTTTCCTTTTTATACAATTCCATCGTTGCCTGACTGAGCTTCTGACGATCGTCGCCATAGCGCTCCTTCAATGCCTCCATGCGCGGTTGCAGTTTGCGCATCTTCGCCATCGAGCGGTACTGCGCTTCGCTCAACTTGAACATGACGAGCTTGATGATCAGCACGAGCAGGATGATCGCGAGGCCCCAGTTGCCGACGAACGAATGTAATTGCACGAGTACCCAGTGCAGCGGATCGGCTATGGGTGTGAGCCAGCCGTAGTCCGCGGTGAGGCCGAGCCCGTGCGCGATGCCGGCCTTATCGATCGGGTCGAGTTGCGCGGCGAGTTTGGGCCCGATGTACAAGTGCGCGACGGACGTTTTCGTTTCGCCCGGCGCGACCGTAATCGCCGGCGACATGGCGCGGATCAGATAGCGCGGGGCACCCGCGGTGGTGACGAGCGTGGTCGCGTATGCGTCGTTTTCTTCTGTCGGCGGAATCCACGCCGCGAAAAAATAATGCTGCAGCATCGCTTCCCAGCCGCCAGCGAAACTGCTGTTGAGCGGTGAGTCGCTGAATTTATCGAACGGCAGCTTCTTGAACTTGTCTTGCGGGCTGTACCAAGCGGCGCCGGCGAAGGCGATCCGTTCCGGGTTATTGAATGAGAAACCGCTGGTCGAGACGATCGGCGGTACGCGCTGGAGCTGGCGGTATTCATTGCCCGTCCACGGCACTTGCGAACCGTTGGCGATTTCCACGCGCTCATCGATCAAGTACTGCCCGCGGGTGAAAATGTATACTTTGCGCACTTTGAGGCCGGACGCGTCCTGCCATTCGAGCGGCACTTCGAGTTTGTCGGCGCCGTCGGCGAGCGCGTAGTCGCTCTTTTCCGTCGTGAACGGCGCCTGGTGATCCGGTGCAACCGTCGCGCTCACCAGCCCGTCTTGCGCGACGAAGAACGTAGCGGCCGATGTATCAAGCAGGCGAACCGCGTGATTCTTGTCCGATGGGTCGACCGGATATTGCAGCAGGTCGGCCTGCACCAGCGAACCGCCGCGCGTATCGAGAGCGAGATCGAGAACATCGGTGCGCACATGCACGCGTGCGGACGGCTGCGCGCCGGCTGCAGCGCTAGGTGCCGGCGAAGTCGTCGCGGCCGCCGGTGCTGCGGAGCCCGCCGGCTTCGGTACTTCGGCGCTGGACGTTGACGTCGGCGATGTCGGCGTTGCGCTCGTCGTTGCGGTCGCTGCGGGTTGCGGCGCGTAGTCTTTCTGCCACGCCTCCCAGTTGAGGAACGCGACGAATGCCAGGGCGACGAGCAGGAAGGAACGGGTCGTGGACATGAATCTTCTTGTGGTGGATGCCGCGGATCAGCGGCGAAGGATCGCGAACTCGAATCGGATTTGCGGCTCGATCGGCGAGTTGCAACCGCCCGGGGGCGCGATGCGTAAGCCGCGCGCATTGTGGAGGAACAGCGCTACGGGTTCAATGCTGACGCGGGTTTCTTCGCGACGAGTTGACCCCAGAGATGCTCGAGATCGGCGCGTAAAACCGGATTGGTCTGGTTGGCCGACAAGGATCGCGCAATTAGCAGAATGTCGATATTCGGCAGCGCATGCCGGTGATGCCGGAAGCTTTCGCGAATCGTGCGGCGAATGCGATTGCGGACGACGGCGAGTTTGGAAACCTTGCGCGATATTGCGACACCCAGGCGCGCTGTCGGATGCGACGACTCGCGGTATTCGGCAACGAAATTACGAGTGGTGAAGCGGTTGCTGCGCTGGCGCAGCGTGGCGAAATCCGATCGACTCAGTAGCCGCGCGGCGCGAGGCAAACTCAGGGTCGCGACGGCGACGTCGGGAGACGTGTCGCGACTGATGGGACCACCTTTATGGAATGAGGCGCTTGCGGCCCTTGGCGCGACGGGCGTTCAGCACCGCGCGTCCGCCGCGGGTTTTCATGCGCGCGCGGAAACCGTGCGTACGCGCGTGTTTAAGATTGCCAGGCTGGAAAGTGCGTTTCATGGCGTCGCTCGAAATGGGCCGAGTAAAGAGCGGAAATGATACAGGAGCCCTTGTGCGCCGGTCAATTGTACTTTGCTTGGCGGCGCGAGAAGCGCAGGCGTAGACTGCTCGGTTCCCCAAGTTTCACAGTGCAGGATCGGAAACGCGATGAGCGAGTTGTGGCGGCGCTGTCTCGAGCGTCTGGAAGGTGAGTTCAGCGCGGAGGACATGCACACGTATCTCATGCCGCTACAAGCCAGCGAAGACGACGACGGTTTGCGGTTGCTCGCGCCCAATGCGTACACGCTCGATTTCGTGAAGGCGGAGTTCCTGCCGCGCATCGGCAAGGTGGTGAACCATCTTCAGGGCAGTCCGGTGAGGGTGCGACTTGAAGTCGGCGCGTTGGCCGGTCGCCGAATCGACAAGCCATCGGCGCGGTCGGTCATGCCCTCGGAGACGGCGGAATTCGAACACAATCTCGATCCGCACTATACGTTCGACGCGTTCGTCGAAGGCAAATCGAACCAGCTCGCCAAGGCGTCGGCGATTCAGGTCGCGAACAATCCGGGTCGCGCTTACAACCCGCTGCTGCTGTACGGCGGAACAGGTCTCGGCAAGACGCATCTCATGCACGCGGCGGGAAATCTGATCCGCTCGAACAACCCTGCGACGAAGGTGATGTACTTGCGCTCGGAACAGTTCGTCAGCGCGATGATCGACTCGCTGCGCACGAAAAAAATGGACGACTTCAAGCGGAAATTCCGCGACGTCGACGCGCTGCTCATCGATGACATTCAATTCTTCGCCGGCAAGAATACGACGCAGGAAGAGTTCTTCCATACGTTCAATGCCCTGTTCGAAGGCAAGCAACAAATTATCCTGACGTGCGATCGTTATCCGAAGGAAGTCGACAACCTCGAACCGCGTTTGAAGTCACGTCTGGGCTGGGGATTGTCGGTGGCGATCGAGCCGCCGGATTTCGAAACGCGCGCGGCAATCCTGCTGAGCAAGGCGGCATCGCGCGGAATGGACGTACCGGAGAACGTGGCATTCGTCATCGCCAAGCGGATGCGCTCCAACGTTCGTGATCTGGAAGGCGCGCTCAACACGTTGGCTGCGCGCGCGAACTTTCTCGGCCTGCCCATCACGGAAGATTTCGCGCAGGAAACGTTGCGTGATTTGCTCACGGTACATAGCCAATCGATCACGGTGTCGAATATCCAGAAAACGGTGGCAGACTATTACCAGTTACGCTTGTCGGATTTGCTGTCTATGAATCGCAGCCGGTCACTGGCGCGGCCGCGGCAAATGGCGATGGCGTTGTCGAAGGAGCTGACCGAGCACAGCTTGCCGGAGATCGGCAAGGCATTCGGAGGACGTGACCACACGACCGTGCTGCACGCGTGCCGCACGATTCGTGATCTAAGTTTGGTCGATGGAAAGCTACGACAGGATTGGGAGAAGCTGCTGCGTGAATTGACCGGCTAGTTGTGGATAACTTGTGCAAGAATATACGGGGGCAAGTTATCCACAGATCGTCTACAGTTGGCCAGCCAGTTAGCGGCCCAATGATCCATGATCAAGCTATTGATTTTAAAAGATAATCGGGTTTTATCAACATACTAACAGCGCCAACAGCTACTAGTTCTTCCATATTCTTATCTAACGAACTTACGGAAGCTTCCATGCAATTCGGCATTCAACGCGAAGTTCTGCTTAAACCGCTGCAGCAGGTGATTGGTGTCGTCGAGCGCCGGCAGACCTTGCCAGTTTTATCGAACCTGCTGGTCAGTGCGAACAATGAACGCGTGACGTTCACGGGTACCGATCTGGAAGTGGAGATGTCGGCGAACGTCGAGGCGACCGGTGCGCAACCGGGCGAGATCACCGTACCGGCGCGCAAGCTTTTTGATATCTGCCGAGCCCTGCCCGACGGCAGCAAAATCCAGTTCAAACTCGCGGGCGATCGCGCAACGGTGAGTTCGGGTCGCAGCCGATTCACATTGGCGACGCTTCCGGCATCGGAATTTCCTGTCATCGACAATATCGAACTGATCGAGAAGGTCAGCCTGCCGGAAGCGTCGCTGAAAGAATTGATGGACCGCACCGCTTTCGCGATGGCGAATCAGGACGTTCGTTATTACCTCAACGGCTTGTTACTTGATCTGCGCGAGCAATCGTTGCGCTGCGTGGCGACGGACGGCCATCGTCTGGCGCTCGCCGAAGCCGAACTTTCCGGCGGCGGCGGTACGCAACGTCAGATCATAATTCCCCGCAAAGGCGTGCTGGAACTGCAGGGCTTGTTCGAGTCGGGCGACGGCAATGTCGAACTCGAGTTCGGCAAAAATCATTTGCGCGTACGGCGCAACGAAGTCGTGTTCACTTCAAAACTGATCGACGGTCGCTTCCCGGATTACGAGGCAGTCATTCCGATCGGTGCGGATAAAGAAGTGCACCTCGAGCGCGAAGCGCTTCGCGGCGCACTGCAGCGCGCTGCGATTCTATCGAACGAAAAATACCGTGGCGTGAAGCTCGAAGTGAGCCAGAACAAACTTCGCATCGTCGCGCACAATCCCGAGCAGGAAGAGGCGGTCGAAGAACTCGAAGCCAAGACCGGTGCAAGCGAACTCAGCGTTGGCTTCAACGTCAATTACCTGCTGGATGCCCTGAACGCCCTACAGGGCGAGGAAATCGTGCTCTGCCTGCGCGATTCCAATTCAAGTTGTCTGCTAAAAATGCCGAACAGCGAGCGGTCGCGGCACGTCATCATGCCGCTGCGCCTCTGACCTTCGCCATCCGCGACGCATAGCCGCATGCGCATCGAACGCCTGCGGCTTTCCAATCTTCGCAATATCGAATCACTCGATGTCGGGCTTGTGCCTGGCATCAACTTCTTTGTCGGCGCCAATGGCGCCGGAAAAACCAGCATATTGGAGGGCGCGTACGTCCTCAGCCACGGCGGGAGCTTTCGGACGCCGCAAAATTCGGTTTTGGTCAGACGCGGCGCGGACGCGGTGGGAATCCACGCGGAGGTGAACCGCGGGCAAGGTCCGCTCAAATTGGACATGCGTTCCGACGGCCCTGGGTGGAAGGTGAAAGTCAACGGCGATCGGGTGCCCACACTGGCCGCTGCCTTAGCAGAATTTGCTTTAGTCTGCTTCGAACCTGGAAGTCATAGCCTTATTTCCGGTGGAACTCTCGAGCGCCGACGTTTTTTCGACTGGATCGTGTTCCACGTGGAACACGGTTATATCGGAGCTGCGCGGGATTACCGCCGCGTCTTGCAACAGCGAAATGCGTTGTTGAAAGCTAATGGGTCCGATACTGAGCTGGGGCTTTGGGATATGGAACTGGTCACGGCTGCGGAGCGATTGGATGCTCGGCGCCAGACAATTTTTCCGATGTATGCCATTGAATTGGCGAATATTCTCTCCATATTTCTCCCCGAACTCGGGGCGGCCACGATCACATTCCGGCGTGGGTGGCCGGAAGACAAGCCGTTTGCGCAGGTGCTGGTGGAAGCCCGCACGTCGGACCGCGTTCGCGGACATACGACCCGAGGCCCACACCGGGCCGATTGGGCGATTCGTTTCGAGCACGCGCCAAGTAGAGAACAGCTATCGCGCGGGCAGGAAAAATTGTGCGCACTCGCCTGTGTTCTAGCGCAGTCGCGGATATATGCCACGGCGCGTGGCGAGCCTCCCGTCGTAGCGCTCGACGATTTCTCTTCCGAGCTAGATCGGGCGCATCAGAAAACCGCCATGGGGCTCCTGCAAGCGACCGGCTCCCAGATACTGATTACCGGTATTGAAAAACCAATCGATTGGCAGGTCGATGAGGGCGAAAACCGCCTGTTCCACGTGGAACATGGGCAAATCCTAGGGTTGTTATAATTGAGCGATTGCGCGACCGCATCTGTCCGCGCCACTGACGAGTAAAAGTTGATGACTGACGAGAAATCCGCAGCGGAAAGCTACGACTCAAGCAAAATTAAAGTTCTGAAAGGCCTAGAAGCGGTTCGCAAACGCCCAGGCATGTATATCGGCGACACGGATGACGGCACCGGCCTTCATCACATGGTGTTTGAAGTCGTCGACAATTCCATCGACGAAGCGCTTGCTGGATTCTGCGACCAGGTCAGTGTCACGATCCACAACGACGGCTCAGTCACCGTCGTCGATAACGGCCGTGGCATACCGGTCGACATGCACGAGGAAGGGCGTTCGACCGCCGAAGTCGTCATGACCGTTCTTCATGCCGGTGGCAAATTCGACGACAACTCATACAAAGTATCCGGTGGTCTGCACGGCGTCGGCGTGTCCGTCGTCAACGCCCTCTCCGATCATCTATGGCTGACTATTGACCGCGACGGTCATCAGTATCTGCAGGAATATCATCTCGGCGAACCCCTTTTCCCTTTGAAGCAACTTGGTGCTTCCAGCCGACGTGGGACTACCGTCCGTTTCAAGCCCAGTACGGAAATTTTCACCAACGTAGAATTTCATTACGACGTGTTGGCCAAGCGGCTACGCGAGCTGTCGTTTCTGAATTCCGGCGTGAAGATCGAACTGACAGATGAGCGGGTAGGAAAGACCGATACGTTCCAGTACGAAGGCGGCATACGTTCATTCGTCGAGCATCTCGCGCAGCTAAAAATGCCGCTGCATCAAACAGTTATGAATTTAGGCTCGACCCAGGACGGAATCCGCGTCGATGTCGCGATGCAGTGGACCGATTCGTATCAGGAAACGGTTTTCTGCTTCACCAACAACATTCCGCAGAAAGACGGCGGTACGCACTTGACGGGGTTTCGCGCGGCGTTGACGCGTACGCTCGGCAACTACATCGAAGCTGGCAATCTACTCAAGTCGGCCAAGGTCGCACTCTCCGGCGACGACATGCGTGAGGGCCTGATCGCCGTTTTGTCGGTGAAGATGCCGGATCCGAAGTTTTCGTCGCAAACCAAGGACAAGCTGGTTTCGTCCGAAGTGAAAGGCGCGGTGGAGTCGGTCATCAACGCGCGGCTCGAAGAATTCCTGCAGGAGAATCCGGGCGAAGCGAGAGCGATTGCCGCAAAAGTGGTGGACGCCGCGCGCGCGCGCGAAGCCGCTCGCAAAGCTCGTGAAATGACGCGCCGAAAAGGGGCGCTGGATATCGCCGGCTTGCCGGGCAAGCTGGCGGACTGCCAAGAGAAAGATCCGGCGTTGTCCGAACTCTTCATCGTCGAGGGCGATTCCGCCGGTGGCTCCGCCAAGCAGGGACGCAACCGGAAATATCAGGCTGTGCTCCCGCTGAAGGGTAAAATTTTAAATGTGGAAAAAGCGCGTTTTGATAAAATGTTGGCTTCTGCCGAAGTCGGCACATTGATCACCGCACTCGGCTGCGGCATCGGAAAGGAAGAGTTCAACGTCGACAAACTGCGCTATCACCGCATCATCATCATGACCGACGCGGACGTCGATGGCTCGCACATCCGCACACTGCTGCTCACTTTCTTCTATCGGCAGATGCCGCTGCTGATCGAACGTGGCTACATCTATATCGGCATGCCGCCGTTGTATAAATTGAAACAAGGCAAGCAGGAGCTGTATCTGAAAGACGATACGGCGTTGAACGCGTACTTGATTTCCAACGCTGTCGACGGCGGCGAATTGCGTTATTCCGCCGACGCGCCGCCGCTCAAGGGCCCGGCGCTGGAAAAACTGTTGCTCGACTATCACACCGCCGTCGACCAAATCGGTCGGCTTGGTCAGCGTTGCGATAACGCGGTGCTCCGCGCGATGCTGGATATCGCGCCGCCACAACCGGATCAATGGCAACAAGACGCGGTCATCGATGCGTGGCTGAAGCGACTCACCGCGCGCATCAATTCACGCGGTCTTGGTAAGCCCGTATATACATTGCGCGTGCGCGCAGCGACGACCGAACATCCGGCCGCACTCGTCATCGACCGCGAACATCACGGCATGCACATCGTGCAGATATTGCCGGCGGCGTTCTTCGCGAGTATGGAATTCAAACCGATTCTCGACATCGCCAAACAGCTTGATGGTCTGGTCCAGCCCGGCGCCGAGATCAGGCGCGACAATGCGAGCGCGCCGATTCGCGATTTCACCCATGCCGACGAATGGCTACTCGAACAAGCAAAGAAGGGTCGAACCGTGCAGCGCTTCAAGGGTCTTGGCGAAATGAATCCGGATCAATTGTGGGAAACCACCGTGAATCCGGAAACGCGTCGCCTAATGCAAGTGAGCATCGAAGATGCCGTCGCGGCCGATCAGATTTTCTCAACGCTGATGGGCGATATCGTCGAGCCGCGCCGCGATTTCATCGAGCAGAACGCGCTGCGTGTCGCCAATCTGGACGTCTAAACCGCGCACGTGAAACGATAACGCGCTGGCATGCGTCTGTCGTTTCACGGCGTTCGTCACGGATCGTTGCGAATGTTGGATGCTGAAGGAAGTCGTGGTGCGCAAGACCTTGAGATTGCGCCGCGCGACGGGTTAACCTCGGGTGGCGAGCTGCGAAGTCGAACACAACTAGCAGAAAGGATTTTGGGAGAACGCCATGACGATGGGAAGCACGAAGCGGTTGGGGGTAATGATGTCGGCTGCCGTGATGGCGCTGATGCTGGTGATAGGAAGCGCGATCGCCGCGCCGGCCGCCAAGAAAGAAGAAACGAAATATCCGAATGCGACGCGTTCGGCGCCAAAGACGGATCTGTCGAACGCTGCCGATCAGAAAATGTTGCAGGAAGGCCTCGACGCATTGAACGCGGGCGAGGACGACAAAGCGCAGCAGGATTTGCAAAAAGTCGTCGACTCCAGCAAGAGCAAGTACGCCAAAGGCGTTGCGCTGTTGGGTTTGGCGAATCTCAAGTTCAACGCCAACGATTATCCCGGCGCGATCGCCTACTACAAACAGATGTTCGATCTGAATTCGGTCAGCAACGACCAATACTACGATTCGATGTACAACTTGGCCGCCGCCTATGTGCAGTCCGAGCAGTACCAGCAAGCGCTCGACGAGATCAAGCAATGGCGAGAGCAGGGCAAGCGCGAGACGGCTGATTCGTATGCGCTGGAAGGCAACGTTTACTACCGCATGCAGAAATATTCCGAAGCCGTGACCGCGATCCGCAAAGCGCAGTCGATGACCAATGAGCCGAAGGATTCGTGGAACAGCATCTTGATGGCGAGCTTGTCCGAGAGCGGTCAGAGCGGTGAAGCGGGAAACATTCTCGAACAGCAATTGCAAAAGGATCCCAAGAACAAAGGCGTGATGCACAACGCGATCGTCGTGTACGTCCAGGACAGTCAGTACGACAAAGCACTCGCGCTGCTCGAACGCGAGCGCAAAGACGGTTTGCTGACCGATGAAAAGGACTACCTCGAAACCGCGCGTTTCTACGCCAACATCGCGCAGGGCGGCGACAAGCCGAACGTCGCGGTGAACGGCGCGGATTTGCTGCAGGAAGGATTCTCGAAGAACATCGTCAAGGCGACCGCCGAGAACTACAAATTGCAAGGTGATCTGTACATCATCGCGCAAGAACAAGAAAAGGCGTTGGCCGCCTATAGCAAAGCATCACCGTTGGCGAACAGTGGCGATATCGACTTCACTCGCGCGCAAATAATGGGCGCGCAGCAGAACTGGGCGGAAGCGAAAACAACACTCGAAAAAGGATTGCAGCGCGGCGTGACGAAAAAGGGCAAAGCGTATGTACTGCTCGGTAAGCTCGACATCGCACTGAAAGACACCGCCGGCGCAAAGACCGCCTTTCAGCAGGCTCAGTCCGATCCGGATACGAATGCGGAGGCTACCGATCAGCTGCAGAAACTTGGCGGTGCAGCGAAGAAAAAGAAATAAGAACAGGACGTTCGCCGGGTAGCCGTCAGGATATATACAAAGCCCAGACGCTGGTGTAATTTACCGCGCTCCCTATCGAACGAATTAGCGTGCGAGCTTGAGTGCCGCCGGCCCCATCGGCGTCTCTACAAACGACACAACCACACGAACACTGGTTTGAGACCGATGGCGTTACCGTCCTACGAAGAACCCAGCCAAAAATTCAACTGGCGACGCACGCTCGGTCTGGCTGCGACGTTCGCGTTGCACGCATTCGCGTTTCTGATGCTCATCTCGCCGGTGGCACCGCCGAGTCTGCAGGACAAGACAAAAGACAACACGGTGCGCGTGGAGTTCATCGAACCGCCGCCGCCGCCACCACCACCACCACCGCCGCCGCCGGAACCGATCAAGAAACCACCGCCGGTGATCAAGCAGGTGATCAAACCGCCGCCGACTCCGCCACCGCCGCCGCCAGCGCCGGTCGTGGAAGCGCCGCCGACGCCGATGTCGATTCCAACGCCGCCCGCGCCGCCGGCACCGCCGCCGCCGCCGCAGGACATCGCGCCGAGCGAGAACGTCAGCTATCGCAAGTTCCGCCCGCCGAAATATCCACCGCAGGCGATACGCGAGCATCACACCGGCAAGGTCATCCTCAAGGTGTTGATCGCGGCGGATGGTTCGCCGAAGGAAGTGACGGTCGAAAAATCGAGCGGTTATCGGGAACTCGACCAGGCAGCGATCGCTGCCGCGAAGACGTGGACATTCAATCCCGGCAAGCGAAACGGTCAAGCTTACGAAGGTTATGCACTGGTTCCGTTCGACTTTAATTTGAATGAACTTTGAGTGTCTCGACAAGTAGCGAACCGTCGAGACTGGTGACACACTAGACAACCAAACCAAGGGTAGCGTTATGCAACAGGATCCTCAGAATCAAGCCAGTCCGCCACCAGCGGATGCGACGCCGGCGCCGGCCGCTCCGGCAGGTGCTCCTGGCGCCGGACACGGAGATGCCGCTGCCCTTTCGCAGATGGGCTTCGATCACCTTATCCAAAACTTTGATACGTTGGGTTGGGTGGTCTTTCTCGTTTTGGCGATCATGTCGGTGGGCTCGTGGCTGTTCATCGTGGTGAACGCCTGGCGCGCATTGGCCATCAAGACGCGCGCGGACAAAGTCCGTCACGTGTTTTGGGAAAACAATTCCGCTCAGGAAGCGGTGCGATACATGGAAGAGCAGCCCAAATGGGAACCGTTCTCCAAGATCGCACTGGATTGCGCATCGGCCGCCGCGCATCACCAGCGCCATGAAGGAAGCCGTCTGGTCGAAGCGCTCAACCGCTCCGAATTTATCGACCGTGCGCTGCGTCAGGGCGTTGCCCGCGAAAGCGCCCGTCTCGAAGGCGGCCTGACCTGGCTGGCCACGACCGGTTCGACAGCGCCCTTCGTCGGTCTTCTCGGTACGGTCTGGGGTATTTATCACGCCTTGATCCATATCGGCGCGTCGGGCAACGCAGGCATTGAAACCGTTGCCGGTCCGGTCGGTGAAGCGCTCATCATGACCGCGCTTGGTCTGGGCGTCGCCATTCCCGCAGTGCTCGCCTACAACATCTTCATTCGCGCCAACCGGGTGACGAATGCCCAGTTCGACGAATTCGCGCACGACCTGCACGATTTCTTCGCCACTGGCGCGCGCGTTGACACGGCCGCGGCTGCGACACTTGTCGCGCCGAAGCCGACGACCGGTGTAGTGAGGAAATAATTCGATGGCGTTCAGTTCCAACAGCAGCGGCGGCGTGATGGCGGAAATCAACGTCACGCCACTCGTGGACGTGATGTTGGTGCTGTTGATCATCTTCATGATTACCGCACCGCTGGCCGCGCACAAGATCAAGGTCGAACTGCCGATCGCCAGCCTGGACAAGCCGCCCGAAGATGCGCCGAACCAACCAATCACGATCACCGTGAAAGAAGCCGGCGATCTTTTCTGGAACGACGAACCGATCACCGAGGCCACCATGCAGGCGCAACTGCGCGTGGCCGCGCAACGGACGCCTCAACCGGAAGTACAGCTCCGCGCCGACAAGAACACCGAGTATTCGGTAATCTCGATGGTGATGGGCGACGTCAAAAACGCCGGCATCGTGCACCTCGGATTCATCTCGCAGGCACACGCCGCTGCAGCGCCGGGACATTGAGCATCACGTCTCGCGATGCGTGAGTTTACCAAGAGGTTAGGTCATGGCTTTTAGTTCAGGTAGTGGTGGCGGCGGTCCGATGGCGGATATCAACGTGACGCCGCTCGTCGACGTCATGCTCGTATTGCTCATCATCTTCATGATCACCGTGCCGATGCTGTCGCATAAGATCAAAATCGATCTGCCGCAGCCTTCGCCGCCGCCGCCGGTACCCCCGCCGCCGCCGCCGGAACCGATCAACGTGTCGATCAAGTCGAGCGGCCAGATTTTCTGGAACGATCAGCCCGTCTCGGAAGACCTGCTGCAAGCGCAGCTCGTGCTGATCGGAAAGAAAGGCGGTCGTGCGGAAGACCAGCCGGAAGTGAACATCAGGCCTGACCGCACAGCGAAATATCAGCTCATCGCAACCGTGATGGCCGATGCGAAGAATGCGGGTGTGATCAAAATCGGATTCGTAGCGCCACAAGGCGATTAAGTTCGCCACGGTCCACGACGAAACGCCGCGCTTGTCGCGGCTTTTTTTCGTCTTCAGTCCGCGAGAATTTTTAGATACGCGCGGACCGTCGGTTCAAGTCCCGCGTATAGCGCTTCTCCGATCAACGCATGGCCGATCGATACCTCGGCGATAAATGGAATCGCTCGGCAAAATGCAGCAAGGTTCGCCTGATTCAGATCGTGTCCGGCATTCACGCCCAACCCGACATCGTTCGCGCGACGCGCCGTCTCGACGCATGCCGCCAATTCGCGCGCATGTTCATTCCGTGCAAACGCATGCGCATAAGGTCCGGTATAGATTTCGATGCGGTCTGCGCCGATGTCCGCAGCAACTTCAACGTTGACACATTCCGCGTCGACGAAAAGGCTTACACGCGCACCCGCTGATTTAAGGTCCGCAACGAGCGGCTTCAAACGCGCCGCGTCTGCGCGTAAATCGAAACCGTGGTCTGACGTAATTTGTGCGTCCGAATCGGGAACCAACGTGCACTGCGCAGGCCGCGTTTCTCGCACGAGCGCGAGCAGTCCCGGATAATCGCCGCGTGCCGGCGCAAAACCGTTGCCCTCGATGTTGAATTCGATATCGCCCATGCACATCGGCGCTAACGCCCGTACATCGGCCGGTCGGACATGGCGCTGATCCGGCCGCGGATGCACCGTGATGCCACGCGCGCCGGCGGCGATGCACGTCCGCGCCGCTGTCACGACATCGGGTTGCGAGCCACCGCGCGAGTTGCGCAGCACGGCAATCTTGTTCACGTTGACGCTAAGAACGGTCATGACCCAAGCATACGTCGCGTGCGGATTCGCGGCTACTTTGTTGCCGACACCGGAACATTCCATGCGTCGCGCACGCCGATCTGATCGAGACCAGCGAAGTTCATGACGATCGTGTCGACGTTTCCGTCACCCGCGTGCTTGAACGTCACTTCGCAAGCGTCGTCGTCGTCCGCGAAACGCTCGTTCGCAAATGGCGCCAAAGCGATCGGCGCACGTCCGGTCAATTGCAACGACAATCCTCCGCCTTCGACAGTGATGCGTGCGAAGGTGTTGGAATCGATCCGATAATCGCCGGCATAAACCGGAAGTGTTTCGGCGCGCACGGACATCACCTTGCGCGCCAGTCGCGGCGTTTGCGCGGAGAGCCGTCGTGCCTGCAGATTCACGCCGCCGTGGTTGACGATAACGTTCGTCACTTTGTCGAGCTCGCGCTGGAACGACAGCGTCATAGCGTCGCCACGCGCGACGAATACGTCGTCGCGAACTTCGCGCAATCGCACGGGCGGCGATCCTTGCAGTTGCGCTGTCATCGCACCGCCTTGCGCACGCACAACCAACTCGGAACCGCCAGCGGAGAACCGGTACAAACCCGCGTAGGTTTCCGGATCGCGCGGCGCGGATATGGTCGAATTCGATTCCGGCGCGCCCGGCGCGTCGTCGCCACGCAACCAGGCAAGCCCTATTTGGCTGAGATCCGAATCGGTATTGGCAAGCAACACGAGCGCCTGCTGACGATCGGTACGAAACCCGATGAAAGCCGAAAAACCGCCCGTCACACTCGCTCGCCACAACAAGGGCCAGGTCTGCCCGTCGGACATCGCATCGACAATATTCCAGCCAAGTCCACTTTGTATTTTCGAATCAAGCCGCGGCTGTCGCGACAATAACAACGCCGTGCGCAGCGACGAGGACTGTGGCTGCAAGTTCGCTTGCATGAATTCAAGCAGATCGCTTAAGTCCGAGCGCAAGCCCGCACTGCCGGCGAGCGCGCCGAAATGCCAGTGCGAAGCGATCGTGCCGCGCGAATGACCATCGAGCAATCCGGTATCGTCGAAACCGGTATTCGGCATGCCGAGTGGCGTAAGAATCTTCTCGTGTAGCATTGCATCGAAATCGCCGCCATCGGCGTGCGCGACTGCAATACCGAGTAAACCGGCATCGAGCGGCGAATAACGCGGCGTCGAATCTTGCATATGATAGTTAGCGAGCAACGCCGACACGTCTCGCATCGACACACCGGCAAAGGGATCGTCGATATCGGCGGGGAACAAATTCGGGGGCATCGGCGGAAACGCAGCGCGATGCGTGATCAAGGCATCCAGACCAAGCTCGGCGATATGCGGATCGGCGAATGTCTGTTGCGGCATCGCGTCGTGTAATGTCGCGTGCTGGCCGATTTTTTCGTCGACGGCCGCCTGCGCGAACAGCAGTCCGGTGAAGATTTCGGTCAGCGCGCCGATTTCGAAGTGGGAATGAATGTCGGGCTTAGCCGTCTTTCCAAACAGCCACGTCGCGCGCTCGCCGCCGTCAATCCAACCGATCGCAAGTTGATTGTAAGCGCCGGAATCCACACCTGCCTGTAACGATTGACGATAGGCCGACGTATCGAGCGGTGCTGCGCGCACCGTCGTCGCGGCGAGTGTCGCGAAAAGTATACAAAGGAATTTGTGGATGACGGAACGGGTCACGGCTGCGGAGCATACCGCAATGCCGTGACTTATTAGGCTAACGACGTCCCGGATTTGCCACGTCCCTGTGGCGCTCCGATGAAACCG
>CAZZYA010000013.1:20426-26724 GCA_964658115.1 uncultured Rudaea sp. | reverse complement strand
GCGCCGGGCGATCCCTGCCCTGACAAACGAATCTGTTGACCCGGCAAAATGCCGGCAGGAATTTTCACTTCGAGTGTGCGATCGCCCGATCCGTCACGGAGACTGATGCGTTCCTTGCCGCCGCTGAAAGCGGCGCTGAGTGGAATCTCGATTCTCGCCTGCATATCGCGTCCGCGACGTGGGCCGCCGGGTCGTCCGCCGCGTGTCTGGCCGCGTCCGAAAAGTGATTCGAAGAAATCGCTGAAGTCGCCGTCGCCATGTACGTTTGAAGCATCGAATTCAGCGCCATCACCGAAATGCGGCGGCGGATGGAATTCGTCGCCAGGACGATAACCGCTCGCTTTGAGCTGATCGTAGGCACGGCGTTTGGCCGGATCCTTCAGCGCTTCGTAGGCCTCGTTCACCGCCTTGAATTTCTCTTCGGCGCCCGTTTCCTTGCTTACGTCCGGATGAAATTTGCGCGCGAGCTTGCGATACGCGGATTTGATTTCCGCGTCGCCGGCGTCGGCCTTCACGCCGAGAACTTCGTAATAATCCTTGAATTGCATAATGAGTCCGTTGGTCCCTAATAATGTGCGCTGGACGCAAAAAAGCAAAGCCCGCGGTCGAGCGAGTCAACCGCGGGCCGTTGCTGGACGTTTGAACGTTAGTGCGAAACGGCGATGCGGCGCGGCGTCGTCTCAGGTTTCTTCGGGATCGAAATCTCGAGAACGCCGTGTTTGCCTGTGGCGCTGATGCCTTCGGCATTGGCGCTGTCCGGCAGCGCGAAACGGCGATAGAACGAGCCATACGAACGCTCGACACGCGTCAGCGTTGCGGTTTCCGATTTCGCTTCCGCCTTGCGCTCGCCTTTGATCGACAGAATTCCTTTGTCCATGTGCACTTCGATGTCGTTCGGATCGACACCGGGAACGTCGGCAAGAATCACGAAGCGATCGGCTTCTTCCTTGATGTCGACGCGCGGCGTCCACTGACTCGTGACGACATTCGACTGATCCGTATCGTCGTCGCCGAGCACGCGATCGAACACGTTCTTGATTTCTTCCTGGAAGCGGCGACTCTGCGCGGCCCACGGGTAATAACGCGTAATTGTCATGGTGACAGCCCTCAATGTATGCCGGGCACGAACGGCCCGTATGCCTATCAAATATGCATTTCCTCGGCGGTTTCAAGGGTGCGACAATGCAGCCAAGCGATCATTTTTCCATCCGTTCAATTATCCATTTCAAGGAGAAATACAATGACGATCAAGGCAGGCGACCATATCCCGAACGCGACGCTGAACTATCTCAAGGACGGCGTGCAGGCGATCAACACCGACGAAATTTTCAAAGGCAAGAAAGTGGTTCTGTTCTCGGTTCCGGGCGCCTTCACGCCGACGTGCTCGGCAAAGCATCTGCCGGGTTACGTCGATAAGCTCGACGAATTCAAGAAGAAAGGCATCGACGTTGCGTGCATCGCCGTGAACGACGCCTTCGTGATGAACGCGTGGGCGAAAGATCAGCACGTGCCCGAAGGTTTGCTGATGCTCGCTGACGGTAACGGCGCGTTCACCAAAGCGCTCGGTCTCGAAATGGACGGCACCGCGTTCGGCCTCGGCATGCGCGGCAAACGTTTCGCGCTGTATGCCGACGACGGCGTCGTCAAGCACGTGTGGGTCGAAGCGCCGGGCGAGTTCAAAGTCTCCGCCGCCGATGCGGTGATGTCCGCGATCGGGTGATTCAACTTCACCCATGAACCGGTGAGGTTTTCGCAACCGGTTTTTACGTAGCGCTCCCTTGCGCAGACTCGTTTCTGCACGGGGAGCGCGCAACCGGTCATTTAGCACGCGCGGTTCGCTCGGGGACGCACATCGCGCGGCATCGCTCGCGTTCGCAGTTAGCAGCGCTTTGATTTTCTCGACAAGATGCGCGCGCCGCTACGACGGTAACGGCGCGAAGCTCGATTATTCCGCCGGCGTGGGCGCAACGTCCTCGGTCGCATCGCCGTTCGTCGTGCCGTCGTCGCCCTCGCCCGCCAGACCTTCGAGACGGACCACACCGACGAGATTTTCTTCCTGCGGCAAACGGATCAGCGTAACGCCTTGTGTGTTGCGTCCGACGCGCGCG
Source organism: uncultured Rudaea sp. (assembly GCA_964658115.1). Lineage (GTDB taxonomy): Bacteria > Pseudomonadota > Gammaproteobacteria > Xanthomonadales > Rhodanobacteraceae > Rudaea. The sequence continues at coordinate 24,616 of CAZZYA010000013.1, read as the reverse complement.
ATTTCGCTGGCGCGCGTACGCACGAGCGTGCCCTGATTCGAGATGAGCATCAATCCGTGCGCGTCGTCGAGTTGCACCGCGCCGACCAACGCACCGTTGCGGCCCGAGCACTGAATCGCGATCACGCCTTGCGTACCGCGGCCTTTGCGCGGATATTCCGTCAACTCCGTGCGCTTGCCGAAACCGCGTTGCGTGGCGGTGAGGATGTCGCCCTCGCCGTCGGCCACGATCATCGACACGACATGCGCATCATCGGTCAAGCGGATACCGCGCACGCCGTGTGCCGTGCGGCCCATCGGACGGACCGCATCTTCGGCAAAACGAACCGCTTTGCCGTTGCTCGCAAACAAGAAGACATCGCGCGAACCATCGGTGATCGCGACGTTGACCAGCCCGTCGTTCTCGTCGAGATCGATGGCGCGAATGCCGTTCGTGCGCGGACGGGAGTAATCGCTCAGCGGCGTTTTCTTCACGGTACCGTTGCGCGTCGAGAAGAACACGTAACGATCGTCGGGGAAATCTCGCACCGGCAAAATCGCCTGTACTTTTTCGTTCGCTTCGAGCGGTAGCAGATTGACGATCGGCTTGCCGCGCGAACCGGGGCTCGCGTCGGGAATTTTATGGACGCGCAACCACAACACGCGGCCGGCGCTGGTAAATGTCAGCAACGTGTCGTGTGTGTTCGCGATCCAGAGTTTCTCGACGAAATCTTCTTCCTTGATCGCGGTGGCCATACGGCCTTTGCCGCCGCGTTTCTGCGCGCGGTAAATGCTGACCGGCTGCCGCTTCGCATAACCCGCGTGCGACATGGTGACCACGACATCTTCCGGTTCGATCAGATCGAGCACGTCGAGATCCGCCTGACTCGGCTGGATCACCGTGCGCCGCGCATCGCCGAATTCCTCGCGCAGTTCGGCGAGCTCGTCGCGGATCACCTGCATCAGCTTGTCGGGATTCTCGAGAATCGCGATCAGCCCGACAATAGTGTCGAGCAATTCCTTGAATTCGTCGGAAAGTTTTTCCTGCTCCAGACCGGTAAGGCGGTTCAGGCGCATTTCTAGGATTTCTTTCGCCTGCGCTTCGGACAGACGATAGCCGGTTTCCGACAAACCAAATTCGGGCAGCAAGGTTTCCGGACGCGATGCGTCACTGCCGGCCGCGGCCAGCAGCGCGCGAACAGAACCCGCTTCCCATGTTTCGCCGAGCAGCCGTTCGCGCGCGATCTGCGGCGTCTGCGAGGTGCGGATCATCTCGATCATGCGATCGATATTCGCGAGCGCGACGGTGAGGCCTTCGACGATGTGCGCGCGATCGCGTGCCTTGCGCAGATCGAAAATCGTGCGGCGCGTGACGACTTCGCGACGATGACGCACGAACGCTTCGAGTACTTCCTTCAACGTCAGCAATCGCGGCTGGCCATCGACCAGTGCAACGGTATTGATGCCGAAGGTGACCTGCATTTGCGTTTGCTGGAACAGATTGTTCAGTAGCACGTCGGCCATCGTGTCCTTGCGCACTTCGATGACGATGCGCATACCATCCTTATCGGACTCATCGCGCAAGCCGTCGGATGAAATCCCTTCGATGATCTTTTCCTTGTGCAGCTCGGCGATCTTTTCGATCAGCCGCGCCTTGTTGACCTGGTATGGCAGCTCGGTGACGAGGATCGTTTCGCGTCCGGCGCTGTCGACCTCGATTTCGGTTTTCGCACGCACAAGGATGCGGCCGCGACCCGTCCGGTACGCCTCGAGAATGCCCGCCGCGCCATTGATGATGCCGCCGGTCGGGAAATCCGGACCGGGGATGTGCTGCATGAGCACGTCCAGCCCGATTGACGAATCGTCGATCAACGCGACGATCGCGTCGATCACTTCGCGCAAATTATGCGGCGGAATGTTCGTCGCCATGCCGACCGCGATACCGGCCGAACCGTTGATCAGCAGATTCGGAATGCGCGCCGGCAACGCGCTCGGCTCACTTTCCTTTTCGTCGTAGTTCGGGACGAAATCGACGGTATCCTTGTCGATGTCGGCGAGCAGAAACGAGGTCAAACGTTGCAGGCGGCATTCGGTGTAGCGCATCGCCGCGGCGGCGTCGCCGTCGACCGAACCGAAGTTACCCTGTCCATCGATCAACGGATAACGCAGCGAGAAACTTTGCGCCATGCGTACGAGTGCGTCGTAGATGGAAGAGTCACCGTGCGGATGGTACTTACCCATCACGTCGCCGACGACGCGCGCGCACTTCACGTAGGCGCGATTCCAAACATTGTTGGTTTCCTGCATGCCGTACAGCACGCGGCGATGCACTGGTTTGAGTCCATCCCGCACGTCCGGAAGCGCGCGGCCCACGATTACGCTCATGGCGTAATCGAGATAACTCTGCCGCATTTCGTCTTCGATATTTACACGAATGATTTCTTTGGCCAGCTCAGCCATTCGACAAATTTCCTGATGATTTTTCTTATGTGGAACGCCCCAGAGAAGAGACGCCGCAGCCTCCCGCTGCAACCGGCGAATTTTACCATACGCTGCGAATTATAGCTACTTAAAAAGTCAGCCAAATCATGCGGTTAGACGCGAAGAATCGTCGTTTTCACAGACGCCAAAAAATCAGCCGTCGGACGACTTTTTCGGATGCCGGAAAACCCAGTAACGCGACGCGGTGTAGTTGACGCCGAGCCCCGCCAGAGAACCCGCGGCGACGGCACCGATCAACCACGGACCGTCCAGATTGAAAAAGTATACAAGTGCCGAATAGGCGGCGAAATTGCAGGCGAAACCCCAACTCATCGCGAAGACATACTGCATCCATTCCACCACGATCGGTTGCCGGCGCGGTCCTTTGAATGTGAACTGACGATTGAAAATCCACGTCGCCGTCGCCGCGCACACGAACGAGATGAGGCGCGCGGTGTATCGATCCCAGCTCAAAAAGACGACGAGCAATTGCAAAACGCCGGCATCGACGACGAAGCCGATGAAACCACCGAAACAAAACGTGAGAAGCTGCTTCCAGCTCGATTTCTTCACGAGGCCATCTCTGCAACGTTCATATCATGCGAACATCGACTTCATTTTTTCGAAGTTCGGTTCTTCGATCACACCGCGTTCTGTGACGATCGCATCGATTAAATCCGCTGGCGTAACATCGAACACCGGATTCCACGCGTCCGCGCCTTCGACGACGTGACGATTGCCGGCCGCGATCCCGAATAATTCTTCCGGATGACGCAATTCGATCTCGATGCGGTTGCCATTTTCCGTGGTCATGTCGACAGTCGACGACGGCGCGACGACCATGAACTTCACGCCGTAGTGCTTCGCCACGATCGCAAGCTGATGAGTGCCGATCTTGTTGGCGGTGTCGCCATTGGCGGCGATGCGGTCAGCGCCGACGATGACCCACTGCACCGCGCCCGATTTCATCAGATGCGCCGCTGCGGAATCGGCGATGAGTTTCGCGGGAATCTTGTCGCGTACCAGTTCCCACATCGTCAGCCGCGCGCCTTGCAGCCAAGGACGTGTTTCGCCCGCGTATACATGTGTAATTTTCCCATTGGTGACGCCGGCCCGAATCACGCCGAGCGCGGTGCCATACCCTGCGGTCGCAAGCGAGCCGGTGTTGCAATGAGTCATGACACCGCTGCCCGCTGCGATCAAGTCTGCGCCGAGCTGACCCATGTGCCGGTTCGCGGCGAGATCCTCGTCCTGAATCGCTTTCGCCTCGGCTTCGAGCGCCGCCACGACGTCTGCATGATCGAGTTCGAGCACGCCGCGCATGCGCGCCAATGCCCACGCGAGATTCACCGCCGTCGGACGTGCCGCTTTCAGTTTGTAAATCGACGGATCGAGTGTCTGCAGCGTCGAGCGTTCTCCGATTTCACGCAGACGAGTCGCCTCCAGCGCCACACCCCACGCAGCGGCGATTCCGATGGCGGGCGCGCCGCGCACGACCAGATCGCGGATGGCAATGGCTACGTCCTCGGCATTCCTGCACTCGATATATTCCTCGAGCGCCGGCAACTTGCGTTGGTCGAGCAGTTCCAAAACACCGTTGCGATAGGAAACGGCGCGGATGGTGTCGTGAATGTCGCGAGGGTCCATGTTTCGATCCGTGAACGAACGCGCAGGATACCTCATGCCTCGACCGCGCGAGTGCGGCAATGCAGACACGAATTGGTACGATAG
>CAZZYA010000013.1:0-20416 GCA_964658115.1 uncultured Rudaea sp. | reverse complement strand
CAGCAGTCACTCGGTTGCACAAAAAGAAGCATGGAAAAAAACGCAAAGCCGACAGATTCATGCCCGCAAATCGCGCGACGCGGAATTCATGGCGTTGCTGCGAAAAAAATGTGTGCGCGCCGCGAGTATCGGCGCGCTGACAGCAGGTGCGGAAGCGGTTCCCGGGCTCGGGCGCGCGCTCGGTTTTCTATTTGGCGAACTGGTCGATGCGACGATGTTGTCGAACGTGCAGCGCGAGCTCGTCGAAGACACGTTCGCTCTGTATGGATTCGCGCTCGAAGCAGATGTGCAGCGCGCGCTGATCGATAAGATTCGCATCGTCGGTGCGGGCGCGAGCGTGGCGACGGATACGGCGATTCGCGGACTGATCCGGCGCAGTCTCGGCCGCGCGACCAGCGTTCTCAGTTACCGGTTGATGCCGATCGCGCCGATCGTCACGTCGGCACTGACCAACGCAGCGATTACTTACACGGTCGGCAAACGCGCGCAGGCTGTCGCGAAAAACGGTTCGGTGGACGACATGCCGGATGTGTTGCGCGCGCTGGCTGGTTTCGACGAGCGCCGGGTGTTTGATTGGACAATGAGTGCGATCAAGGGTTCGACCGGATCGCTGTCCAACGCCTTCGCGAAAATCAAGACGACGCTGACGTCGCGCCGCGCGACGAAAAAAGCGACCGCGCGAAGTGCGCGGTCGGGGTGACTTGCGTGCTAGTTAGGTCGTCTTGCCCGGCTGGATGAAGAACTCGCCCGCTTCGTGCCCGGCAAATTGGATCGGGGCATATTCCGGCGCCTGCTGCAATCCGGCTTTCTGGCTGCGCAACGCCATGCCCGTTGCGATTTCCCGGAAGAGCTGCTGCCCGGTGAGCAATTGATTATTGTTGTTGAGCACGCTGAGTAGCGAGCTGGCGAACACCGAGTGTTCGCTGTTGTTCGCCGCGTCGGCGACCGGTTGCACGCCACCGGACGTTAATGCCGTGCGCGATTTGCCGGCGACCATCGTTTTCACCCAGTCGCCCCACGCGCTGTCGGGCATGCCGCCGCCAAATGTGGCGAGCGATGAACGCGTCATCGTGCCGGAGTAGCACGAGTCGGCGATGACGAGGACATGTTTCGCATCCATCGTGGTGAGAATGTCGCTGACGGCCCGGTTCGAAATCCATGTGTTCGGTGCGGACGTCTGCGCATCGACCGGCAGCCAGTAACCCTGCCGGGTGCTGTCGATTTCACCGTGACCGGCATAGTAGACGACGAGATTATCGTTTTCCTTCAGCGTTTCGCGCATGTCGTTCAGCGCGGACAGAATCTCGAAGCGATTGGCATTCGTGAGCAGCTTGACGTCATAACCGTACTTCGACTGCAGCACGCCACCAATCGCTTTCGCGTCGGCTGCCGCACTCTTGAGCGCCGGGTACGTTGAATACTGATCGTTGCCGATGATCAAAGCGTAGTACTTGCCGAGCTTCACGCCCGACGGCAGCGTGTTGATCTTGACCGAACCGCTCTGGGCCATGCGTGCGTCGGACGAATTTCCGGGACCGGGCACGAGCACGAAATCGAGTACTGCCTTGCCCCCGGACTTATCGACGGCGGAAACCTGCACAGCCGTGTTGTCGCCGGATACCGGCACGTGCGTTTTGAAAATGCCGCTTTGGTCGACGGTGATCGTCTGACCATTGAGGCTGAGTGTGGTGAGACCTGCCGGCGCCTGCACGCGGCCAATGACGTCGATGCCATCCTGCGATTTGGGTACCGACGCCGCGGGCTTGCTCGAACCACGTGTCATCGCAAGTGCGGGCTGAAGGATTTCGACTTTGAGATCGCCGTTGAGACTTGCCGTGGTGACGCCCGATGACGGCAACGGCTGCGCCGTCGAGTCACCTTCGATGCGCGTCTGCAGGCTTGCGATCTGCGTGCGTTGCGATGTCATTTCCTGACGCTTCTGCGAGAGTTGCGTTTCCATCAACTTGAGCAGGCGTTTCGACTCTTCGTTTTGCGCACGTTCGCGCGTGAGTTCGGCGCGCGCATCGTCGAACTTGCCCTGACCGTCCTGACGCTGCTGATCGTTTTGCGAAATCTGCTGCTGTAATTGCGCGTTACGTTCGCGCGCTTCGCGCAATGCGCGATCCATTTGCGCGGCGGATTGCTTCAGCGCCGCGACATCGCCACCACCACTTTGCTGTTGCGATTTCAGCCGAGTGACTTCCGCTTCCGCGTCGGCGACCTGTTTGGCGCTGGCGGCCTGCGCGGCTTCGAGTTCCTTCTGCTTAGCGGCGAGCTCACGTTCTTTCGCTTCGTTGTCGGTCTTGAGCTTCAGGAATTGCGGATCTTTGTCCGCACCGACTTTCGCCTGTTCGGCGTCGAGCTTGCGGCGCACGTCGTTCAAATCGGCTTGCGACTTCTGATAGGTCTGCTGCTTGGTCTGCAGTTCCGATTTCAACTTCGAAACCTGTTCGCGCAACTGCGCTGATTTTTCCTGCTCGGCGCTCAACTGCGTGCGCAGCGTCGCACTTTCGGCTTTCGCTTCGTTCACTTCGGCGGTGACGGTGGACGCGAATACGAGCTTGTCGTTGTTGACGCCGGACGCTTCGCCATAAAGGTTGAGTGCTTTGGCGATATCGCGATCGACGCCAAGACCCTGTTCGTACAGGTACCCGAGATTGATGCGGGCGCGACGCGAATTCTGCGCGGCGGCTTTTTCGAACCATTCACGCGCCTTGACGTAGTCCGGTTCGGTGCCGAGACCTTTCAGATAAATCTCACCGACATAGTTCTGTGCATCGGCATCACCTGCGTCGGCCTGGCCCAGCCACACTTTCAACGCGGTCTGATAATTGGCGCGGTCGTAGGAAACATACTCACCGCCGCGGATTTCGCAGTCGGCCTGCGTGGTGCGCACGGGCCGGCGCGCGCCCATGAACGTGGACGAGCGGCCAAGCTTGCGCATCTGTCCGGGCAGCAGACAATCGACGATGAGGAGATCTTCCGGATTGCGCGTCTGCACCGTAGCATGGGCTGCGCGTTCCGGCGCGAGGAACCCAGCGCCTGCGACGACAGCGAATGCAATCAGCAGCGTCAACGGGCTCAGACGAGACAAACTCACCTTCGACCACTGGTTCCAGTGCCCCATAAAAATCCCCTTGTCGTATCGCGACGGTGTATGGCGTTATAACTTTGCCGTTATACTCATTATAGGCCGCCAAGGTTGCTTGGGGATACGGGAGAATTGGGGATGAACGCACGTCTTCGCCGCGCCATGGGTCGCGTCGGGTCCATCGTGACCGCGCTATTGCTGCTCACCGTTAGTGTTTGTGCGAGCGCACAATCCAACGTCATGTCGATCGTCGGCGGCGGCGGGCAGCACGCTTACCCCAACTTCCCATTCTCGGCGCCGCTTACGGTGTCGTTTTCCGGGTCGTCGTATGTCACGCTGAATTGGACAGTCAGCAACAGCGATGGCGGCTTCCAGGAAAGCGAAGGCTCGCCGACGTACTCGACCGATATAGAGACAGTATCCGGAACGACCAGCAGTGTGCATCTCTACGCGGGAGCGACGGCCGGGTCCATCCAAGTTACGGTGACGTGCGTTAGCGGTTGCGACACCGTGCAGACGCTCACGTTCAGCGAAACGATCGACAAAGACCCGCCGAATCTGCAAATGCAGATTGGAAGCGGCAACAATCAATCGGGTCCTGCGGGCACCGTGCTGCCGCAGGCATTGCGCGTGAATCTCACGCCCACACCGCTGGGCTACGACGGGCCTTTCCAAGAAACGATCACCTGGACGGTCGATACGGGCAACGCAACGTTTGTCGAAAGTGGTAAGACGACATATAGCGAGGTCGTTGTTCTGAGCAGCCGACAACCCAGTGTCGAGAGCCGCGTTAATCGCGTCGCCCAGGCACTCGCCGCCGCGACGGTACCCGCGCGCGCGTCGTTGTTGCTTGGACCAACGCCGGGGCCGGTCACCGTGAGCGTGCAATGTCCGGATTGCAACGTCGGACGCACCGTTATATTCAACGAGACGATCACACCGAGCAGTAACAGTGCACTCGGCAAGCTTTCCGGTGATCTGCAGAGCGGCCAGACCGGCACGCAGGCGTCGCTTCCCCTCGTGGTGACATTGCCCGGCGGATCCGGACAGACAATCACGTGGGCCGTGACGAGCGGTCAGGCAACGTTGAGTGCGACATCGTCGACCGTCGATGCGAACGGACAATCGCAGATCACGTTCCGTTACGGCAGCGTGCCCGGACCGATCACGATCACCGCATCGGCCGGCAGCGCAGGGCAGGTATCCTTTAGCGAAACCGCATTGACTGGCACGGTCACAATCGTCAGCGGAAATAATCAATCGGGAACGACCGGATCGCCGTTGCAGCCATTGGTGTTGCAAGTCGGTCCGGCGTCGGGCGGCGCAGGCGGCGTGACCGTCACCTGGACGATCGTGCAAGGCAGCGGCACACTCGCTTCACCGACGACCGTGACCGACGCGACCGGCCGTACCACGAACACCCTCACGCTCGGATCGAATCCCGGCACCGTTGTCGTGCAAGCGTCAGCTCCGGGTTACGGCACCACCACGTTCACTTCGACCGCGATTGCGGGCGCGCCGACGGGCGCGGTACTCACGATCGTCTCGGGGAACAATCAGTCGCTGATTCCGAATCTCAGTTCGCAACCGCTCGTCGTGAAATTGCTGTCGAACGGCGCGCCGGTTCCGGGCGTAACGATCCAGTGGTCGGTGTCGGGATCGTCGGGCTCGCTCGACAGTGCGACCACCGTGACCGATTCCAGCGGTCAGACGCAGAACCGCGTCAAGGTCGTGCTGCCCGCGGCGTACACCGTGACCGCGCAAGTCGCCAACCAGCCGACGATCGCGCCGGTGACCTTCACCTTCGATAACGCGGTGGTCAATCTGCCGTCGCTGACTCCAGGACAGAGCGGTGTCGCCCACGCGATCGATCGCGCATGTCCCGCGCTGGCCGCGCAGTCGAATCTCACCGCTCCGCAGCAGGACTTTCTCGCGCGCTGTTCGGAAATCGTCGTGAATTCGGGCACGAATCCATCGCAAGTTCCCGCCGCGCTCGATGCGATGCTCAACAACAAGACCACACCGCAAGCCGGTCTCGCCGACACCGTGATGCAAGGTCAGCTAACCAACCTCAACACGCGCCTGGCCGAATTGCGTCAGGGCTCGCATGGCTTCAGCACCGGCGGTCTCGCGATCAATGAGGACGGACGCTCGCTTCCGGCGTCGTCGCTGTCGGATCTATTCACGAGCTATCGCAAAGATCCGAAGGAAAGCACCGACGACGAAGTCGGCAAAGACTTCGACCGCTGGGGTTTCTTCGCGACCGGCGTGGTCGATCGCGGCGGCGCGTCGTCCGATGGCATGGCGCCCGGTTACGACTTCCGCGATGCGTCGATTACCGCTGGTGTCGACTACAGGTTCAACGACACGTTCGTCGCCGGCCTTGCGCTCGGTTATGCGAACAACAATTCCGATATCGATGAGAACGCGGGCAAAGTCGACGTCGACAGTTACAGCCTGAACGCGTACTTCACGTGGTATCGCAATAACGACTTCTACATCGAAGGTTCGGCCGTCGTCGACTGGCTGAATTACGATCTCAGCCGTAACATTCTTTACCAGATCGCTAGCCTCGACGGCGGAACGACGAACGTGAACAACACGGCCAAGGCATCGCCCGATGGTCATCAGTACACGTTGTCGTTGTCCGTCGGCAAAGATTTCAATCGCGAAGCGTGGACGCTGAGTCCTTACGTTCGCGGTGTGTATACGCACGTGACGCTCGACGGCTTCGACGAACACATGACCGATACGACCGGACCGGGTTCGGGCCTCGGCACGTCGGTCGACAGCCATTCGCTGACATCGGAACTCGGCGTGGTCGGCGGCCGCATCAGTCGTACGGTCACGACCGACTGGGGCGTTTTGGTACCGAACGCACTGGTCGAATGGAACCATGAATTCAAGAACGATCCGCAGACCGTGGTCACGCGTTTCCTCGCTGATCCGACACAAACACCAATCTTCGTCACCGACTCGCGCGTCGATCAGAACTACTTCAATCTCGGCATCGGCCTGAATGCCATCCTGCCGAAGGGACGTTCCGGGTTCCTCTATTACGAGCACGTGACGGGCTATTCGGGCGTTCATGAGAACCGCCTGTCGGCGGGTATCCGTATCGAGTTCTGATGATGCGCATGACTTGTCATGCTTGCGCATGCCGCGCCTCGCGCGGCATGCTATGGCGGCCGCGTTCGAGGACATGGATGCGGGCCGCAGTGCTCGTCGAGGAGTTCCTCACTTTGTCGCTCAACGCATGATCGAATTCGGCCACAGCACCCACGTTGGCTTGCGCCGCGAGCACAACGAAGATACGTATTACGCCGACGCGGATATCGGCTTATGGCTCGTCGCCGATGGTATGGGCGGCCATGAGCACGGCGAAGTGGCCAGTGCGCTTGCGCGCGACACCGTCGTCTACGCGGTGAAAGAAGGCGCCTCGCTCGCGCAAGCGGTGCAGCGTGCCGACGAGGAAATCATCCAGCACTCGAGCAAGAAAGCCGAAGCGTTGCCGATGGGCACGACCATCGCCGCGATTCGCATGCGCGGCGACGAGTACGAAGTGTGCTGGGTCGGCGATAGCCGCGTGTACATCTGGAGCGGCGAGCTGAAGCAGCTTTCGCAAGATCACTCCTACGTACAAGAGTTGATCGATCAGGGTGCGATCACGCAGGAGCAGGCGCGCACGCATCCGCATCGCAACGTCGTCACGCAGGCGCTCGGCGTCACCGATCCGCAAAGTCTGCGTGTCGAGACACTGCGTGGGACATTGCAGCCGGGTATGCAGATTCTGCTGTGTTCAGATGGATTGACCGAAGAGGTCAGCGATCCGCAAATCGGCGAGGTGCTGGCACGCAGCGATTTATCAGCGCAGGAATGTGTTGATCATCTGATTTTGGCGGCGCTGGATGGTGGTGGATCGGATAACGTGACGGTCATTTTGATTCGCAATCGGTAGTACGGTTGGCGCGGCATGGCGCTTGTGAGTTGCACAGCTCCAGCTGTCCTGCGGCCATCGGCTAACTTTTTGTTCGACGACAAATAGTCAAAAAAATAGTCTTTTGTTTTTCTTGGAGAATTCTGTCCGCTGAAAGGAGATCCCTGGGCTGACAGCGGACGCGTGCTCCCGGCGCGCGCTGCGTGCACTTGGAACTGGCAGCTTTGGCAGAGCAGAAAAGCGATTAGCTTTTTTAGCCGCCCTGTTCTTTTTTGGCGAGTTCGACTTTCAATGCGGCGAGGTTTTGATTGGCGGGATCGGCGCGCAGTCCCTTGTCGATGAATTCGTCGGTCGCGGTAAAAAGTCCGTTCTTCAGCGCATCGCGCGCGGCCTGCTCGTAATAGCTAGCGATCTTTGCGAGGCCTGCTTTCGCTTGCGCGTTCGACGAATCCCTGCGCAGCGCTTCCCGATACATGTCGATCGCGTTTTCGCCGGGCGGGAAATCGAGTTTCTCGCCAAAGTTTTTCTGTCCGTACGCGAGATATTCGTCGCCACGTGAGAGCAGCGCAGGTAAATCGAGTTTCATTACCGCCGCCGTCGCCTGATTCTCTTCCAACGTCTGTGTCGGTTGTTGCGATTGGGTGATCGGCGTGTTGGTTTGCTGCGTCGTCGTGGTTGTATCGACCGGCGGCGATGGATTGCGACGCATCACTAGCCAGCCCGCGACGATGACAATGACGATCACACCTAGGGCGATCGCTGCCATCGCGCTCATGGACAGCTTGCGTCCCGCAGGCACATCGGCAGCTCTCGCGGCCGGCACCGATCCGGGCAGGGGCGTCATGCTCTTCAGCGTGTTGCGCTTGCGCGCGGCTTGTTGCGCGGTCACATCGGCCTGCGGATGATCCATGAGCAAGCGATCGAGTGCGGCGACGTAAGCCTCTCCATTCGGAAAACGCTGATCGGGATTTTTCGCCATCAAGCCTTCGATCAACGGCTGCAGCCACGCGACGTGTTCGGGCAATTTCGGCACCGGTTCGGTCACGTGCATCAGTGCGACGGCGTACGCGTCATTGGCCTGATATGGCTTGTGTCCCGCCAGGCATTCGAACAGCACGGCGCCCAGGCTGTACAAATCCGAGCGGCCGTCGATCATCGTGGCCTGAGCCTGCTCCGGGCTCATGTAGTCCGGCGTACCGATGGCGTTGCCGGCCATCGTGGCTGCGCTCACCGACTTCATGGCTTTCGCAATTCCGAAATCCGCCAACACCGCCGTGCCGTTGGCGCGGAACATGATGTTGCCTGGCTTCACATCGCGATGGACGAAGCCTTTTTCATGCGCATAGGCGAGGCCCGACGAGATGTGGCGCGTGACGTCCAGAATCTCGTTCGTGGTGATACGGTCCATGCGTTCACGCAGCGTGCCGGCCGGCAAGTACTCGCTGGCCAGGTAATAGACACCGTTTTCCGAACCGATGTCGTGCACCGTCATCAAGTGCGGATGCGTGAGCTTGGCCGTGATGCGGCCTTCCTTCATGAACTGTTCGCAGAAGGTCGCGTTCGCGGCCAGCACGGGCGACATCACTTTCAGCGCGACTTCGCGATCGAGCGATTCCTGCATGGCCAGAAACACGGTGGCCATGCCGCCTTCGCCGAGTTTACGAATGACCTTGTAGCCGGGGACTTGGACGTTGTCAGCCATTCGGAAGAATTAGGATTTCACGCACGCAGGAAAATAGCGGCCGCAGGGCCACGGCTAGGATAAGGTGGGTGCGCGGCAGCGGCAACTGCCGCGCGCGGATCGGGGTCGATACGACGCGCCGGCGAGAACCGCTCAGGGCGCCGACGAGCGCAGGTCCTTCAACGACGCATCGAAACGCGACATCGAATAATTGTTCTCGTCTTTCACCGTGTCGTACAGCTTGTCGAGCTTGGTGTGCAGTGCCGCGGCGCGGTTCTTATCGAGCTTGCCGTCGCTCTCGAACGCCACGATCACCGATTGCGACGCCATCGCCACCTGTTCGGCCGCGACGAAATCGCGGAACTCGCCGCGCGCGCCATCGGATTCGATGCTCGCCAGAATCACGTCGAAGCTTGCAGGATCGTAATTGAACGACGCCACTTTCGGCAGCGCGCTTGCGAGAGTATCGCGCAGCGCGCGCGCGGCGGCGAATGTTGCCTCGCGGCTTTCCGTCGTGGCGCGATGCAGCGCGCGCGTCTGATCGAACACGCGTTGCGCAAGACCTTTGTCGACCGGCGCGAGCACGTGACGGAACATGACGAGGTTTGCATCATTCAGACGTACCACACCCGGACCCAATCCTGTGCCCTGGCGCGGACCCCAAGAGTTGTCCTTCGTGAGTTTGTGACAAGCCTGGCAATTGAACAGTACGAGTTCCGGAAAAATTCCTTGCCAACCCGTTTTCGGATCGATCAGCAGATCGAGCAGATTTTCGGCGGCGACGCCCTGCCCGACCGCCCAGTCGCGCACGCCGTTCCAATTACCTTTGCGCGCAACCCACTTCTCGCCGATCTTGTAGTGCGGATGCAGCCACGTGAATGTGTCGAGCTCGAACGACAACCGCGGATGTCCCGCACCCATGATCCGGTGCGTAATCATGCGTTCCTTCTCGCCCATGTGACACGAGAGGCAAAGCTGCGCACGCTTGATCGGATCTTCCGTCGCGTACATGCCGTTGTGGATGTTGTCGGCGTGCGTGACTTTCTTGTCCGCGTGCGCGTTGAGCCACATTTCGGCGCCGCCGTGACAGGCTTCGCAGCCAACGCCGTCGCTCACTTGAAAACGGTCGCCGCGATGGTCGGCGGCCTGATTGTCGGTATGACAATCGAGACAGATTTTCGCTTTGGTCGGATCACCGAGGCCGAGTTTCGCCGCAATCGATTTCGACGCCGGCTTCTCGAGCAACTGATACGACTTGGCGTGCGGATCGAATTCCTGCCAGATGGCGAATTCGTTCTGCATCACATCGGAGTCGCGGAAAGGTTGCGAGGCGCCATGGCACACGCTGTTGCTGCACGTCGCCACGCCCATGTGCTTGTGCGCTTCGATCGCTTCCACCGCTGTTTCGGCGTGGGCGGCCGTTGCGAAAAGAACCAGAACCGCGAAAAACGCTCTCATCGCCAACTTCTCCCCAAGCCTGGCAAATCGGTACCGCGCACAACTCTAAGGCCGGATCATACCGCAGTCGCGGAAATTTCGTTATCTTCCAGCCCAACAAATTGAGGCCAAAGAACGTGACCCTTGCTCGCCTTGTCGACACCGGCGATGCGCGTGGCATGCGCCGCGTTCTCGGCGGCATCCGCGTAACGCACGAGTATCGACGGGCGCGTCGCCGACACCACCGTGGTGCGCGTTCGGATCACGACGTCGGCTCCCCCGAACCCCAGATCGCCCTGCCCGCCCGTCATCGCCAGGTAAACGTCGGCGAGAAGTTGCGCGTCGAGCAACGCGCCGTGTAGTTCGCGATGACTGTTGTCGATGCTCAGACGTTTGCACAGCGCATCGAGACTGTTTTTCTGACCGGGATACTTCTCGCGCGCAAGCAACAGCGTATCGAGCACCTGCGCGTGATGACTCACCCGACCGTGCGCGGCGTCGGCGAGCGCGAGTTCCATGTCGAGGAATGCGACGTCGAACGCCGCGTTATGGATGATCAGTTCGGCGCCACGGATGAACTCGACGATGTCGAAGGCGATCTCCGCGAAACGCGGCTTGTCGTGCAGGAATTCGTTCGTGATGCCGTGCACCGCGAGCGCGCCTTCGTCAATGAAGCGCTCGGGATTGAAATAACGGTGGAAGGTGCGGCCCGTGGTCCGGCGCTCGGACAATTCCACGCAACCGATTTCGATGATGCGATGACCTTTGCCTACTTCCAGGCCAGTGGTTTCCGTATCAAGAACTACTTGCCGCATCCGATCATGTCCCCGCTGCGGCGAGCGCCGCGTCGCGCGCCAGTTTATCTACTTTTTCGTTCTCCGCGTGTCCGGAGTGTCCGCGCGTCCACTCCCACGACACCGTGTGCTTAGCCGTAGCGGCCGACAGACGTTCCCACAAATCCTGATTCTTCACCGGCTTTTTGGCCGACGTGCGCCAGCCGCTGGCTTGCCAGCGCGCGAGCCAAGATTCGATGCCCTGCTTGACGTACTGCGAATCGGTGACGAGATGCACGCGTGAGCGGCGACGCAAAACTTCCAGCGCCTGAATCGCTGCCATCAATTCCATGCGATTGTTCGTGGTCATGGTTTCGCCGCCGGAAATATACTTCTCCACATTTTTATAACGCAGCAACGCAGCCCAGCCGCCAGGGCCCGGATTGCCGAGACACGCGCCGTCGGTAAACACAGCCACTTCAGCCTCGCTCATGCGCAAGCCCGATGCGCACCGGGAGCCAGACGTGGATTCAACACCCGCTCACGCCGCGACGAACGCAACCGCAACGGCGTGAGCGTGCTCCGTCGCTTACGCGCGAGCAAAAACCACGAACTGCCGAACCGGCCGAAAGTGCGCGTTATCCAGCGCGCGTAAGCGCTCGACGGCTGGGCCGGATCGTTGGGCAAGATCAACCCGGGATAGCGCACTTGCAAAGTATCGATCCGTTGCCGCGCGAAACGCGTCGTGCATGCCGTTGCCGATTGCAGCGACAAACGCGCGCCACGCATCGACTGGCTGCTCAACCACGGCCGCCACGAGCCGAATGGATTGAAACCGAATACGAGGAGCACGCCTTCAGGCGAAAGCACGCGCGATAGTTCGCTCGCCAGATCGTCCGCATCGCTCACGCGCTCGAACACATGCTGCGCGATCACGAGCTGAAAACTGTCGTTGACGAACGGCAGCTGGTCCGCGTCGAAATGCGCGGCGCCGGAAAATTGATTTTCACCGCGCGCTGACGCTGCGACGACGTGGCTGACCAAGTGTGCCGGCAACATCGGCGCGACCGATTCGTGCGGACGCAGGAACAATCCGTTGTTGCCGTAGACGCCCGCGAGAATCGGCGTGAGCGCGCTCAGTTCACGTGAAAGCAGCGCCTGCACCGTCGGACTGGCGTAGAAACGACGATAACTCTCCTGCATGCCTATAGCCGACTGCGGTTGTGCTGAGATTGTGCGCGAAAGCGCGCTGCGCGGTAAACCGCTTTGCTGCGCTGCATCAGGTCGGCCGAATGAATTCCCGGGCGACGCTGGTATAGTGCGCGTCCGTTTTGGGGGCGGCACAGGGGCGTCTCTGACAACTGAGTATGCGTGCGAAGCATCCTTCCCGCGATATCAGCAACCGTGTGTCGGCCATCAGCGGCGCGCGCGATTGGCGACTCGCCGCGCTCGGCACAAGTTGCTGCGCGCTTGGTGTCGCGTGTCTCACGTTGGTCGCGTGCAGCGCTGCGCCCCAGCGACCTGGCGCCACGACTCCATCCGCACCGAGCATCATTTCCGAAAAACTGCCGGCGCCGATACCGCTGCCGAGCGTACCGGCGATGACGGTAATTCCATCCGACGCCGTCGCCGTGCAATCGCCGTGGATCCGACTGCGCCGGCGCATGGCGATGCCGGGTTGCGATTACAGTGCCGACGTGCGGCGTTGGGCGCATACGTTCACGCAGAGCCCGGCGCAATTTTCCGCGTCGATGAGCGAAGCGATGCCGTATCTGCTGCTCGTCGTCAACGAAATCGAGAAGCGCGATCTACCGGGCGAATTCGCGTTCCTGCCGTATATCGAAAGCACGTACACCGCCGTTGCGGCCGATGGTGCGCGAGCCGCCGGCATCTGGCAGCTCATGCCCGACACCGCGCGCGAAACCGGACTGCGCATCACGCCGGAATACGACGGACGCCTGGACATCTATGCTTCGACGAACGCCGCACTCGATCTGATCGAACGTTATCAGCGCGAGTTCGACGACTGGCGCGTGGTAGACCTTGCTTATAACGCGGGCGAGTACGGCATGAAAATGCTGGTGGGCAACCCAACCGCGAGTCGTAGCGCTGATGAAATCGCGCGTTTGCGCGTGAATCAGGGCGCGCACGACCATTTAGCCAAACTCCTTGCCGTGGCATGCGTGGCATCGGACCCGGAGAGGTTTCACATCGAACTGCCGGAACCGACGTCCGACGACCTGCTCACACATGTTGAGCTCGATGCAGCGGTCGATCTCAATCTGGTCGCGTGGATTTCCGGCATCGACGAAACGCAATTGCGCCGCTACAACCCCGGCTACACAAATGGACGCATGCCGGCGAACGGTCCGTACAATCTGCTCGTTCCGTCCACGCAACGACAAAAAATCGAGGATTCGCTGGCTCTCCTGCCTCAACCAATGTGGCGCAACTGGCATGAAATTTCGCTACAGCAAGACGAAAGCGTCGACGTGCTCGCGACGGCGCATGACGTCAACGCAAAGGCCGTCGCTTCGATCAATCATGTTGGTATGGACGGAATGATCGCGGCGGGCAAACACATTTTGTTGCCGGGTATCGGCGCAGGCGTGGTCGCACCTCAGTCGATCGAAAAAAAGAGTGCGGCAGCGGCGCCTTCAATCCACGTGGTGCAACACGGCGACACGCCGTGGACCATCGCGCGCAACGCCCATGTTCAACTCGATGATCTCATGCGCTGGAACGGCTTGACCCGCACCACGATGTTGCATACTGGCCAGCGCCTGCGCCTGCAGAATCCGGACGCGGCTATCGACGTGACGACCGTGGCCAGCGGCTCGCACTGAAAGATCGCGCGCAGTCCGCTAAAATCCGGCGGCTACTTCATTCGCGGAGGCATCATGGGATTTCTGCACGGAAAGCGCGCGCTGATCACCGGCATCATCAGTCAACGATCGATCGCGTGGGGTATCGCCGATGCGATGTATCGCGAAGGTGCGCAACTGGCATTTACCTACGTCAACGACACGTTGAAGAATCGCGTAGACGAAGCGGCCAACGCGTTCGGGTCGAACATCGTGCTGCCGTGCGATGTCGCGCACGATGATCAGATCGACACGTTGTTCGCCGAACTCGGCAAGCATTGGGACGGTTTGGACATCCTCGTTCATTCGATCGGCTTCGCGCCGCGGGAGGCGTTGCAAGGCGATTATCTCGACAACCTGACGCGCGAGAGCTTCAAAGTCGCACACGACATTTCGGCATATAGCCTATCGGCGATGGCGAAGGCGGCGCGCCCCATGATGAAAGGTCGCGGCGGTTCCATCATCACACTCACCTATCTTGGTGCGGATCGCGCGATGGCCAATTACAACGTGATGGGTGTGGCGAAAGCGAGCCTCGAATCAAGCGTGCGCTATCTCGCGTACAACCTGGGCCAGGAAGGCACGCGCGTAAACGGAATATCGGCTGGACCTATCAAAACGCTCGCCGCCGCGGGCGTCAGCAATTTCCGCAAGATGCTCGAACATGTCGAGCAAAACGCGCCCTTGCGACGCAACGTGAATATCGAGGAAGTCGGCAATGTAGCAGCCTTCCTCGGCTCCGACCTGGCGTCGGGCATCACTGGCGAGATCATTTTCGTCGATGCCGGTTTCAACATCATGGGCATCACCGGTATCTGATTTTTACGAAATGCGGGAACGAAAAAGGCCGCGACGATCGCGGCCTGTTTTTTTTCGGTGAGAGTTTTTATTGCAAGCGGTCTTCGGCGACTTCGATCTTCGCGCTCTTGCGCAAGCTGTCGATGTAACCGCGCACCGCCAGATTACCCATGCCTTGACGCAACGTGTTGCGCGCCGCCTCCCTTGTTTTCGCATCGACTTTTGATGGATCGCCATCTTTCACCGCTGTCAGTTGAACCAGCGCATAGTCGCCGTTCGATAACGACGACTCGCCATCGGTCGGCTTTCCATCCTGCGGATGATCGAGCTTGAACACGTCGTCGACGAGTTTGCGATCGACGTTCGACGCATTGCGGCCGATGTCTTTTTGATCGTCGACTTTCAACTTGAGTTCGCCGGCGAGTTTGTCGAGCCCTTCGCCTTTTTCGAGCCGGGCGAACAATGTGTCCGCGCGTTCGTGTGCAGCTTTCGCGATCTGCTGATCGGTCAGCTTTTTCTTGATGTCGTCGCGAACCTGCTCGATCGGTTTCGGTTCGGCTTTCTGATGCTGATCCAACTTGATGATGACGATATGGCTCGCGCCGACATCGATCGGATCCGACGCGTTGCCTTCGGTCAGCACCGTGTTCGAGAACGCGGCTTTAAGCACTTTCGGGTCGGCGGCAATACCTTCGCCTCCGGTGCGCCCGAACAAACTTGTTTTCTGCACGGGAAGATTGAATTGTTTAGCTGCGGCATCGAGTGAGGTCGGATCCTGATAGACGGCATCGGCGAGCCGGCCCGAGATGTCGCTGTATTCGCGCTCGCGTTCGCCCTCTAGATATTTGCTGGCGAGCTCGGCCTTCACTTCCGCGAACGGTTTTACTTTTTCGGCTTTGACGTCGCGCAACTGAATGATGTGATATCCCTCGTCGGATTTCACCGGATCGGATATATCGCCTTTTTTCATCGCGAAGAGCGCGCTTTCGAACGCCGGGTCGGTGACACCTTTTTCCAGCCAGCCGAGATCGCCACCTTGCGCTTTCGAGCCCGGATCGTCCGAGTTCGCTTTCGCGAGCGCCGCGAAATCCTTGCCGGACTTCACCTGCTGTTCGAGATCCTTTGCTTTTTCCAGCGCGGCCTTCTGCGCATCGGCGTTGGCATTCTTGTCCACTTTGACGAGGATATGCGATGCCAAACGTTGCTCATTGGTCACGAAGTGCGACTTCTGGCTTTCGTATTGTTTCTTCAGGGTGTCGTCGTCGACGCTGCTATCGCTTTTTATTTTCGACGCATCGAGTTCGATGTAGTCGAGCGAAATTTTTTCCGGCGTCATGAACTCATCGCCGTGCGATTTGTAGTAGGCATCGACATCGGCATCAGCAACCGTGACGTCGGACGCCGTCGGCTTCGGCAGTGTCACGTACCGGAAATCGCGCGTCTGATCGCGCAGGCGGATGTAATTATCGACGTCAACCGTGCTGACGAACGCGCTCGACATGAGTTCTTGATTCGATTGCTGCAACATCAGGTCGCGGCGTATGTCGTCGTCGAACGCCTCTGCCGACTTGCGCGTCTGCAGAAGAAATTGCTGGTACGCCGCGGGATTGAATTTGCCGTCGAGCTGAAACGCGGGCACGTTCAGGATTTCCTGCTGAACGGCGGTGCTCGGCACGACCGCACCGTATTTCTCGGCAGAATCGAGAAGCAGTTGTTCATCGATCATCTGGTCGAGCAACTGCCGTTTATGCTCCGGCGTGTCGATCAGCGACATATCGACCTGGTTGCCGAACTGCTGCGTGATGCGCGAGCGATATGCATCCCAGCGTTCGCGGAAATCCTGTTGCGAGATTTCGTGTCCGTCCACGGCAGCGACGAACGTCGACGAGTGCGAGGACATGAACTGTTGCGTGCCGAAAAATCCGCCGAAGACGACAGTGATGACGCCGAGCAGGATTTTGGCAAACAGGCCAGACGTTTTTTCGTGAATTGATTGCAGCATTCGAGATACCGATAGGAATGACGCGCGGCGGTGATCGACTGAGAACGTCGCGCTCGACGTTAGTTGCAGTCCGCCCCGATGAAGGGTGCGAAGTTTACACGACCGTTCCGCGAGACGCAGCGGGGAACCATCGCGAACAACGCAAGCTGCTCGCGATCAATAAACGAAAGCGGACCACTCCAGTAAACCGAACGGCGCCAGAGCGCGCTCCGAGCAAACGAAAGGGCGCCAAGGGCGCCCTTTGCTCGAACACGTGGCGGAGTGGACGGGACTCGAACCCGCGACCCCCGGCGTGACAGGCCGGTATTCTAACCAGCTGAACTACCACTCCGCTTGTTCTTTCCCGAAAGTCCGGCTGATTAGAACCGGACTTTCCGCGGAATGATCCGCACCGCGGTATTGGTGGGTGCTGAGGGTTTCGAACCCCCGACCCTCGCCTTGTAAGGGCGACGCTCTACCGCTGAGCTAAGCACCCTCGCCAAAGCAACTCTGCGTGGCGTGAGCCGATTAGTTTATTGCATCCTTGAGCGCTTTGCCAGCCTTGAAGGACGGATTCTTCGAGGCCTTGATCTTGATCTGCTGTCCGGTGCGCGGGTTGCGACCGGTACGCGCGGCGCGCTTGCGCACGATGAACGTGCCGAAGCCGACGAGCGAAACCTGATCGCCTTTCTTCAGCGCTTTCTTCACTACTTCGATGATGGCTTCGACGGCCTTGGCAGCCTCGACCTTCGACACGTCGGCTGCATCGGCAACCGCACTGACAAACTCAGCTTTATTCATTCTCTCTCTCCCGATCGGAACAAGCGCCCGTTGTTCGTGGCATTGTTTGTGGGCGAATCTACTGCACACTTTCGTGTCGACACATTCGATTCGCGGCTCCGCGATCGTTCGCTATGGCGAATCGCATCGCGGCGCGGACTTTATACCAGCGGCTTGCACCTCACGCAATACGAGGCGTGGCGCGGGTTTGCGTGAATCCGAAATATTTTCCGCGGCGGAGTTTTGTACGATTTCCGCTTGACGCTCGGATGGAAATTTGCAAGGCGCACCCGGCGATGGAACGACGCGGCGGTGCTCAGCCGCGTCGCGATTATGTTCAGTGCGGACGCGGCTGATTGGATTCCGCGTCGCCTTCCCTACTTTTTTCCAAAGTGGATTTTTCAGCATCCTCCACTTTTTTACCATCGCTTGGAACGAGCGCGCGCTCCAATGCGATATCGAGCACTTCGTCGATCCAGCGCACCGGCTTGATCGTCAAAGAATCCGTGATGTTTTTCGGGATATCAGCGAGATCTTTCTGATTTTCCTCGGGAATTATCACAAGCTCGATACCGCCGCGATGCGCTGCCAGCAGCTTTTCCTTCAGCCCGCCGATCGGCAGGACGCGGCCACGCAAAGTGATCTCGCCCGTCATCGCCACTTCCGAACGCACTGGCACTTTCGTCAGAGCGGACACCAGCGACGTGCACATGGCGATGCCCGCGCTCGGTCCGTCTTTCGGCGTCGCGCCTTCCGGAACATGAATGTGAATATCGTATTTGTGATGGAATTCCGGGTCGACGCCGAGCCTATCCGCGCGCGCGCGGACCACGCTCAGCGCGGCATGAATCGATTCTTTCATCACGTCGCCGAGCTGACCGGTGTGAATGAGCTTGCCTTTTCCAGGCACGACGGTCGCTTCGATGCTGAGCAGATCGCCGCCGACCTGCGTCCACGCTAAGCCCGTGACGAGACCGACTTCGTTCTGCAATTCCTTGCGACCGTACGTGAACTTCTGCACACCGAGATAATTTTGGAGGTTGCGCGACGTCACCGTCACTTTCGCACGCTTGCCGCCCTTCTTCTTGTCAACGGCGAGCGTGAGTTCCTTGACGACCTTGCGGCAGATCTTGGCGACTTCGCGTTCCAGATTGCGCACGCCGGATTCGCGCGAGTAATAGCGGATCATGTCGCGGATCGCCGACTCGGCGATGTGCAATTCTTCTTTGCGAAGACCGTTCGCTTTGATTTGTTTCGGCGCGACGTAGCGCTGAACGATGTTGAGTTTCTCGTCTTCGGTGTAGCCCGGAATGCGGATCACTTCCATACGATCGAGCAGTGGACCGGGAATGTTCAGCGAGTTGGCCGTCGCGATGAACATCACCTCCGAAAGGTCGAAATCGACTTCGAGGTAATGATCGTTGAAGGCGTGGTTCTGCTCTGGATCGAGCACTTCCAGAAGCGCGGACGACGGATCGCCGCGGAAGTCCATCGACATCTTGTCGATTTCGTCAAGCATGAACAACGGATTCTTCGTCGCGCCTTTCGACATGTTTTGAATGATGCGCCCCGGCATCGAACCGATATACGTGCGGCGATGTCCACGGATCTCGGCTTCGTCCCGCACGCCGCCGAGCGACATGCGAACGAACTTGCGGTTCGTTGCGCGCGCGATCGATTGGCCGAGCGAAGTTTTGCCCACACCCGGCGGTCCGACCAGGCAGAGGATCGGGCCTTTCATCTTTTTCACGCGCTGCTGGACGGCGAGATACTCGACGATGCGTTCTTTGACTTTTTCCAGACCGTAGTGATCGGTATCGAGAACATCCTGCGCGGCCTTGAGATCGCGACGAACTTTGCTGCGCTTTTTCCACGGCGCGCCGACCAGGCAATCGATGTAATTGCGCACGACGGTCGCTTCCGCCGACATGGGCGACATTTGCTTGAGTTTGTTCAATTCTGTGCGCGCTTTCGCCTCGACTGGCTTCGGCATGCCGGCTTTTTCGATCTTCTTGGCAAGTTCCTCGACCTCGTTCGGGCCTTCTTCGCCTTCGCCGAGCTCCTTCTGAATCGCCTTCATCTGCTCGTTGAGGTAATACTCGCGCTGGCTCTTCTCCATCTGCGTTTTCACGCGGCCGCGAATACGTTTTTCGATTTGCTGGATGTCGATTTCACCTTCGACGAAACCCATAATCATCTCGAGACGATCAGCGACGTCGGCCGTTTCGAGAATGCGCTGCTTGTCCTGCAAGCGGATCGACAAGTGATGCGCGATGGTGTCGCCGAGGCGACTCGAGTCGTCGATGCCTGCGATCGTCGTCAGCAGTTCGGGCGGAATCTTGCGGTTCAGTTTGACGAACTGCTCGAACGTCGTGACCAACGAGCGCGCGACGACTTCCACTTCGCGCTGATCGCGCGTGTACGTAGGCTCGAGCACACGGACATGACCCGTCGGAATTCCGTCGCGTTCGGAAAATTCGATGACTTCCGCGCGCGTCGTACCTTCAACGAGGACCTTGATGGTGCCATCGGGGAGTTTCAGCAATTGCAGAACGGTCGCAACCGTACCGATGGGATAAAGATCGCCGGACTGCGGATCGTCGATATCGGGGCTGCGCTGTGCGACGAGCAGGATTTGCTTGTCGCCGGCCATCGCCACGTCGAGCGCGCGGACGGATTTTTCGCGGCCGACGAAGAGTGGCAGCACTGTGTGCGGATAGACGACGACGTCGCGCAGCGGCAATACCGGCATTTCCTTGATATCGGCGCTGGATGACGGGGATCTGGCAGCTTTTTCCATTCCAATTCCTGAGTGGGATGCGGGTAACGACGCCGTCGTGTCGACTGCGAGTCGAGACTGACTGGGTGCTTCTGATACGTCAAGTGCGGGTGCTGGAGTGGATTGCAAGGCGCGGACCATGGGGTATGAGGAGTTTCCCTCAACCCTCGGATTGAATATGTGTTTTGGTGTGGAGTTCGAGTGAATTCTTGCTGGTGATTTTGTCAGTGATTTTTTATCATCTGCCAAAATTTATTTCGCTCGACACGAAAGCTTCCGCCGCAAGCGGCGGGTA
>CAZZYA010000012.1:26990-28693 GCA_964658115.1 uncultured Rudaea sp. | reverse complement strand
CGATCTGCAGGAATGGCAACACATCCTGGCGCCGGAAGAATACGGCGGTAATACAGGGGCTGGCGCGGAAACTGTCTATACGCGTAACTTGAACGCGGCGGCGGGTATTCGCGGCACGTTCGGTTCGGACTGGAACTACGACGCTTACTACGTGCGTTCGCAGACGAACACGGATGACACGTATCGTCACTTCATCAAGTCCGCGGTCGACAACTACTACCTCGGCCCGCAGATGGGTACGTATTACGGCTATCCGGTCTATTCGCCGGACAAGAACAAGCTGTACAAGCCGCTGACGCCGGCGATCTTCGACTCGCTGACGGCCAAGATCAACAACCCGTCGGTTGCGTTCACGCAATCGCTGAATTTCACCGTCACCGACGGCAGTCTGTTCCATCTGCCGGCGGGCGACGTGGGCATTGCGGCGACCGTCACGGCCGGTCATGACGATTTGCATAACTCGCTGCCCGAATTGATCGCCAGCGGCGATGCACTCGGACTCACCGGTTCGGAAGCGGCCGGCCACCGCTCGAACTACGGCGGCGCCATCGAACTGCGGGCACCGATCACGTCCATGCTGACGGCCGATGTCTCCGGCCGCTACGACAATTACAGCTTCGCGGGCACCGATGCCGGAAAGTTCACATACAAAGCCGGTCTTGAATTGCGTCCGATCGACACGCTGCTGTTCCGCGGCAACTATGCAACCGCATTCCGCGCGCCGGACTTGGTCAACGTGTTCGGCTCAAGCGGCTTCTACACGTCGGACGTCGATTATTACCTGTGCCGTCAGAAAGGGTTCGGACCGGGCACCTACCAGAACTGCCCCAACAACACGGAGTTCTTTGGTAATAACGGCTCCAGCTCGAACCTCGACGACATCACCGCCAAAACGTGGACGTACGGCGCGGTGTACAACCCGATCGATCGCTTGACCTTGACGGCTGACTATCAGCGCGTCGAGATCAAGAACGAAGTTACCCAGCTCAGCGTCGACCAGCTGCTGCAGGACGAAGCGGACTGCCTGCTCGGGATGACGGTGGGCGGTCAAGCCATCGATCCGAACTCGCCGAGCTGTCAGCTCTACAAGAGCCTGGTGGGTCGTTCGCCGCTAACTGCGAAAGCCAATCCGGGCGGCATCCTGACGGTGACGACGTACCCAATCAATGCTTCGTCGGAGAAGGAAGACGGCGTTCTGGCTAGTGCCAATTACTCGTTCGACATGGGTCATTGGGGTTCGCTGGCGTTCGATGTCCATTACTACATCGAGTTCGAGCATCTGTTCCAGCAGTTCCCGGGCGATCCGGTGATTAACGTCTATCACGATCCGCGCTTCACCGATTGGAAGAGCACGGTCAACTCCACGGTCACGTGGAACATCGACAAATGGTCGACCACCGTCTTCAACCAACGCTACGGCACGATTCCGGACGCCGCCCAGACGGGACGTCTGCCCTCGTGGAGCCTGTGGAACGCTAGCGTGAAATATTCGTTCGATTCGGGTGCTGCGGTGCAGGTCACATCGAACAACGTCTTCAACAAGAAGCCGCCGGTGGACAAGAGTGCTTCGAACTTCCCGTACTACAACACGTACAACTACAACGCATATGGTCGGGCAGTGTGGGTTGAGTTCGCCTATCGCTGGGGCGGCACGAAAGAGTAAGACGCTTTAGCAACGAAATCGAAGGGCCGGCTCAAAGCCG
>CAZZYA010000012.1:0-26980 GCA_964658115.1 uncultured Rudaea sp. | reverse complement strand
CCCTTTTTTATTTGGAGACGCGTTCGCTCATCCATTGCAGTTGATCGCGATAACGCATCCATTCGCTGATCGAGCGATCGTTGATTTTCTGGCGCGTCTGGGCGCTGCTCAGCGTCGCGACCGGTGTCTGATTACGCGACAGATCGACGCACCCTTCTTCGTACGGAAGTTTGCATGCTTCGAAGATGGCGCGCGCGGCAGCTTCCGGATCGCGCACCAGGTCGTTGTAGTGAACGTCGAAAATTCGTCCCGGCATAACGGTGTGCCAGTGATTCATTAGGCGCCCGTAGTTGGCGTAGTGCGCAACCAGCGTTGCCTGGTTGTAGCTGTAGCCGTACGATCCTCCGAAGAACGCCTTGTAGTTCGAAAAACACGCACCCATCGGATCGCGCACCATGTGCAGGATCGTGGCGTTCGGAAATGCGCGATGAATAAATCCCGCCAACAGGTAATTCGGCGGGAGTTTGTCGACATAAAACGGTTTCCCGTTGGCGCGCCATTGCGTCTGCCGCAAATAGCCAGCGGCAACGTGCGGGTAATCGACGTCACCTGATTTCTCGACGAGACCGAGATCGAGCGCCGGAAACGAATAATGATTGGAGGCCCATTGCATCTGTCGCGAAAAATCGCTGAGTTCGCCGACCGATTCGATCATCGAATGATTGCCGAGAATACGTTCCAGTAGCGTCGTACCGCTGCGCGGCAAACCAATCACGAAGATCGGCGCTGGTCCTTCGAACGATGACGTCGAAACTTTATTCAAGAAATCCGTCGTCGTCACTTCGATCAATCGATCGAACAACCGATTTTCTTCCTCAACGCTGTGTTGCATGCGCCGATGCATCACCGCGTTGCCTCGCTCCAGCGCCGCCCACGCGTTCGACAGATCGCCGAGATCGTCGTGTTCCTTGAACAGCGCAAACTCGAATGCAGCGTTGTCTTCGCTGTCGGGTTCGACCTGTTTGAGTTGTTCGGTAATGTAGGCGATGTGATTGCTTTCCGGCGTCTGCCGCCGGATACGCGCCAGCGTGAACGACGCGCGGCCATACGTCGGACCAAGCTTCAGACATGCCTCGATTTCTTCTTCGGCCTCTTTGAGCCGGCCGTTGAACTGCAGTTGAATCCCGCGGAAATATCTGAAATCCGGGCCATCGCATCCAAGCGCTTTGGCGCGCTCCATGAAGGCGAGCGATTTCGCATGTTCACCCATCAACTGATGGACGTGCGCCAGGCTCATCAGGTTTTCGATGGATTGCGTCCTGCCGATATCCGGATTGCGCATGCATTCGAGCGCACCCACGACATCGCCGATGCGAAACATTGCCAATGCGACCATCGCCGCGAGGTCCGCATCTTCGGGCATCGCCGCCGCAGCCGCGGTCAATTGTTCGCCGGTCTCGCGCACCAGACCTTCGCTCGAAAGAATGGCGCCCGCCAACAGAACGCGCGCCTCGACATCGTTTGGGTGCACGCGAACCAGCTTTTCGAGCGCGATGCGCGCGGCATCTTCCTGCTTGTTTTCCAGGTAACGCCGGACGCGTTGCCACAGGCGATCCTGCTGAATCTTTGCGACCCTGTTTTCCAGATCGGTTGTCATAGGCGCTATTTTATCGCCGTTTGCGGCGACGCGTTCCGAAAAATCGGATGACATCACCGCTCAACGATTCGAACGTGAGGCTTTCGCCGAATCGCATTCTCGGCGATAACGCACCGAGCGCGTAACGCCCTGACGTTCTAAGCGTTGTGCAGCACTGAAATATCCGCCACCTGCAGAAACATCCGGCGCAAACCCGCCAGCAGCGCGAGCCGATTACGACGTGTTGCTGCATCGTCCGCCATCACCATCACGCCGTCGAAGAACGCGTCGATTGGCGCACGCAACGCGGCGAGTGTTCTCAACGTATCGACGTATCCGCGCTTCGCGATCAGCGGCGCGATCGTTTGTTGAACGTCTTCGATGTGCGAATGCAGATCGTGTTCGGCGCCGGCATCGAGAAGAGCCGCATCGATTTTTGTGGCGCCGGGATCGCCTGCCTGACGAAGAATATTTCCGATGCGCTTGTTTGCTGCGGCGAGGGCGGCAGCTTCCGGCAGCGTGGCGAAGTCTGCCACAGCACGAAGGCGCGCATCGAAATCGGTCAGCGTTTCAGGCTCTACAGCGCGGACGGCATCGAACTGGTCTCCGTGAATTTTCTTCTCCGCGTAATATCCGCGCAGACGTTCGAGCACGAAATCGAGCAACTCCTGCGTCAGCGACTGTTTCGCTTCCGCCGGCGACTTCTCGCCTTCTTTTTTCTTCGACGGAATCGCCGGCAACAATTCGATCGCTTCGCGCAACAACGCTTCCAGATCGAGATCGAGACCGCCTTCGATCAACGTGCGGCCAAGCCCCAGCGCGGCCCGGCGCAGCGCGAACGGATCCTTGTTGCCAGACGGTTTCATCCCCACCGCGAAGATACCGGCGAGCGTATCCAAACGCTCCGCGACGGCGAGCACGCGCGCAATGTCGCCGTGCGCGATAGCGTCACCGGCGAAGCGCGGACGATAGAACTCATCGAGCGCTTGGGCGACGTCGGAAGCCTCGCCGCTCGCGACTGCGTAATAGCGGCCCATAACGCCTTGCAGCTCCGGAAATTCGCCGACCATGCGCGTGACCAGATCGCATTTGCTCAAGCTGGCCGCGCGCGTGGCTTTCGCGGCGTCGACGCCGAGCCGGTTCGCGATCACGCGCGACAACTCGGCCACGCGCACCGACTTGTCCCACACGCTTCCCAACTGCTGCTGATACGTGACGGACTTCAGCGAATCCTGATGCGACGCGAGCGACGTTTTGCGGTCTTCGTCGTAAAAAAATTTCGCGTCGGCGAAACGCGGACGGATCACGCGTTCATAGCCCTTGCGAATTTCCGCTGGGTCTTTAGACGCGATATTCGCGACGCCGATGAAATGTTCGGTGAGTTTCCCGTTCGCATCGAAGATGGGAACGAATTTTTGATTCGTCTCCATCGTCTGGATCAGCGCTTCTTGCGGCACGTCAAGAAACTCGCGATCGAACGTGCACGCGATAGCGACCGGCCATTCGGTCAAATTGGCGATCTCATCGAGCAGCGCATCGCGCAGTCGCGGTTTGCCGAGTGGCGAGCCAACACGCTCGACTTCGTCGCGCACGATTGCGCGACGCTGATCGGGATCAGCGATGACGTTCGCCTCGCGCAGTGTGTCGAGATAGTCGTCAGCTGACGCAATCGAAACGACGTGCGGATGCGCAAAGCGATGCCCGCGCGATTCGCGCCCACTCTTGATGCCGAAAATCGTGGCGTCCACGACAGCGGCACCGTGTAGCACAATCAACCAATGCATCGGACGGACGAACGCGAAATCGTGATCGCCCCAACGCATCGGTTTCGGAATCGGCAGTCCGGCTAGCGACTCGGCGATGATGTCCTGCAACAGCTCCGCTGTCGGCTTGCCTTTTTGCTGCGCGCGATGGACAAACCA
This sequence comes from uncultured Rudaea sp., assembly GCA_964658115.1. Lineage (GTDB taxonomy): Bacteria > Pseudomonadota > Gammaproteobacteria > Xanthomonadales > Rhodanobacteraceae > Rudaea. The sequence continues at coordinate 23,482 of CAZZYA010000012.1, read as the reverse complement.
CGCACCTTTGTCGGTCTGTAACGTTTCGAGCTGTTCGACCGGCACGCCGCACGACGCGGCGAAACCGATCAACGCTTTCGTCACCTGTCCGCTCGAATCGCGGCCCGCCGTCATCGCCGGCCCGCGCCGTTCGATGGCCTGATCGGGCTGAGCCACGCTCACGGACGGCACCAGCACGGCAAGCCGGCGCGGCGAATTATACTTTTTCGCATTTGCCGCATCGGCGGCGATGCCGCGTTTTGCGAGTCCATCGCAAATGCCTTTCGCGAAGGCATCGGTCAACTCATCGAGTGCGTTCGGCGGAAGTTCTTCGGTGCCGATTTCGATCAGCAGCGGCTGCAGATCAGACATGAGCCGCTTCCTTCCGCGCGTTCAGTTCGGCGCGTTTGGCGACGTAGGCTTCGGCGACGAGCCGTGCGATCGTTCGGACGCGCAGGATGTAGCGCTGCCGTTCGGTCACGCTGATTGCGCGTCGCGCGTCGAGAAGATTGAAGCTCGCCGATGCTTTGCACACTTGATCGTAAGCGGGCAGAGGAAGTCCGAGTTCGACGAGTTTTTTCGCCTCGGCTTCGCACACGTCGAACCAATGCAAAAGTTCCGGCACGTTGGCGTGTTCAAAGTTGTAGGCGCTTTGCTCGACTTCGTTTTCGTGGAACACATCGCCATACGTCACTGTGCCGTGCGGTGCGTGCGTCCAGATCAGATCGAACACGTTGTCGACATTCTGTAGATACATCGTCAGGCGTTCGAGGCCGTACGTGATCTCGCCCGTCACCGGTCTACACTCGAGACCGCCCGCCTGCTGGAAATACGTGAACTGCGTGACTTCCATACCGTTGAGCCACACTTCCCAACCGAGTCCCCATGCGCCGAGCGTCGGCGATTCCCAGTTGTCCTCGACGAAACGCAGATCGTGCACGAGCGGATCGATGCCGAGTGCCTCGAGCGAGCCGATGTACAGATCAAGAATGTTGTCGGGATTCGGCTTCATCACCACCTGATATTGGTAGTAATGCTGCAGACGGTTCGGATTTTCGCCGTAGCGACCATCGGTCGGCCGGCGCGACGGTTGCACATAGGCAGCGGTCCACGGTTCTGGACCGAGCGCGCGGAGGAAAGTGGCCGGATGAAACGTGCCCGCGCCCACTTCGATATCGAGCGACTGTATCAGCGCGCAACCGTGCGCTGCCCAATACACGTTGAGACGCTGGATGACCTCCTGAAAAGTCGGCCCTGGCATAGAAATCACAGTTCCCGGCGAAAAGCGCGTTAGTATAACGGCGCATGCGCGGATTGGCGCTGCGCGCAGATTTAGAGGACCGACAACGGGCGATGGCCACCGTTCCGCAACGACCGACAGCGGCTCCGCCGATCGATCCGATCGCTGAGTTGGCGCTGCACCGCAAACTCGATCTCGATGCGGTGCTGGCAGCGCTCAAGCACGACGGTCTGATCAACGAGGCCGACGCACTGAAAGTGCGCGCGGATGGCCGCAGCGCGCGCGGCAAAATGGAACTGCATCCGATCGCATTGATCGCGAATCAAAAACTTCTCAATCCGAAAGACGGCAAACCACTTAGCCTCGAAGTATTGACGGTGTGGCTGGCTGATAAAGCCAAACTGCCGTACATGAAAATCGATCCGATGAAGATCGATGCCGGCGCGATCACGCAAGTGATTTCGCACGCCTACGCGCAACGCTATCGCATCCTGCCGGTGGCAGTGAGTCCGATGCAGGTCGTGATCGCCACGTCCGATCCGTGGGACATGCGCTGGCTCGCCGACCTGGGTCACATTCTGCGCCGCGACATCCAGCGCGTCGTCGTGAACCCCGTCGATCTCAATCGTTTTCTGGTCGAGTTCTACGGTGTCCAGCGATCGATCCAGAAAGCGAAGGACGCCAAACTCGGCACCGAAGACTCGCGCGCGATCCTCAACTTCGAGCAACTGCTCGAACTGGGCAAAGCCGGCGAGATCGGGGCGGACGATCGGCATGTCGTGCACATCGTCGACTGGCTGTTGCAATACGCGTTCGAGCAGCGCGCATCGGATATCCATCTGGAACCGCGCCGCGATGTGAGTCCAGTACGTTTCCGCATCGACGGCGTGATGCACAAAGTGTTCGAGTTTCCGACGCCGGTGATGTCCGCGGTGACCGCACGCGTGAAAATTCTTGGTCGCATGGATCTCGCTGAGAAACGCCGTCCGCAGGATGGGCGCATCAAGACGCGTTCGACCGAAGGCCGCGAAGTCGAGCTGCGTCTGTCGTCGATGCCGACGGCATTCGGCGAAAAAATCGTGATGCGCATCTTCGATCCCGACATCGTCGTCAAGGAATTCCGCCAGCTCGGCTTCTCGATGGACGAAGAGTTGTTGTGGCGCGCGATGGTCGAACGTCCGCACGGCATCGTGCTGGTGACCGGACCGACCGGCTCGGGAAAAACCACGACGTTGTATTCGACGCTGAAACATCTGGCGACGCCGGACATCAACGTGTGCACGATCGAAGATCCGATCGAAATGGTGTCGCCGGAATTCAACCAGATGCAGGTGCAATCGGCGATCGATCTGGATTTCGCTGCCGGCGTTCGCACGCTGATGCGTCAGGATCCGGACATCATCATGGTTGGCGAAATCCGCGATCTGGAAACCGCGCAGATGGCGATCCAGGCGTCGCTCACAGGACACTTGGTTTTGTCGACGCTGCACACCAACGACGCACCGTCAGCGCTGTCGCGCCTGCTCGATCTGGGCGCGCCGCATTATCTGATTCAGTCGACGTTGACGGGTGTCGTGGCGCAGCGTCTGGTGCGCACGCTGTGTCCGCATTGCAAGGTCGAAGCACCGATCGACATCGGCGCGTGGGATGCGCTGGTGCACCGCTGGCGTTTGCCGCCGCCGTCGAAAGTGTACGCGCCGAAAGGCTGTCTCGAATGCCGCAATACGGGTTTTCTCGGACGCACCGGCATCTACGAAATGATGAAAGTCTCCTCGAATGTGCGCGCGATGATTCAGCCGAATCTCGAGCTCAACAAGCTCGGCGAAACGGCGCTCGCTGAAGGAATGCGTCCATTGCGCGTGAGCGCGGCGGCACAGGTAGCGCGCGGCGTCACGACGATCGCCGAAGTGGTTGGCGTGCTTCCGCCGGCCGACGGTTGAGACGTCCAGACGTCCGAACGCGGACGTCTAAAAAATCGATCGCGCAAAAAACGAACGGCCCCGAAGGGCCGTTGTTTGCGGAGTCCGCCTGCGCTTAAGCAAGCATCAGCGAACTTAGAGAAATCGTTATTTCTTCCCCTTGCGCACGCTTCCGGTTTTCGTCGAACCGAGATAGTTGTTGATTGCTTCGTTCGTTACGTCGTACAGCGGACGGCCAGCGGTTGCTGCGGCGGCTTTGAGCGCGTCGCGCATTTTCTTCGACACGCGCAAGCTGGCGTCGCGGGTGTCATCGTTGGGTTTCGCCATGACGGCAGGTCTCCTGTTTCTTTAGTCGGTGGTCGGTCGGTGAGCGGTGGAAAATGTTACAAAATGGACAAACAGTCTATGCCAAGATGTCGCAAAAGACAAATTGCAGCATTCGCAAAAAATGCACTGCTGGCGCGGCTTTCGCGGGTTGATCTTTACAACCGTTCACGCGGCGCGGGTCACGCGCCGGAGGACGCCTTCGAGCTGTCGGCGGCATCGCCACGGCGCAGAAAAATGCGCACGGCCAGCACGCCGAGTTCGTACAGAATGCACATCGGAATGGCGAGCATCAGCATTGACAAAACGTCCGGAGGCGCGACGATCGCAGCCAGCACGAACGCACCGAGAACCACATAAGGCCGCTGCTTCGTAAGTTGCGGAACGTTCACCCATCCGAGCAACGCGAGCAGGAAAACGATCACCGGCACTTCGAAACACAGACCGAAAGCGAAGAACATCGTCAATACGAAATCGAGGTAATGGCCGATGTCGGTCATCATCGCGACACCGGTCGGTGTGACGCCGAGCAGGAACGTAAATACCTTCGGCAACACGACGTAATACGCGGCCGCGCAGCCGAGATAAAACATCAGCACGCTCGATGCGAGCAAGGGCACGGCGAGTTTTTTTTCGTGACGATACAAACCCGGCGCCACGAAACACCACAACTGATAGAGCACGATCGGCATTGCGATGAACAGCGCGACGACGAACGCGAGCTTCACCGGCGTCATGAACGGCGACGCTACTTCGATCGCCACCATTTGCGAGCCTTGCGGCAAACGCGAGATCAGCGGCCGCGCGATGAACTGATAAAGACGATCCGCGAACGGCAGCAGGCAAACGAGGACGACCAGAATACCCGCGACGGCCTTGAGCAGGCGTGCGCGCAGTTCGACGAGATGCGAAATGAAGGTCTGTTCCTGACCTTCTTCGGGTTCAGTGCTGCTCATGATCGGGCGGTGACGCAGCGGGCGGCGTCGGCTGTTCGACCGATTCGCGCAATTTCTGGATGTCGGTGCGCGGATCGATGTCGTCGACGGCCTTCTTCATCGACGCCTTCAATTCCTCGGCCGCGAGTTCACGTTCGATTTCTTCGCGCACGTTGCTCCAGCTTTGCCGCGCTTTGCGCAGCAGCGCGCCAGCGGTGCGCGCGGCACCCGGCAAGCGCTCGGGTCCGAGCACAAGCAGTGCGATGAGCGCGATCAGTCCGAGCTCGCCGGTACCGATGTCGAACATGGGAAAGAATCAGGTGGTCGTTGATTAGGGCGTCGTCGAGTTGGTCGAATCGGGCGCCGGATTTTTTTCGCTCGCCGGCGGAACGATCGGATCGGCTTTCAGTTGTTGCGCGGTCTGATCCGTTTCGTTGCCGTCCTGCACGCCCTTCTTGAAGCTCTTCACGGCGGAGCCCAGGTCTTCGCCGAAATTGCGCAGTTTCTTGGTACCGAAAATCAGCGCGACGATCACCAGCACGATGATCCAATGCCAGATGCTCATGCTACCCATACCTTTCTCCCGATCGATTCAGTGCGAGCGATTCAATGCCGAGGACTGCAACGCGCCGCCGGATCAGGCGACGACATGCCATTATCGAGCAGTGTACTCCTCCAGGCGGTCGCGGAAATCAACGACCGCGTTCGGCACGTTGCTCACGCCGTTCTCGAAAATCCGGCGCGGCGTGACGCCTTCGCCATACACGGACTGGTTCGCATCGTTGTCGATCGCGAGCACCGACCCGTCCAGCGCGACACCGGCGAACAAACCGCGTGAACGCGAGTAGGAATAAATTTCCGCCTTGAGTTGCGCGTCAGTGGCCGCCTGCGCGTTGCGACCAACCGGGCCCGCTGCCACGGACGCGTCCGCGCCCAACGTGAACTTGCCGTGCACGATCGAATCGACGCCGCGCTGCGTGCGAAAGACGAGAATCACGTCGGTCGAACTCACGCCAGCCTGAAAACCGATGCTGCCACCGGACATGCTTACGTAGCTTGGATTGCTCCACGTGCCATCCGGCGCTTTTACGGCGACAAGCCCGACGCCGTGACGACCGCCAATCACGAAGCCGGCTTTGATCACGTCGGGGATGACCGCGATCGCGTAAGCACTGTGCATAAGGTCAGAAGGTACGCGCTTGTCGGGCGCCATCATGATTTCACGCAGAACGCGCACGGCATTGTTCGCGCGCGCATTTTCTTCCTCGCCCGCGAACGCGCTGTGTGCACTCATCGATGCGATGAGAAAAATAGAAACGAAAATATTCAGCAGTCGCCGCATGACAAATCCTCGGGTGGGTAAGCAGCGCGCGATAAGCGGCGCTATGTGATCGAATCGATCCAATCGAAAACGGATCTAATCAAAACGGGCGATAACGTCGGCTGAACTGGACCGCCGCAAAACCACCCAGGAGGACCATCAACACGCCGAGTGCGGGCCAAGACAACGTCGGCAACTGCGAGGTCGCCGCGACGGCCGCCGTGCACGACGAGCTGATGGCGAGTCCTTTCAGGTTGCCGTAGAAGTCGTCGTGGAATTCCGCATCGCCCGTGATCGGACCGGTGTCGATGAGCGCACCGGTGGCGAGATTTAACTGCGCCAAGTCGCTCCATTCCGGAAACACTGTTTGGCCGGGTTGTGGCGGAACGTAGCCGAGCACCGTCCACAAACGTCCGCTCGCATCGAAGGCTGGGCTCGATGTGGTGATGTAGGTCGAGATGCCGTAGGCCCCAACGAGTGTGGCTGCGCCGGTCGCCGTGTTGATCGTGTAGAAATTGTTGTTGGTCTGACTGCCGGCGCCGTAGACCTGATTGCCGCGCGCGGCGAGACCGGTGACTTTCGCGCCGACATTGCCGACGAACGTAGCGACAGCCGTGTTCGGATCGATCTGCCAGAACAAACCGGTGCCGGAGGAAAGCCACAGTTTTCCGTCGCACGTCGCGGCCATGCCGAGATCGAGCTGACCGGTGGTGTCGCCGCCGGTCAGCACCAGCGTTCCGACGACGGTGGCTAGGCCGGTTGTGGGATCGATGCGCAGCAGCGTTTTGGTGGGGTTGCCGTCGGACACGCCATACAGCGTTCCGCCGGGCGTCAACGTCAAACCTTCGATGTTCGCGAAACGCGTGACGCCGACGGGTGTGGCCTGCCCGACTTTGGTAGCCGTGTGCGCCGTCAGATCGACACGAAAGAGCGTGTCGAACGATTCACTGTACGCGAGCGTATCGGCCGCGCGCGCCGGAGCGAGGGCGACGACAAACACAAGCGCTGCGATGAAAGCGCGCAGGGGCATGCGTGGTTCTCGTTATCGTTCTAATTAGTATCGTAATCGTCAGCCCCGCCGGACAGGGCGCGGCGGTTCGAGTCTAGCAGTTTGTCTCTTGCAAAACAAAGCGTTAGAGCCAGCCCTTCGACGCACTGATACACTCTGTCTGCACGTCGGAATTCACCTCTATCCGTTCGGTCCGCCGCGCATGCCGACCACAACCTATTGGGTTCGCCGAAGCGGACAGCGACGTATGGCCGATTCCGTCACCTCCGCAAAGACTGCCGCGCTACTGGTGAATCTCGGTACGCCCGATGCGCCAACCGCCACCGCGGTACGCCGCTACCTTGCCGAATTCCTCAGCGACCCGCGCGTGATCGACTATCCGCGGTGGCTATGGTTGCCGATCTTGTATGGCATCGTCCTGCGCATTCGGCCGCGCCGTTCGGCGCACGCGTATTCGACGATCTGGATGCCGGAGGGCTCGCCGTTGCTCGTTCAATCGCGCGCGCTGACGGAAAAAGTCGGCCACGCCTGCGCGGATCTCGGCATTCGTGTCGAACTGGCGATGCGGTACGGCAATCCGTCGATTCCGTCGGTGCTCGAACGATTGATCGCGGACGGCGTGCGGCGTCTGATCATTTTGCCGTTGTATCCGCAATATTCGGCGACATCTACGGCGACGGCCTTCGACGGCGTGCACGCGGCGCTCGCGCGCACACGTCACCTACCGGAGTTACGCACCGTTTCCGATTATCACGCCGTACCCGCGTACATCGATGCACTCGCCCGAAGCGTTCGCCGTTATTGGGAAGCCAACGGCCGCGCCGATCGTTTGCTGCTCTCGTTCCACGGGATTCCCGAACGCTATGTGCGCCTTGGCGATCCGTATGCCGATCAATGCCGCGAAACGGCGGCACTGCTGCGTGATCGTCTCGATCTAACGGAGTCGGAATTGCTGCTGACGTTTCAGTCGCGCGTTGGTCGCGAAGCGTGGCTCTCGCCGTACACCGACATCGCCTTGGGCGAGTTGCCGAAGCAAGGCGTGAAAAACATTCAGGTGATGTGTCCTGGCTTCGCCGTCGATTGCCTGGAAACACTCGAAGAAATCGCCATCCGCGGCAAGGAACAATTCCTGGCCGGCGGTGGCGAACGGTTCGACTACATTCCAGCACTCAACGACGGCGCCGATCACGTCGCGCTCATGCGTTCGCTGATCGAACATCACACGCGCGGTTGGATTGCGTGACCGAACCACGTGAAATAACGATCGACTTGGCGCATGTCCGCATCGCCGCACGAACGTGGGGCGACGAATCGCTGCCGCCGTTGCTCGCGCTGCACGGCTGGCTGGACAACGCGGCGACGTTCGACGCTCTCGCGCCGCTCATTTGTACACATTTCCACATTGTAGCAATTGACTTTCCCGGCCACGGCCGTTCCGGTTGGCGTCCGGCGGGAACGTGGTATCACTATGTCGACTACATCAGCGATGTGGTCGCCGTCGCCGAAAAACTCGGCTGGAAAAAGTTTGGTGTGCTGGGTCACTCGCTCGGCGGCACGGTGGCTAGCGTGTTTGCCGCGTGTCATCCGCAATTCGTCGATAAATTACTGCTGATCGAAGCGTTAGGGCCGATCGCAGCGCCGGTTAGTGAGTCGCTCGATCAATTGAGGCGCGGCATCAACCAGCGTGCGGCATTTGAGGAAAAGTTACGCGTTTTCGCGCGTGAGGACGATGCCGTCGATGTCCGTAGTAAGGTGAACGGACTCGCACGCGGCGCCGCGATGGCACTCGTGCAGCGCGGGCTGAAAACGGTACCGGGCGGATTCAGCTGGTCATCCGATCCGCGATTGACGTTGGCGACACCGGTGCGCTTTACCGAAGAGCAAATCCTTGCGGTTTTGCGCGGGATAGCAACACCAACGTTATTGGTGCTCGCGCAACCCGAGGCACCGTATCTGTCGCGCGAGATCATGCAGCGGAGGATCGAACACGTGCGCGACATCGCTGTCCATCGCATCGACGGCAGCCATCATTTGCATCTCGAAAATGCGGCGCCGATTGCGAGGCTGATCGGGGAATTCCTGACGAAGAATCAGTTCCGGCCGATCAGGCGCGACAGTTCGGCCTTGAGCGCCTGACCGCTCATCTTGAGCCACTCGCGCTGTTGTTTCCAATCTGGACAAAACGTGCCGACCAATGCCCAGAAACGCGGCGAGTGATCGCGTATGCGCAGATGGCACATCTCATGGACAACGACATAGCGCAACGCTTCTGGCGGCGCGAGCGAAAGCGCGAGATCGAGTGTGATCCAGTCGCGCGTGTCGAGACTGCCCCATAAACTTTTGAGCGGCTTCACGCGTACGCCGAGCGGCGCGCGGCTGAGTTCTTCGGCATAACGCGCGATGTACCGCGAGACGTCGCGACGCATTTGCGATTCGAAATAATCGCGCAAAAGATTCTTGGCGACCGGCACCGCGGATTTCGTATTGGGTTTCGGCAGCGACAGCGTCAATCGATCGCCGTTCAATTCGACGTGCGGATACGCGCCCTCCCGCCAGACCAGACGCGTCGTTTCGCCGCGCAGCGGTATGAGCGTCGTCACGCCGGGCTTGAGCGCCGGTGGACCCGATGGATCGAACTTGAGTTCGTCGAGTTTCTGTTCGAGCCAGTTGGAATGTTTGCGCAGGAACGCGAACACCTGCGCCGGATGCGTGCCGTGCGGATACGACACGCGTGCGCCGCCCGACGTGACCGTCAGCCGCAACCGTCGCGCACGTGGATGCGCATGGCGCAACACTTTGATCGTGTTGCCCGTGTCGGTGGGGAGTTCCAGATAATGATTTTCGCCGACGGCCGTCATGTTCCTTCCAGCCCCGGCGCATGGATTTAGCTTTTGTCGGTCGGCCGGGGTAAACCGAACCAGGTGTCGAACTTTTCGAGCAGCTTTTCCAATTCCAGCGTCATCAACGCGAACCGGGCGTCCAATTCGGCGACGGCCGATTCGGCCGAAGCACTTTCGAGGTCTTCCTGGACGATGTCCAGGAACTTGAGCTTGCGAACGGTGAGTTCTTCACCGAGCACGAAACTCAGGCGATCCTCGAAGGTAAGGCCGAGCTGAAAAACCTGCTTTCCCGACTTTAGATGCTCGCGCACTTCGTCGGTTTCAAGGTCCTGACGGCGGCATCGAACCACGGCACCGGCTTCCACCGGATCCCGCAATTCGCATTCATCGCCCAACGCCAGGCTCGAAGGTAGCTTGCCACGGATCAACCAGTCCGTCATTAAACCGCGCGGCCCATTTTCGGCCGCCATCGGGACAGCCGGGAAGGTACCGAGCGCCTGTCTCAGCTGTGTGACCGTTTCCTCGGCGATCTTGCGGCTGGCCGAATCGATGGCTAACCACCCGTTTTCCAACGAGAAATACGCATAGACGGTGGAGCGACGCGAAAATGCGCGCGGCAGCAGATCGGTCATCACTTCGTCTTTAAGCCGTTTTCGCTCTTTCGCATTCGGTTTTTTGCCGGATTTTGCTTCTATCTTCTGCAAACGTGCCGCCAATTCCTGAGTAACGACTGCGCTGGGAAGCAATTTTTCGTTTCGCCCAAGCACGAAGAGCGCGTATTGGCCAACACGGTGAACGAGCGGCGCCTCATCCACGCCATATGGCGAGACGAAGCCGGCAATGCTGAGTTCTTGTGGCCCGACTTCGCGCAGACGATGGCCGTCGAGCTTGCTTTCGAGCGACTTCAAGCCGCGCGCGGATTTTTCGGAAAAACGAAACAGCGTCAGATTGCGAAACCACATGCGGAAAAACCCCAAAGAGATCGGCCGAACGGCCAGGTGAGAAAAATCAGACAGAAACGTCGTCGAGCACGGCCGGAATATCGCAAGCGCCGAGCCAATCGCCAGCCGTCGCGTGTGCAATCGCCTCACGACGGCCGAGCGATGCGAAATCGAACAACGTGCGATCGGCCAACTGCGACGGCGCGATCGAAGTCAGCGCGCGAAATACATTTTCCGTACGGCCCGGTTCTTTGCGCTCCCAATCGATCAGCATCTGCTTCACTTCCTTTCGCTGCAACGCTTTCTGCGAGCCGCAGAGATTGCACGGCATGACGGAAAATGCCTCTTGCTCCGCGTACTCGGCAATGTCCGCTTCGCGACAGTAGGCGAGGGGGCGAATGACGACATGCTTGCCGTCGTCGGACAACAATTTCGGCGGCATTGCTTTCAATGTCGATTGATAAAACATATTGAGAAACAGCGTCTCGACGATGTCGTCGCGATGATGCCCGAGCGCGATTTTCGTGAATCCATTTTTTTCCGCGAAGTTATAAAGCGCTCCACGGCGCAAGCGGGAGCAGAGGCTGCACATCGTCTTGCCGTCGGGCACTACACGCTTCACGACGCTGTACGTATCTTGTTCGATGATCCGAAACGGCATGTCGATCGAGCGCAAATATGTCGGCAGAATATCTGGATCGTAGCCAGGCTGTTTCTGATCGAGATGCACCGCGACCAGCTCGAAATCGACCGGCGCCTTCGTCTGCAACTGGCGCAACATCGTGAGCAGCGTGTACGAATCCTTGCCGCCGGAAAGGCACACCATCACGCGATCGTCCTGCTCGATCATGTTGAAATCGGCGATCGCCTGGCCGGTCAGGCGGCGCAGCCGCTTGGCCAGTTTGTACGATTCGAATTCTCTTCGCTGAGCAGTGGATCGGACGGCAGCCATGGCCTGCCTATTCTACTTGGCTTCCGCTAGACTCGCTGGCCGATCCGCACCTCTTTTTCGGACACGTGCAGTGACCGAGTCGCCCGCCGAAATACATCGAACGCTCGTCGATCTGCGCATCGAGCATCGAGATCTGGACAACGCGATTTCCCGCATGAATACCACCGCGGGAACGGACGAACTGCAGTTGCGCCGATTGAAGAAGCGCAAGTTGAAACTCAAGGACATGATCGCCAGACTCGAAAGTCAGCTCATTCCCGACCTCGACGCCTGAAGAAATCTACTCGTCCTGCGCCGGCGGCGCAGGCGGTTCGGACGATGCCAGCGATTCGCGACGTTCCGGCGTGAGCTTCAATATGCCGTGCCGAATTTCGCGACTGAGGATTACCTTCGCATCACGCGCGACATCATCGAGCGCGGTATCGAAATCGAGCTTGCCCGCCGCATCCGGCCAGATCACCTTGCGTTCGCGAAGTCGTTGGATAAAACCGCGAAATAGCGACTTGTCGAAAAATTCCGGCGCATTGAGTTCATGCAGCAGCGTCAGGCGCTGCGCCGTCATCGTGCACAGATTTTCCAGTTCGCCCGAACTCAAGGTGCGCGGTCCGTTGCGCACCAATGCTGCGATCGCGATGTAGTAACGCTCGAATGCCTGCAGCATGCTGTGCGCGATCAAACGCAGCTGATACGACCCGTCGCTCTGTCCGGGACCGCGACGAAGAATGCGGCCCTCACCGACCGACTCGAGCAGTTCATGACGCACGAAGAACTCGATCGTCGCTTCGATTTGCGCCACGAACCCTTCTTCATCCCAAGGCAGGAACAACTCCTGTTGGATGAACGGATAAACCAACCGTCCCAGTCGTAACACCGAACCGCGCGCCATTCGCCGGTTGTTGAGGAAACAGCATGCGATCCACGCCGCTGTGGCAGTGAGGTGCAGTACGTTGTTGCGGAAGTACGAGAGGAGCACCGCATTGTCGCCTTCGCAGGCGATCAGGTCGCCGAGCGGATGCGCGATGCGCCGAGTCCACTCCATCTTTTCGCCGTACGCGACGATTTCTTTCGCACTAAGCGGCGTGACGGTCAAACGATCCGAATAAGGTAATTCGTTGAACAGCGAACGCATGAGATCGATCTGCGCGAGCAGGTCGTTCTCGGTCATCGCATGTTTCGGCGTCGACAACAGCGCGAGCGCCAGCAGATTGATGGGATTGACGTCCGCGGCCCGGTTGATGTTGATCTGAATGTTTTCGGCGAGCGCATCGACTGCCGGATTGAGCCACGCGGGTTTTTCGTCGGGACTGTTCACCGCGTCACGCCAGTTCGGTTCCACTTTGGCGAGCAGCTGGTCGAGCACGACCGGCTCGCCGAAATTCACGACGACTTTCCCGTAGTGCTTGCGCAAGATGCCGAATGCCTTGAGCAAACCGAACACCGACTCCTTTTCTTTCGGCTTGCCCGACAATTCGCCGATGTACGAATTGCCTTCGATGAGTTTTTCGTAACCGATGTAGACCGGCTGGAACATCACGGGCCGCCGCGACTCGCGCAGATAGCTGCGCAATGTCATCGCGAGCATGCCGCCGCGCGGCTGCAGCAAACGTCCCGTGCGCGAACGTCCGCCTTCGATGAAATATTCCATCGACGCGCCGCGCGCGAACAACTGGCTCACGTATTCGCTGAACACCGTCGAATAAAGCGCGTTCGATTTGAAACTACGGCGCAGAAAGAACGCGCCGCCGCGACGCAGGATCGGTCCGATCACCGGCAGATTGAGATTCACACCGGCCGCGATGTGCGGCACCACCACGCCGTTGCGATACAGCAGCCACGACAGCAACAGATAATCGATGTGACTGCGATGGCACGGAACGTAAATGATTTCGTGTCCTGGCGCGATCGCACGCATTTTCTCGAAGTGATGCGTATGCACACCGTCGTAGATCTTGTTCCAGAAGCCGATCAGCATGAATGAAATCGAACGCACCACCGGATGCGACAGATCGGCGGCGATTTCCCACGCGAAATCACGCGCACGGCGGCGTGCTTTGTCGTCGCTGATGTTTTCCTTGGTCGACACCGTCGCGATCGCGTCACGAACCGGCGCGGCATTGAGCACGGCGTCGATCAACGTGCGGCGATGCGAAAGATCAGGCCCGATCACTACCGCGCGGATACGCTGGAAATGCACACGCAGCACGCGCCCGATCTTGCGCACGGTTGTCGCCGGATCGCGTTCGTCCTGCATCGCGCCGCGCAGCGAGATCGGCGGCGAAAATTGCACCACCGTCGCTCGGCCGTTCAAAAGGATCGCGAGCAATCTCCGAAACCGGCCGACGACAACCCAGTTTTCGGAGAACAGCACGCTGAACCAGCCGGTTTCTTTGTCGGGCGCGCGGCCGACAAAAATCGAAACGGGTACGAGTTGCAAATCGGTGTCAGGATTCGCGCGCAACGTATCCAGCAGTTGCGCGAGCGTGGCCGAATGCGTGAGCGATGCCTGGCGTCGAAAAATCCACGGCGCGCGCCGCGCCAGCGCGAACATCGAACGCTTCTTGCGCAGATTCGCGACCTGCAACGGACGCAGCGGTTCCGGCAGCCCTGCCTCCCGGCATGCCTGTTCGAGAATGAGCGTATCCGACGCTCCATAACGCTCGGTGACGTAACAGACGGGCACGTTCGGATCGAGCGTGATCGCGGTGGTCGAGGCACCTCGCCGGATACGCACCCACGGTTCGAGCAGCGCGCCGAGCGCGCGCATCCACCACGGCGCCTGCGATGGCGGCGCGGGTGACGGTATATTGGAAATCGGGGAATCCATGCGGCCAATTGTACGTAAGCCGCGCGTGAGAATTGAGTTAGAACGAAAACGGCGCGCCCAGACATCGGACGCGCCGTCGTTTCCGCGTTGTTTTACAACGGATTACTTGGCGGGCTGCGCCGGCGGAGCGGTCGGTTGCATGGAAGGCGCATTGGCCGCTTCTTCCTGCTGACGCTTGTTCCACTGTTCGATCGCTTGCTTGCTGTACCACTTGTTGTCGACCTTCACCAGATCGCCGTCGGTGGCAAACGGCTTGTCGAACGCGACGTAATTCACTTTCACCTTCGCGCTGTCACCCGTGACGGTCGCCGGTTCCACTTTGACCGAATCGAGCGTCTTGTCGACATTGAGTCCATAGACGAGCAGCACCTGTTTCACGCCGCCCATGATGACGCCGGCTTTCTGCATGCCTTGGTCATACGTCAAGGCGCGTGCTTCGTCGATCGTCTTGAGGTTGAGATCGCGCGCGGTTTTGCAGATTGCGCCGATCGCGCCCTTCACCAATGTCGGATCGGTGAACTTTGTGTTCTGCGCCCACGTCGCGACCGCATCGAGCAGTTGCTGTGCCTGCTGTTTCTGGTCTTCGGTGAGGTCTTTGCTTTGCTGAATCGAGCTTTGCGCGAAGCCGCGACCCATCGCGATCATCATCGGCATCTGCTGTGCCTGCTTGGCGTCGAATTCTTTGAGCTGCGGTTCGATCTGCGCGTACAGCGTCGCTTCCGCATTCGGCGCGGTGAGCTTGTTCATCGTGTCGGCGAACTGCTGGCGATCCGTGTCGGTGACCGGATCCTTGTTCATCTCTTTGGACCAGTCGGTCTTGACCTTGGTCAGCTCGGCTGGCGGCATCATGATCTCGAACAGCGACGCGACATTGTTCTCGCGCAGCGCTTTCACTGACGCGGTCACGGTGCCTTCCGGCGAGCTGGTCGCCACGGCGACGGCGGCGGGCGTGGTCGGCGCGCCGGTGTTGCTTTGCTGGCTACAGCCAATGCCGGCGGCAGCCAAGGCAGCAAGAAGTGCGACGCGTTTAAGCGAGGTCTGCATGGTGGTTCCCCAAGGGTTGTTTCGGAGCGGGATCGACACTCTAGTGACGCTCCCGCACCTTGGCAAGCGACGCGGCGTGAAGCCGTCAGGCGCGGTTCAATCGGCGAGGAAATCGGCCAGTCGGGCGATGTGGCTGCCCGCTGATTCGCGCGCGGCCTGCGCATCCTGTTCGATGTCGCGGCCGTCCCAGTGCAGATCGTCCGGCGGCAGTTCGGCGAGGAAGCGGCTGGGCTCGTTCGAGATCACTGCGCCGAAGCGTTTCGAGCGCGAAGCGTAAGACAGACACAACCGCTCGCGCGCCCGCGTGATGCCGACATAAAAAAGGCGACGCTCCTCGTCGAGCCGGCCTTCTTCGATGCCGCCGGCGTGCGGCAGTGTGCCGTCTTCGATGCCGGCGATGTAGACGAAACGGAACTCGAGACCTTTCGCCGCATGCAATGTCATCAAGCGCACCGCATTCGAATCGTCGTCGCGATCGCTGTGCGAAATCAACGCGAGCGCGGCGGCGAGATCGCCGACGCGCGCATCATTCTTTTGCATCGCGACGAACCAGTCGCACAGCTCGCGCAGATTTTCCAGACGACGCTGCACGAGCGTTTCGTTTTTCGTTTCGCTGCGAACGTGCTCGGTGTATTGCGTGCGACGGATCAACGTTTCCACGAGATCCGCCGGCGCCGCTCTCGACGATGCGAATTCGTCGATCATTGTTGCGAACTGTGCGAGTGCCGAGGCCGCGCGCGGTGGAAGTTGCGCCAGTACCGCATCGCTGTGCGCGGCGCGCAGCATCGACGTGTGTTTCGATTGCGCAAGCTCGCCGAGTTTTTCCAGCGTGACCACGCCGATATCGCGCCTCGGCACGTTGACCACGCGAAGAAACGCCGCGTCGTCGTCTTCGTTCACCAGCAGACGCAGGTACGCGAGGATGTCCTTCACTTCCGCACGATCGAGAAACGCCGTTCCGCCGGTGATCGCGTAAGGCACGCGCGCGAGCCGCAACGCTTTCTCGAACGAGCGCGATTGATGATTGCCGCGATAGAGTATGGCGAACTCACTCCAGACCGCTTTCGATACTTGCTGCTGATGCACGATGTCGGCGGCGATGCGTTCGGCTTCGTGATCGTCGTCGCGACAGGCGAGCACGCGAATCGGTCCGCCTTCGGAATGCTCGCTCCACAATTTCTTTTCGTGCGCGTGCTGATTGTGTTTGATCAACGCATTCGCGCCGCGCAGGATGCGTTTGCTGCAGCGATAGTTCTGTTCGAGCTTGATGACCTTGAGCGTCGGATAGTCGCGCGCGAGTTCTTCGAGATTGCCCGGATTCGCGCCGCGCCACGCATAGATCGACTGATCGTCGTCACCGACCGCCGTGAACGCGCCGCGCGTGCCGGAAAGCTGGCGCAGCAGGCGAAATTGCGCGGAATTCGTGTCCTGATATTCGTCGACGAGCAGATAGCGAATTCGCTCCTGCCATGCAGCGCGCACGTCGGTATCGGCGTCGAGGAGTTGCAGCGGAAGACGAATCAAATCGTCGAAATCGACTGCGTTGAACGCTTTCAGTCGGGTTTGGTAGCTGCGATAAATGCCAGCCGCTTCGCGCTCGCGTGCGGTGCGCGCGGATTCGTCGGCTTCGTCCGGCGACAAGCCATTGTTCTTCGCCGCCGACACGAGATGGCGCAACATTTTCAGAACGTCGGGCTTCGTCGCCGCCGGCACGAAATCCTTAAGGATGGCGAGACTGTCATCGGCGTCGATCACCGAAAAGCCGCGTTTCAGATCGAGCTTCGCGTGTTCGATCTGCAAAAATTTCAGGCCGAGCGCGTGGAACGTCGAGATCGCGACCTCATCCGCCGTTTTGATCAGCTTTTTCGCGCGTTCGCGCATTTCGCGCGCCGCTTTGTTCGTGAACGTGATCGCGGCAATCTTGTTCGGCGAAAGATTCTTGCGCGAAATCAGATACGCGATCTTTTCGGTGATCACGCGCGTCTTGCCCGAACCCGCGCCGGCAAGCACGAGCAGTGGTCCGTCGCAATACTCGATCGCGGCGCGTTGTTGCGGATTCAATGACATGAGGCCGCGCATTGTGCCCACGCATCGCGACCATCGCCAATCAGATTTTTATATCGCCGCTCACGTTGCCTTCGCCATCGATGCACAGATGCGGCAGGCCGAGTTCGTGCAGCCACGCCGTGCCACGTTCGACGCCGAACAACATCGCCAGCGTCGATGCGGAACCGGCGACGAGACAACTGTCGGCGACCACGCTCACGCTCGCGAAACTTTCGATCGGCCATCCTGTGCGCGGATCGACGATGTGCGAATAGCGTTTTCCATCGATGATCAGCGCGCGTTCGTAGTCGCCGCTGGTGGCGAGGCCGCCGTGCGGCAGCGCGATGTTCGCCGCCGCTTTTCCTGCCGCGCGCGGTGCTTTGATGCCGACGATCCACGGTTCGCCGTTGGCGTGCGGCCCGATCAGCGCGAGATCGCCGCCAAGATCGACGACGCCGGAACGCACGCCAATGTCGCGACACAATGCCGCGCAACGGTCCGCCGCGTACTCTTTCACCAGACCGCCGAAATCCAGATGCATATCGCGTGCGGTCACGCGCAGCGTCGGACGCGTCCATTCGATTCGCGACCATCCGGTAACGCGTAGCGCGGCGTCGATTTCGGACTGCGCCGGTTTGTAGCCATCCCATAACCGCGTCAGTTTGCCGGCGGTGATGTCGAAACGGCCGTCGCTTTGTCGATGCAACGCCGACGCAAAATCGAAAAGGTTGGCCGTTTCTTCATCGACTGCGATCGCATCCGTCGAGCGTTGCAACTTCGCAAGCAAACTGTCGTCGCGATAGTGCGAATACTTTCGATCGAGCCGATCGGCTTCCGCGAATGTCACGTCGAACGCGTGATGCGCGACGTCGTCGCGGACGTTTTCGACGTGCAGCGCGCACGGACAGCCCATCGTGGAAAACTCGAAGCGCATCGACCTGCCATTTCAACGGTCAGTCGAAATGGTAATCGAGTCCCGCGAAGATACGTGAGTAGCTGACGGCGCCCGGATTAGCCTCGTCGGCGCCGCCGAGCGCATAGCGCGTCGTCGCATGATAACGTTCCACGCCGGCGACGAATTCCCAGCGTCCGAACTGCTTGCGCACATTCAGATGGCCGGAAATCGCGCCGAATCCGCCGACGCGATAATCGCTGGAATAGAACGCACCGGCGTCGTTCGCATCGAAGAACGGTGCGTAGAAACGCGCGCTGTCCTGCGAGTAGTAGCGCACACCGGGAATGATCTGCCAGTCGTCGTGCAACGTTTGGTACCACGACGCCTCGAGCGTCAGCGATGTCTGGCCCCAGCTATTCGCCGCGACACGCGAATCGGCGTGCAACGAGGCATCCGCAGTCGCCGCGAAACGATAGCGCACGAGCCACGCCGCTTCGCTTCGTCGGTCCGGGCGTGTGTCCGGCAATTGCACATCGCCGACGGTAGCGAGTTTGTACGGATCGGACAAAAACCCGGCTTCGTAATTGATCTGCACGCCACTTTCGAGCACCGATGCTTTGTTCAACACCCAGCTCAAACTGCCGAACGCGGAATACGTGTTCTTCTCGGCGTGCGTGATGCGATCGAAAATCCGTGCGTCGGTGGGCTCGATGATGTCGTGAGAGAGACTTCCGCCGAAACCGAGCGTGAGCGCCGCGTTGAGCGGAATCGTGTGCTCGGCACCGAGCGCGGTCGCGTGATAATCGCGTTCGGCCGAATAAGAAACGGTGCCTGTCGTCGTCGAATTTCCACCGGCATCGTGTGCGAGCGACGCGCTGATCGCGCTGCGATGGTCGCGGATCGTTGCGCCGCTCAACACCTGGATCGGTTTGTTGTTCGGACCCGGAATCGAATACCACGGCGACGAACCGCTCATTACTTCGTGCGTGGCGTTGACGATAAGCGTGTTGCGGTCGCCGACGCCGCCCGTGAAATCGAGTTGTTGCGTATCGACGTGATAGCGTTTGTCGCTGCCGATGATCGGTGCGCCCGCGAACGAATCCTCGTCGTACACATTGAAACGATAGCCGACGATCGGCGCGTTGGTCGTTTCGTCTGCGTGCGTTTTTTGACCGACCAGCGCCGCGGACGCGGCAAGCAACAACGACAGCGAGGCCGACGGACGTTTCGGCGTACTCATCAATTGCAACCGCAGCCGCCGCCCGCGGCACCGATTTCGCCGCTGGTGCCTTCCTTGCTGAAATGCGCGTGATCGTCCGCGGCGGCTTGCAGCGGATCGGGATCCCAGCGCATATCCCATTTCGCCAGACGCCCGCGTTCCCACGACTGCACCGGTGTGGTGGCGCAACCGGCGAGCAGGGCGACCGCGACGAGAAAAATCAGCAAGCGAAAATCACGACGCACCGGCGGGTTTCCCTAACAGTTTGGTGACTTCGGCGCGCAACATCTCGACGTCTTTCTTGTCGAAGCCGATATGGCGCTGACGGATCGTGCCGTCGCGATCGATAAGGTACGACGAAGGCATCCCGGCAACGCCGAACGCTTTCGGAATGTCGCCTTGTGGATTTTGCACAATTGTATACCGCACTGGATGCTGCGCGATGAATTTCTTCGCGTCCGCTGCCGTCTCGTCCAGATTGACGGCGATGATCGCGAAATTGTCGGTACCGAAATCGGCCGCGAGTTTGTCGTACATCGGCAGTGACTCGCGGCAAGGGCTGCACCACGACGCCCAGAAATCGACGAACACGATCTTGCCGCGGAAATCCGCGAGCGATACTTCCTTGCCGTCGAACGTGCGTGCAGTGAAACCCGGTGCCTGCGTGCCGGGTTCCGCCGCCGCCGCCGCGAAGGCGAGCGTCAAGCCCAACAGCGCGGTGCGTATCAGTTGCACGTCAATCCGGCCACGTTTGCGAGCTTTGTGATCGGCAGCGTGCCGCTGCCGTAGCCGGGCAGTTTCGAATTCCAGCTCATCGTGCCGTTGGTGCAGTCGGTGAAGGTGAAAGTCAGCGAACCCCAGTCGGTTTGCGTGACGTCGCTCGCATTGAAGTTCGGCGGGAATTTCGCGCCGGTGTCCTGGAACGCTTCGACGGTTACCGTGTTGCTGTTCGGATCGTAACTGCCGGCGGCGAGTAGCCACGATTGTGCTGAGACGTCCGGCGTGAACACGAACCAATAGACGAGGACGACATTGCCCGGCGCGATCTGCAACAGGAAGCCGTGACCGGATTGCTGCGGGTCGTACCACGAACCGCTGGTCGCCGCGCTGATGTTTTTACCGGTTGGCGGCGGCGGTGCGGTGTCGTTGACAGTGATGCTGCCGGACATACCGGTGCCGCCCGGGCCGCCGTGAATTTCGCAGTAAAAAGGAAAGGTGCCGGCTTTCGTGAAGGTCTGCGTGAACGTGAATGCGTCGCTTGCCGCGCCGCTGGTGAATGAACCATCGTCGGCGACGACATTGTGGAATCCGCCGACGTTGGTGAACGTGACGATATCGCCGACGTTGATCGTCATCGTTTTCGGCGTGAACACGAGAGCGCTGCCACCGACCGACACGGCGTGGTCAGCGGCGAAGGCTGCGGTGCCGACCAGCGCGAGTAGCGAGCAGCCAATGAATTTCAGAAACGTGCGCATGTGGAAAGCTCCATTGCAAAGGGATCGCGGTCGCCGCTGCTCTGTCGTCAGCGTGCTGTCGCGTATGGACTATAAGAATCGGCGGCGCGCGCCGCGTCCGCTGTAAGCCGGGTTTTCGCACCCGACCAAAGACAGTGAGCCTGACGAAAGAGGGTGAACCGGCGCCTGTTGCCGCGATGGCATACACTCCCGCCGCGAACGAGCGAGGACCGCGATGGCGAAGTTGTATTTCTATTATTCGGCGATGAATGCCGGCAAGACCACGACGCTGCTGCAAAGCGCGCACAACTATCGCGAACGCGGCATGCGCACGCTGGTTCTCACGCCGTTGCTGGACGATCGCAATGGGAAAGGCGTGGTCGCCTCGCGCATCGGTTTGAAGGCATATGGACGCGCGTTTGGGCGCGACGAAGATCTGAACGAAGTCGCCGAAAACGATATCGCGTCGAACGGCCCGCTGCACTGTGTGTTGGTCGACGAGGCGCAGTTCTTGACGCGCAATCAGGTCTGGCAGTTGAGCGACATCGTCGACACGCGCCGCATACCCGTCCTCGCGTACGGATTACGGACGGATTTCCGCGGCGAATTGTTCGAGGGCAGTCGGTACCTCTTGGCGTGGGCCGACGAACTGTCCGAGATCAAGACGATTTGCCACACGGGAAAAAAAGCGACGATGGTTGTGCGCGTGGACGAGAACGGGCGCGCCGTCACCGACGGTCCGCAGGTCGAGATCGGCGGTAACGAACGCTACGTGTCGGTGAGCCGCGCGGAGTTCAAGAAAATAACGTCGGGTGTCGGCCGCATCGAGTTGAAGCAGCCAAAATTGCCGCTCAACGAAGCCTCCAACGATCCATCGCACTAACGCTGGCAGTGCGGACAGAAAAACGTCGAACGTTGTCCGAGCGTGATGTTGCGGATCGGCGTTCCGCATACCTTGCACGGTTCGCCGGCGCGGCCGTACACGAATAATTCCTGCTCGAAATAGCCGGGAACGCCGTCGGGGCTGATGAAATCGCGCAGCGTCGTGCCGCCGCGACGGATCGCGTAATTCAGCACGCGCTTGGTTTCATCGACCAATCGCTGATAGCGAGTGCGTGACACCGAGCCTGCTGCGCGGCGCGGATGAATCTTCGCCGAAAACAGCGCTTCGGACGCATAGATATTTCCGACGCCGACGACGATGTTCTGGTCCATCAAAAAAAGTTTGACCGCCGCCGAGCGGCCGCGCGATCGCCGCCACAGATAGTCGCCGTTGAACGCGTCGTCGAGCGGCTCCGGTCCAAGGTTGGCGAGGATTTCGAGCGTCTCGCCCGGCGCTTGCCAAAGCAGACTGCCGAACCGGCGCGGGTCGGTGAAGCGCAGAATTTTTCCCGAGTCGAGTCGCCAGTCGTAATGATCGTGCGCGCCGATCGGTGCATCCGCTTTCAACACGCGCAACGAGCCGGACATGCCCAGATGCATCACCGCCGTTCCAACTTGTGTGTGCGCGAGCAGATATTTCGCGCGGCGATCGACGCGCTCGATTTTTTGTCCCGGCAATTTTTTGCGAATCGCCGCGGGAATCGGCCAGCGCAAACGCGATTGGCGAATGACGACCTCGACGACGTGCTTACCTTCGAGATACGGCGCGATGCCGCGCCGCGTGGTTTCCACCTCGGGTAATTCGGGCATCTAGTTCGCCTTGCCGAGCAGGGCTTGTGCTTGCGCTTCGCCGATCGAGTAGTCAAGGCCGATGTCGCCGCGATGCACGACGTAGTGATCGTTGTCGCGGCGGATCGTGAATTCGATTCTCGTCGCATCGGCGAATTCGACGATGGCTTTCATGCCAGCGTTGTTGTCGCCGGATTGCAATTGCATGGCGTCCGCGCTTTTCCAGGCTTGCGCCAGATCGGCGCGCGGCGCGGCGCCGTCGATGCCAACTTCGACAACGGTCGCGTCGGCATCGATCACGTGACGATCGATTTCGACTTCCGCCGCTTCCGTCAGTCGCGCGCCGACGCGATCGGGCACGCGCATCAGTTTGTCGGCGACGCGCACATAACGATCGTGCTCGATCGGATCCTCACCGCCGAAATCCAGCGCGACATCGTCGAGTTGCAGCGTGACGCTCGGCGGAACGAGGCCAAGTTTGGTTACGTCATAGTCGTTCGCGTCGAGCGTCTTTCGTACGGGCGCGCCAGCGATCGCGAGCAGGCGCGCAACCGCCGCCGCATCCGCGCGCAACGGATAAGGTTGCGTCATCCACCAGCCGTTGACGCGACGTTCGAAGCGTCGTTCGCGGCAGCCGGCGCAGCGGACGGTCACCGTCTTCACGCGTTGCGGATTCAGCGTCGTCAACGGCGGAGGACTCATTTTTTCCTCGCGCTGAAGTTCTGCGAACACACCGACGCCGAGCGCGACGACGACAACGGCAAGCAGCAGCGTATTGCGGGTAGTTTTACGCATGCTCAGGCGCGGCGACGCCGCCACCAGATCGCGCCGCCGATGATCAACAGCAAGGCGGGCAACGCGATCAGAAA
>CAZZYA010000011.1:0-29796 GCA_964658115.1 uncultured Rudaea sp. | reverse complement strand
GTGAAGGAAGCACGCGACCGCGTTCGCGTGGCGATCCAGAACGCGCAGATCGAATATCCGTCGCGGCGCGTGACGGTCAGTCTCGCGCCCGCCGATTTGCCGAAAGACGGCGGTCGTTTCGATCTGCCGATCGCGCTTGGCATTCTCGCAGCGAGCGGCCATTTGCCGAAGGACAATCTCGCCAAATACGAATTCATCGGCGAACTCGCGCTGTCGGGCGAGCTGCGCGGCGTGACCGGTGTGTTGCCAGCGACGATCAAGGCGGCGCGCGCCGGTCGCACGATCGTCGTCCCGAACGAAAACGGCGCGGAGGCCGGATTGGTCGCGGGCACCAACGCTCACAGCGCGCATTCGCTGCTCGACGTGTGCGCGTTTCTGAAAGGTCTCGGCGAACTACCGCGCGCGTTCGCGCCGACGGCGGAATCGGTTCGCGAGGTCGGCGATCTCGACCTCGCCGACGTGCGCGGTCAGCCGCACGCGCGACGCGCACTGGAGATCGCCGCCGCAGGAAACCATCACGCGCTTTTCGTCGGACCACCCGGCACTGGCAAAACCATGCTCGCCAGCCGACTGCCCGGTATTCTGCCGCCACTGACCGAATCCGAAGCCATCGAAGCGGCCGCCGTGCGCTCTGTCGCCGGCTGCGGCATCGATTTTCTGCAATGGAAAATGCGCGCGTTTCGAACGCCGCATCACACCGCTTCCGCCGTCGCGCTGGTCGGCGGTGGATCGAATCCGCGGCCGGGTGAGATTTCGCTGGCGCATCGCGGCGTTCTTTTTCTCGACGAGCTGCCGGAATTCGATCGCCGCGTGCTCGACGTACTGCGCGAACCACTCGAGTCCGGCCACATCGTCATTTCGCGCGCGGCGCGGCAGGCGGAATTTCCCGCCGCCTTTCAGCTCGTGGCCGCGATGAATCCGTGCCCGTGCGGCTACGCAGGCGACCCATGCGGTGTGTGTTCGTGTTCGCCCGAAGCGGTGCGACGCTATCGCAGCAGAGTGTCAGGTCCGTTACTCGATCGCATCGATCTGCAGATCGCAGTCCCGCGTGTGTCGCTGTCGGAATTATCGTCGGCAAACGACGCCGGCGAATCGAGCGCCGTCGTGCGCACGCGTGTGATCGACGCACGCGAACGCCAACTTCGCCGTGCCGGAAAAGCAAACTCGGCGCTCAGCAACCGCGAAATCCTGCGCGACTGCGTGCTCTGCGCAAGCGATCGCGTCCTACTCGAACGCGCGCTCGACAAACTTGGACTTTCCGCGCGCGCATACCACCGCGTCCTGCGCGTCGCCCGCACCATCGCTGATCTCGATCAAAGCGAAAACGTAGCGACCGGCCACCTCATGGAAGCAATCCAATATCGCCGCGCATTAGGCACATCGCAGTAAGCCAATCTTTACGTCGAACTGCGAATACGTCGAACGCGCGCTCGGAGCAGCGGAAGCTTTGGCTTTTTGATAACCCAATGCCTCACTAAACCGAAATCGCCAATCGCTCACTCCGATAAATCCGCACAGTCAACACCGCCAAAATCGCGACAGCCAGCGACGTACACAAAAACCCAACCACCAACCCCGACATCGGCACGTAATCCCCCCGCAGCAACCGCGTGATCGTCATCTGCTGACTCATCAACGGCACCATGTACATCCAGAATTGCTGCTTGATCGGCAAAAACGTCAGGATCATGGTGGGAATAATCGACACGAAAAACATGATCAGCGAAACGTATGTCTGCGCTTCGCGATAACTCTTCGCGAATGCCGCGACGATCGTCTGCAAGGTCGCCAGCAACGCCGCCAACGGCAGCATGGCAATGAGCGCATAGGGAACGAACCCCATGCCGATTTCCAGACTCATGCCGATCTTTTCCGTCGGCATCAGTTTCCCGACCACCGAAAAAGCGAAGATGCTGACGATCACCGTCGTGATCGCGAACGCCGTCGTCGCGCCAAGTTTGCCGATGACGATCTGCCAGCGCGGCGCCGGATTGGCGAGCAGCGGTTCGAGCGACTGACGTTCGCGTTCGCCCGCGGTCGTATCGATGGCGAGCGCCATGCCGCCGACGAAACAGCCGAGGATGAAGAAATACGGCAGCATCGCGAACAATGTGCTCGAACGGCTTTGCGGCGTCGACTGATCGCGCTCGGCCATCGCGAGCGGTTTGATGATGCTCGGCGACAATCCGCGAGCGAGCAAGCGCAGCGCACTTCCGCGTTGCGAATACGCGTCGAGCAGACCGCGAAGACGGTCCACCGACGAACGCGCGTCACGCTGCGATTGGTCGAATACGAGTTCGACTTGCGTCGGTTCGCCCTTGTCCCACGTTTTGTCGAAATCTTTCGGGATGCGCAGCACGACGTCGGCATCCTGTTCGCGCACGGCACGCTCGGGATCTTCCGGTGCGGGCTTCACGTCGACGTTGTTTTGTTTCAGCGCGGCGATCAGGTTCGGCGCATTTTCCGCGCCGACGACGGGCAGCGGCAACGGTTTGTCGGCTTTGTCGAGTTCGCGCGTGATCATGGTGTTGATCAGGATCACGAAGATCAGCGGCGCCATCAGCGGACCGGTGAGCAGTGTGTTGATCACGGTGCGGCGGTCGCGCAGGTTTTCGCGCACTTCCTTCAGGAATACGACCAGGGCGGCTTTCATGCGGCGAGTCCTTCTTCGGTGCCGATCAGTTTGACGAATGCGTCTTCGAGATTCGTTTCGCCGGTTTGCTGACGCAGGGCCTCAGGCGCTTCGTCGGCGATCACGCGGCCCTTCGCGATCACCACGATGCGATCGCACAGCGCCGCCACTTCCTGCATGATGTGACTGCTGAACAGCACGCAGCGACCTTCGGCTTTCAGGCGCTTGAGAAAGTCGCGCATGGCGCGAGTGGACATCACGTCGAGTCCGTTGGTGGGCTCGTCGAGGATTACGTTCTTCGGATCGTGCACGAGCGCGCGCGCGATCGCGGTTTTCACGCGCTGGCCTTGCGAAAATCCTTCGGTGCGGCGATCGATGATGTCGCGCATGTCGAGGTTGGTGATGGCCATGTCGATGCGCTGGCGAATCGTCGCTGCGTCGAGATTGTGGAGCTGGCCGAAGTATTCGATGTTCTCGCGCGCGGTGAGGCGTTTGTAGAGCCCGCGCGCATCGGGCAGCACGCCGAGCTGGCGGCGCACGGCGCGCGGATCTTTCGCCGCATCGACGCCATCGACGAGGATCTGTCCGCTGTTGGGTTTCATCAGCGTGTATAGACAGCGCAGCGTCGTCGTTTTGCCAGCGCCGTTCGGGCCGAGCAGGCCGGTGATTTCGCCGTCGCGCGCGAGGAACGAAACATCATCGACCGCGACGACTTTACCGAATGTCTTATGCAGTTGTTTGATCTCGATCATAACGATGGTTTCCTTACGGCGCGGCGCCGTTGAAGTCGATGAAGGCCGGTATTGGGCCGAGCATGTCGACGCAAGCAACGTCGAGTTGTTTCGGTTTGATGTCGTCGACGAAATCTTCGACGACTTTTGGAATGCAGCCGCGGCCGATCACGTTGTGACCTTGGCCTTTGGCGACGATGAGCTTTGCGTTGGCGAGATTCTTCAGCAATTGTTCCCCGTACGCGGGCGGCGTGACCGGATCGAGTTCGCCTTCGAGCACGAGCACCGGTTTGTCCGTTTTGAAAGGCGCGTGGAAATCAGCCGGTCGTGTGCCGTGCGGCCACACCGAACACATCGATTGCAGACTCTGGATCATGAGGTTGCCGAGGAGCGTCTTGTCGTCTTCGGGACGCGGCGCGATCAGGTCGGCGTCCTCGCTGCAGATGACGGACATCTGCATGCCGTTGTCGGTGAGATCGGATAAATCGCCGGCGAGAAGTTCGGTCTGGCCGAGCAAGGGCGTGAAATCGCCGTGCAATCCTTGCGAAATCGACAGCGGCAGCAGCGCGGCGGTTTCCGGCGTGTACGCGAACATGCGTACGAGACCGGTCAATGCGTATTGATTGAGGCGTTTCTTATCGGTCTTGAACGTGGTCGGATTGTGGTAATCGAAATCGCGCGGGTTCGCGCGAAGCTGATCGCGCAACGCGAACAGATTCGCGTACGGATCGCCGAACGCCTTCTGGCACGCGGGTGTGTTCGTGCAGGCGGCGAACTGCGCTTTGAGCGCGTGCTCGAGATTCGCGGCGAAGTCCTGACCGAGCGCGAGTTCGTTCGGCGCTACGCTGTCGAGCACGATGCTGCGCACGCCGTCGGGATGGCGCATCGCGTATTGCTGGGCCATGCGCGTGCCGTACGAAACGCCGACGAGATCGAATGTCGGGTTGCCGAGCGCGGCGCGGACGGCTTCGAGATCGTCTGCGGCGATCGTGGTCGTGTAGAAGCGCGGATCGGCTTTCTTCGAAACTTCGTCGAGACACGCCTGAATCCGTTTCGATGCTCGGGCGGCATCGAATTCTTCGCCCGTGTCGCTTTCGTCGTCAGCGTGCTTGCACGTGAGCGCGTTCGACTGGCCCGTGCCGCGCTGGTCGAGCAGCAGGATGTGATGATGCTTGCGTAACGGCGCGAAGGAAGCGGCGATCTGCGGCCAGGTGTCCACCGCCGATTGCCCCGGGCCGCCGGCGAGGTATACGACGATGTCCGCGTCCGCGGTTACGGCGTCGCTTCGGATCAGCGCGAGACGCAAGTCGATGTTGCGACCGTTTTTTTCGTCGCGATTTTCCGGCACCGAAAACGGTGCGCAGAACGCGCTCGTCGTTGCGCCGGAATGTTTTTGCGCGATCTCGCACGCTTTGAAACCGAGCGTGCCGAGCGTGAATTCTTTCGCGTTCGCGGCAATCGGCGCGGCGAGCGTCGGCTTCGTTTCGTCGGCGGGTGCGCCTTTGAAATGCGCGTAGGCAACATAGCCCACGGCGCCGACGAGAATGACGAGTCGCAAAATATTTCGGGTCGTCACGATGATTTCCTCACGGTTCGAAGATCTGTTCGATCTGTTGACGGAACAACTTGGCGATGCGGAATGCGAGCGGCAAGCTCGGATCGTATTTACTGGTTTCGATGGCGTTGACGGTCTGGCGCGAAACGTCCAACCGTTCGGCAAGTTCGCCTTGCGACCAGCCGCGCTGCTCGCGCAGTTCGCGCAGGTGATTGTTCATCGCGCCTGGCGCCGGCGCAGCCAGCGGCGCACGACGAAATACAGGCCGCCGCATGCCAGCGCCGACGCCATGCCGAGCGCGAAGCTCATGATGCGTTCGTTGCCGGCATGGAAATACGCGAACGCCGCAGCCGCGCAGAACACCGCGGCAGCGAAGAAGAAGCGCACGTACGTGGGCATGTGATCGGAGTCCTCGTCGCACGGTCCGACTCCGTAATGGCGCGCGGCGAGTCGGCGGCCGGCGGCGTAGCCGAACATCTGCAACGGAAAAATCCAGATCAGGAATGCCGACGGCGCTTCGGCTTCGAACACGTTTGCCGCGCCGAGGAAACCGGTGAAGATACTGAATACCGAAACCACCGCCGCGCCGACACCGAGGCCGATCAGGTGCGTGCGCTGTTCGAGCTCGTCGCTGCCGAGAATGCGTCGGCCCATCAGCCAGATCGTGTACAGCAGCGGCACGACGGGCGTGAGCGCATAAACGATCTTGAGCGGCATGTCCGTCGCATTTCGCGCCAGCGGCCACACGCAGATCATCAGCACCACGTAGATCGACATGGCGATCAGCACACGGCGGTCGTAGCTGCGGGGCGAAAGGCGGGTCACGGCGTCAACCTGTCAAGGATGCTTGACAGGCACTCTACGGCGACGGAATCAGCGTGTCAAGCGTCCTTTACACGCGACTATCGCGACGAGACGTATTTCTCGCGGCGGATGTGATGGATCGCAAGACCGGCTTCCTTCAGTTGCACGAAAGCCTGATCGACCATTTCCGGATTGCCGCACAGGTAAGCGATGTCGCGCGCGGCGTCGGGTTTGAGTTCAGCCAGCGCCACGTGCACGCGACCGTGGCGATCATGCGGACGCGGTACAGCGCGCGGCGTTCGACTGAAACAAGGATAAAAGTGGAAATGTGGATGTTCGCTCGCGAACCCTTCGAATTCGTCGCCGTAAAGCAACTCGGCTTCGTTGCGCGCGCCGTAGACGAGCGCGACTTCCGCGCCGCGCGCATCGAGTTTCGCCAGCAGCGGCAGCATCGCGCGATACGGCGTGACGCCGGTTCCTGTCGCGACAAGTAAGTAACGGTGGTTCTGATCGGTTTCCATCAGACAGAAACGTCCGTACGGACCGCTCGCTTCGATTTCGCCGCCTTCGGGCAAGTTCGCGAGCAGGTTCGTCGCGGCGCCGCCGTCGACGTACGACACCGCGATCTCGATGCGCCGGACCGGTCCGCTGCCTTCGCCGACCGTCGCCACTGAATAGCTGCGTTTGGTCGGCTTGCCGTCGTCGTAGTGAAAATGGACCTGCAGAAACTGGCCGGGAATGAAATCCAGCATCGCGCCGTCGGCGCGCTCGAACGCCATGTGCCGCACGCTCGGGGCGAGCATGCGACTTGTCGCGAGACGTAATTGAAAATGTTCGGCCACGATCCAACGCTTGGCGGTTCGGAAGGGCCGTTATACTAACCATCTTGTCCCGATTGCGCAGCCTATGAGTTCCGTTCCAGCGCTGGAAGTCGTTAACCTAAAAAAGACCTACGCCAACGGCGTGGAAGCGCTCAAAGGAATTTCGCTGAGCGTGCAGGCTGGCGATTTTTACGCGTTCCTCGGTCCAAACGGCGCAGGCAAGTCGACGCTCATCGGCATCATCAGCTCGCTCGTCAACGCCACGTCGGGCGAAGCACGCGTATTCGGTATCCCGATCCACACACGGCGCAGCGACGCGATGCAGATGCTCGGCCTCGTGCCGCAGGAAATGAATTTCAACCTGTTCGAGCAGCCGTTCCAGATTTGCGTCAATCAAGCGGGTTTTTACGGCGTGCCGCGGAAGATTGCCGCCGAGCGCGCCGAGAAATACTTGAACGAACTCGCGCTGTGGGACAAGGCCTTCCACATTTCGCGCACGTTGTCCGGCGGTATGAAACGGCGTCTGATGATCGCACGGGCGATGATGAACGAGCCGAAGCTTCTCATCCTCGACGAACCGACCGCGGGCGTGGATATCGAAATTCGCCGCTCGATGTGGAAATTCATTTCCGGCATCAACGCAGCGGGAACGACCGTCATTCTCACGACGCACTATCTGGAAGAAGCCGAACAGCTTTGCCGCAATATCGCGATCATCGATCACGGGCGCATCATCGAGAACACCGCGATGCGCAATCTGCTCGGCAAGCTCGATGTGGAAACCTTCGTGCTCGATCTGGCCAATCCCGTGAGTGAATTGCCCGTTGTCGATGGCGTGAAGATCATCAAGATCGACGAACGCACGCTCGAAGCGGAAATGTCGCGCGCGCACGATCTGAATTCATTGTTCGCCGCATTGTCGGCGCGCGGCATTACGGTCGTATCGATGCGTAACAAGGCGAATCGTCTGGAAGAATTGTTCGTGCGCCTGATCGAGGCCAACGACAAGGTGGTCGCATGAACAGCAGTGGCACGCTGATCGCGCTCGGCACCATCGTTCGTCGCGAAGTCACGCGAATCCTGCGCATCTGGAGCCAGACGCTGCTGCCGCCGGCGATCACGATGACGCTGTACTTTTTGATCTTCGGCCAGCTCATCGGCAGCCGCGTCGGCGAAATCGCGCCGGGAATTTCATACATCGAATACATCGCGCCGGGTCTGGTCATGATGAGCGTGATCCAGAACGCATACGGCAACATTTCGAGTTCGTTTTTCGGCGCGAAATTCCAGCGCTTCGTCGAAGAAATGCTCGTTTCGCCGATGCCGGGTTGGACCATTCTCGGTGGCTATGTCGCCGGTGCGGTGATGCGCGGTTTCATGGTCGGTGTGATCGTGCTCGGCCTATCGCTGTTCTTCACCAAGATTCATCTGTATCACCCATTGGTGACGTTGACCACGTTCCTGCTCGCCGCGGTGATCTTCGCGCTGCTCGGTTTCTTGAACGCCATTTTCGCGCGCAAGTTCGACGATGTCGCGATCATCCCCACCTTCGTGCTCACACCGCTGACGTACCTCGGCGGCGTGTTTTACAATGTGGCGCAGTTGCCCTCGCCATGGAAGGAAATCTCGTACGCGAATCCGATTCTCTACATGGTCAACGCGTTCCGGTACGGCTTGCTGGGCACGTCGGAAATCGGCCTCGCTTGGTCGTATGCCGTGATGGTCGCATTCGTGATCGTGTTCGGCGCGTTCTGCCTGTTTCTGCTGAAACGCGGCGTCGGCTTGCGTTCGTAAATCGCGTTTGGCACGCTGCGCGCGTAGCCCTGGGATATCCGATGATTGCTCCGATTCGCCGTCTCGCCGCGTGCGGACTGCTGCTGTTCGCTTCCTCGGCCTTCGCCGACGAGCATTCCAGGGATGTGCAGCAATTCCTCGACAGCCTGCAGTACCGAACCGGCACCGTCGAGGTGAAAGGCGGTCACGCCACGCTCAAGCTACCTCGAAGCGCGCGATGCGCAGCGCGTGCTCGAAATGTGGGGAAATCCGCCGGACAAATCGGTGCTCGGCATGATCGAGCCCGCGAACGTCTCACCGGTCGACCGCAATGGCTGGGCTGTGGTGGTCACGTATTCGGACGACGGCCACGTGGCCGACACCGACGCCGCGAAAATCGACTACAACAAAATGCTCAAGGACATGCAGGACGAAACGCGCGACAGCAACGAAGAACGCAAGAAGCGCGGTTACGAAAGCGTCGATCTGGTCGGCTGGGCCACGCCGCCGCACTACGATGCGGCGAGCAACAAACTGTATTGGGCCAAGGATCTCGCCTTCGCTGGCCAATCCGAGCACACGCTCAATTACGACATCCGCGTGCTCGGCCGCGGCGGTTACTTAAGCCTCAACGCGATCGCGAACATGAGCCAGTTGCCGCTGGTCGAATCGAAGATGCAGAACGTGCTCGCGATGACCGACTTCGATGCTGGCCAGCGCTATGGCGACTTCAACGCATCGACCGACAAACTCGCCGCGTACGGCATCGGCGCGCTCGTCGCCGGTACGATCGCGGCGAAAGCGGGATTGTTCGCCAAACTGTTCGTCATGATTCTCGCGGCGAAGAAATTCATCATCGCAGGTCTGCTCGCGGTCGGCGCGGCGTTCAAGAAATTTTTCGGACGCGCGAAAAACTAGTCGATTCCGAAAAACATGCGCGCTGCCGCCGTCGTGTTCGCAGCGGTGGTCGCGACGTCCTCGCCGCGACAGCGCGCGACTTCCGCGACGATGTGCGGCAAATACATCGGCTCGTTGCGGCGATGCGATGGCATCGGTTTCAAATCGCGCGGCAACAGATACGGCGCGTCGGTTTCGACCATGAGCCGATCCGCCGGAATATTCTTGACCAGCGCGCGCAAATGCGTGCCGCGGCGTTCGTCGCAAATCCAGCCGGTTACGCCGATATAAAAATCACGGTCGAGATAATCCGACAATTCGTCGTTCTCGCCGGTGAAACAATGCACGACCGCACGGCCGATACGGCCGCGAACGTTGTCCATGCACGTAATGAAATCCGCATGCGCATCACGCTGATGCAGAAAAAGCGGTTTGCCGCACGCGATGGCCAGTCCCAACTGCCGCTCGAACGCGAACACCTGCGCCTCGCGCGGTGAAAAGTCGCGGTTGTAATCCAGTCCGGTTTCACCGACGGCGACGACTTCGCGCGACGCATGCAACTCCGCCAGCAGCGTTTCGGTTTCGCTGTCGAAGTCCTTTGCATGATGCGGATGCACGCCGGCCGTGGCGTACAGCATCGTCGGATGTTTCCTGGCCAGCGCCAGTGCGTCGCGCGAGCCATTCGCGTCCGCGCCGGTGACGACGAGTCGCGCCACGCCTGCGGCGCGCGTGCGCGCGAGGACGTCGTCGAGATCCGATTGAAACGCGCTGTGCGTCAGGTTGGCGCCGATGTCGATAAGCATGTGTTCGATGTCGATGGCAAGCGTGACATTATGCCAAGCGCTATGCATATTCACCTTCGATTAACGCGTGCGGCGACACGCTCGCGCAGTGTCGCTGTCGTTTGTGAATTTGGAGATTCCCATGTATCTGTCCCGTTTCGCGCCGCATGCCGCGTTGAGCATCGCGCTGTTCGCCATCGCCCCGTCCTTTTCTATCGCTGCCGAGGCGCAGCACAACACGGCTGCTCAGTCGCCGATCGATTTCCGCGCACTCCGAGTGCAGGCGATGCGCGCCGCAACGACCGCCACGCAGCCGGGCGAACTGTTCGCCAACCCCGATCGCGCTTATCCGCCGAGCTGTCTCAACTCGCCGCTGCAGAATCAGCTTTACAAGTCCGATCCGCATGCGCAGCAGAAACAGATCACGCTGCCGGGTGATCCGATCACGTCGGATTCGACGGAATACGCTTACAGCGAAACCGATACGGTCACCGTTTTTCGCGTGCCGTGCTCGAGCGGAACCTCGGCGCTGCTCATCGAGATCGACCGTCCATCCACCACGTCGACGTACTACCCCGTATTTCCAGGTCTCGCCATCGGCCCGGCGAGCAGCGGTGTCGTTCCGCGTGTCGCCGCCGATCCCAACACCTTCTACAGCGACGTGTACGCCTACGATCCGCTGCTGGTCAGTTCGACTTACGTATTCGAAAACGTGTATGGCAGCGGTAGCGACACGGACTACAACGATGCACTCGAGGTGCAGGTTTATAACCTGACTTCCAACACGCCGACCGAATTCGATATTCCCGCCTACAACCCGGCCGACTACGCCGCCGCGTCGCAGCCGTTGCCGATCAGCGGTTACCTCAGTGGCAACTTCTACGACCCGACGCATGGCGGCGAGGGAATCCAGATCGAAGTGGGCGACATCGGCACGGCAACGTCGACGCGGTCGATCACCGTTGCCTGGTACACCTTCGACAGCACAGGCACGCCGTATTGGCTGTACGGAAATGCGACGTTTACCACGGGCGCTACCGCGGTGAATGTTCCTTTGTATTACGGCGCCAATGGCGGCTTCGGCGGCGACTTCACCAGCGCCAGCTTTTCGTCGTGGGGCAGCATCGACGTCGATTTCTCGGACTGCAACACGATGAAGTTTTCGTATGCGAGCAATGCCGGACTTCCAACCAGCGTTCCCACGGGCAGCGGTTCGAAAATCTGGACGCGCCTGACGCAACTCAACGGCCTCACCTGCCAATAACTTTCGCGCGATAATGCGATCCCGCCACGCCGGCGGGATCGCAAGCCGGCGCGGGGATCTCGCCGAGACGTCTCACTACCTTTGAGCGCACCCGACAACTTTCCGATCAGCGACGTTTTGCCGCGCATCGCGGCATCACTGCTCGGGCATCCGCGACTGATTCTCGAAGCGCCGCCCGGCGCAGGCAAGACCACGCAGGTACCGATCGCATTGCTCGATGCGCCGTGGCTTGGCGCGAAAAAAATCCTCGTGCTCGAACCACGTCGCGTCGCCGCGCGCGCCGCAGCGGAGTTCATGGCCGCGCAGCGTGGCGAAGCCGTCGGCGAAACGATCGGGTATCGCATCCGTTTCGAATCGAAAATCTCGGCACGCACACGCATCGAAGTGGTGACCGAAGGCATTCTCACGCGCATGCTGCAGGACGATCCGGAGTTGCCGGACGTCGGCGCGATCCTGTTCGACGAATTCCACGAACGTCATCTGCAAGGCGATCTCGGCGCCGTGCTCGCGCTCGATATCCAAACCTCGCTGCGGCCCGATCTTCGCCTGGTGATCATGTCCGCCACGCTCGATGGCGAGCGCATCGCGCGCTGGTTCGATGCGCCGCGCATCACCAGCGAGGGCCGCGGTTTTCCCGTGCAAGTCGACTATTCGTTGGCGCGGCCGAACGAAGAATGGATGCCGCATCTTCGGCGCGTGCTCGATGCCGCGCTGCACACGCGCAGCGGCGACGTACTCGTTTTCCTGCCCGGCCGACGCGAGATCGAACGCGCGGCTTATGCACTGGCTGGCGTTGGCAATGTCGAACTGTTGCCGCTGCATGGCGACATGTCGCTGGCCGATCAACATGCCGCGCTGGCACCGTCGCGCGACGACAAACGCCGCGTCGTGCTGGCGACCAACATCGCCGAATCGAGCCTCACGTTACCCGGCATTCGCGTCGTCATCGATCTTGGTCTCGCGCGCGAGCCACGCCTGGATGCGAATACTGGATTCACGCGGCTGGAAACGGTCGCGATTTCGCAAGCGTCCGCCGATCAGCGCGCCGGCCGCGCCGGACGGGTCGCCGCCGGCGTCGCGTATCGTCTTTGGCCGGAAAGCAAACGGCTCGAAACGGCGCGTCGGCCGGAAATCGCGCACGTCGAATTGTCCGGTCTCGCGCTCGACATCGCCGCGTGGGGTGCCACTGATCTGCGCTGGCTCGATGCGCCGCCCGCCGGCGCGTTCGCCGGTGCGCGCGATTTGCTCACTCTGCTCGGCGCGCTCGATGGCGAAGGTCGCATCACCGCGCTCGGTCGCGACATGCTCAAACTCGGCAGTGCGCCGCGCCTCGCCGCCGCTGCGTTGCGCGCACCGCCCGAACGCCGCGCGCTTGCATGCGATGCGATCGCGCTAATCGATGCACGCAATCCACTGCGCGGCGAACGCATGCGCAGCGACGATTTCGCCGAACGCTGGGTCGCGCTCGCCGCCGTGCGCCGCGAAGGCGCCAAAGCCGCGCACATCCACGATGCCGACGCGGGCGCGCTACGTGTCATCGATCAAGCCGCGAAAAGCTGGCGTCAGCGACTCGACGCCTTGGGCCGACCGGTATCGCGCGATGTCGGTGACATCGATGACGACGACATCGGCAATCTGCTGATGCACGCGTATCCGGATCGAATCGCCAAACGCGACGAAAACGATGTGCGCCGGTTTCGCCTGAGCAATGGCCGCGGCGCGCATTTGCATCCGGGCAGCGATCTGCTCGAATCGCGCTGGCTCGTGATCATCGATCTCAATTATGCCGAGCGCGACAGCCTCATCACCGCCGCGGTGCCGTTCGATGCATCGCGTCTGGAACGCGATTTCGGAGACCGCATCGTACGCGAGCGCGTGGTGCGCTGGAACGACGCGACGCGCGCAGCCGAAGCGTCGAACGTGGTTCGTTTCGCCGATCTGACACTCGAACAGCAACGCGTGCCGACCAATCCGGAAGACGCGCACGCGAGCCTGCTCGCCGCGATTCGTTCGCTCGGCATCGCGCAACTGCCGTGGAGCGAAGCGATGCTGTCCTTGCGCGCGCGCATCGCCAGCGCACGCGCGTGGGCGCCCGAACTCGAACTGCCGGACGTCGCAGACGATGCGCTGCTCGCATCGGTCGAAACGTGGCTCGGTCCATTTCTCAACGGCAAGACGCGGCTCGAAGCGGTGACGCCGGCGCTGCTCGGCGACGCATTGATGTCGCGCCTCACTCACAGCCAGCGTCGCGGCCTCGACGAGCTCGCGCCGGAATCGATCGTCGTGCCGAGCGGCAAGTCGCATCGCATCGCGTACGAAGCCGGCAAACCGCCCGTGCTCGCCGTC
This sequence comes from uncultured Rudaea sp., assembly GCA_964658115.1. GTDB lineage: Bacteria > Pseudomonadota > Gammaproteobacteria > Xanthomonadales > Rhodanobacteraceae > Rudaea. The sequence continues at coordinate 16,191 of CAZZYA010000011.1, read as the reverse complement.
AAGCTGCAGGAATTATTCGGTCTCTCCGACACACCGCGTGTCGCCAAAGGCAAGGTTCCTTTGATGTTGCATCTGCTGTCGCCCGCGCAGCGTCCGATTCAAGTCACGCAAGACCTGCGCAGTTTCTGGGACCGCACCTATCCGGAAGTGAAGAAAGAACTCAAAGGCCGCTATCCGAAACATCCGTGGCCGGCCGATCCGTGGTCGGCCACGCCGACCGCGCGTGCCAAGCCGCGCGCGGCGCGACGCTGAGGAACCAACGTCCGTGCAGCCAGTCGAACCTAAACAGTCCGTCCCGAAAATGCATCGAACATCCGATGCCTCCGCGAGAATCGTCATGACCAAACCGACCAGCGTTTTCGTGTGGATGCTCGGCTTCCTGATCGCGGTCGCGGCGCTCGGCGTGCTGCTTTCCGCGAAGCTGATCCAGAACTTCCAGGCGAATCCATTTTTCAACGGCGTGATTCTCGCCGTGCTGATCGCCGGCATCGTCGTGAATTTCCGACAGGTGTTTCTGCTCACCAGCGATGTCGAATGGATCGAACTGTTCAAGCGTTCGCCGCCGGATCGGCCGATGCCGACCAAACCGAAACTGCTCGCACCGATGGCGCGCATGTTCGCCGGACGCGAGCGCGCGAAGTTTTCGCTGTCTACGCCGTCGCTGCGTTCGATTCTCGACAGCGTGTATTTGCGCCTCGAAGAATCGCGCGACCTGTCGCGCTACCTCATCGGGCTCGCGATATTCCTCGGTCTGCTCGGAACGTTCTGGGGATTACTCGAAACGATCCGCTCCGTCGCCGACATCATCGGTTCGCTCGGCACCGGCAGCGATCCGGCCGCGATGTTCGCGCAGTTGAAGGAAAACCTGAAGCAGCCGCTGTCCGGCATGTCGACGAGTTTTTCGACATCGCTGTTCGGCTTGGCCAGCTCGCTCGTGCTCGGGTTTCTCGATCTGCAGGCCGGTCACGCGCAAAACCGTTTCTACAACGAACTGGAAGACTGGCTGTCGGGCATGACGAAGCTCTCGTCCGGTTCACTGCAGACCGACGCGGACGTCGGCGTTCCCGCTTACGTGCAAGCGTTGCTCGAACAGACCGCCGACGGTCTCGAACGCATGCAGCGTGCGCTCACCGAATCCGAGCGCGAGCGCCGGCATTCAAGCGAGCAGTTCGCCGAACTCAATACACAACTTGCGCGTCTGACCGACGTGCTCGGACGCGAATCGCGCGAAATCCGCGGCATGGCCGAAACGCAGGAAGAGCTGAAGAACGTGCTGAAGACACTCGCCGCCGCGCCGAACGAAGGCTCGCGTTTGTCCGATGAATTGCGCGGCGAATTGCGCCTGCTCTCGCGCACGATCGCCGCCGCCGTCGACAACAAGCGTGGCGGCGGAGTATGAATTCGCTCGCGCGCCGCCGCCGTTCGCTCGACATCTGGCCCGGATTCGTCGACGCGTTGTCGTCGCTGATTCTCGTCATGGTTTTCGTGCTGCTCTTGTTCGCCATCGGTCAGTTCGTGCTGTCGCAGACAATCGTGGGCAAAAACGAGGCGCTGGCACAACTCAATGCCCAAATCGCGCAACTTTCGAAAACATTGTCGCTCGCGGAAGGCGCCAACAAGGATCTCAAAGCGAAAGCCGACGAACTTTCCGGCTCGTTGGGCAGCGCGACGGCCGACCGCGACGCGGCGAAATCGCAACTCGACGTCGTCGCAGCCGAAGCCGCGAAACTCAATGCCGACATCGCCGCGCTCAGCGAACTGAAAGCGCAACTCGAACAGCAAGTCGCGAGCCTCTCGACGCAACTCGACACGTCGAAAAAAGATCTCGTCAGCGCCACCGACCTCAACGCCAAATCCGCCGCGCAAGTCGAGCTGCTCAACCGCCAGCTCGCCGCCGTGCGCGATCAGCTCAACAAACTTTCGGCGGCGCTCGATCTGGCCAACGCCAACGTCAAGGACAAAGACGCCCAGATCGCCGACCTCGGCGCGCAGCTCAATCTTGCGCTCGCCAACAAGGTCAACCAACTCGAAAAATACCGTTCGGAATTTTTCGGAAGGCTACGCGAACTTCTCGGCACGCGCGGCGACATCCGCGTCATCGGCGACCGTTTCGTCGTGCCGACCGACGTCCTGTTCGACACGGGTTCGGCCGATCTCAATCCATCGGCGCAATCGAGTCTCGACAAACTCGCACAAACGTTGAACGAAGTGTCGGCGGAAATTCCTTCCAATCTCGATTGGGTTGTTCGCATCGACGGCCACACCGACAAACGCGCCATCCACACCGATCAGTTTCCGTCGAATTGGGAATTGTCGACCGCACGCGCCGTCGCCATCGTGAAATATCTGGTCGTCCAGGGCATTCCCGCGCACCGCCTGTCCGCCAACGGTTTCGGACAATTCCAGCCGCTCGACACGGCCGACACGGAAGCGGCTTACGCGAAAAACCGACGCATCGAAATTCAGCTTACGAACCGCTGATCGTCGCGATCGTCATCGCGCGTCGCGCTGACTCACGATCACGCTGCCGAGAATGAGAACGCCGGCGACGGCCATCGTGGTCGTCGGCACTTCGTCGAGGAACAGCCACGCCCAGCCCACACCGAACAGTGGAATCAAATACGTGCACGTGATGGCCCGCGCGGCGCCGACACGTGCGATAAGTCGGAACAACAGCGAATACGCGATGCCGGTGCACAGTACGCCGAGCGCCGCGGCGCAGAACCACGAGCGCAGCGGCACCGGCGCGGCCGGCAAATTCGCGAGCGCCAGCGGCGCGAGCAGAATCGCGGAGCACGCTTGCGTGCCGGCCACGGCGGCGGTGGGCGGGATCGTCGATAGCCAGCGTTTCGTGAGATTCGCGGCGATGCCGTAACAAAACGAGGCGACGGTTCCGGCGATGGCCGCGAACATGACGTTGGACCCACTGACGTGATCGCTGGCGAGAATCACCACGCCGATCAGACCGACGATCAGCGCGATACCGCGTCGCGCCGAAATCGCTTCGCGCCACACGGCGAACGCGACCAGCGCGGTGAACAAAGGTGTCATCGAATTCGCGATCGCACCGATGCCCGCCGGTGCACGCTCCGCTCCCCAGGCGAACAGCGTAAAGGGGATCGCGGAATTCATGACACCGACGACGGCGAGCCGCAACCACAGCACGCCGTCGATGGCGCGCCGCGCGCGCCACAGGAACGGCAGCAGCGACAACGCGCCGAGCACGATGCGGACTTCGACCAGCGCGATAGGCCCGAAATCCGGCGCCGCGACGCGCATGAACAAGAACGATCCGCCCCAGATCGCGCCGAGCAAGGTCAGCTCGGTCGGCGTCAGCCAGTCGGATTCGGTTCTTGCGATGTCGGTTGTGCTCATCAGACCTTCTCGATGGGGAAGCGCATGTTTTGTAGCGTAGCGCGGCGACGTTTCGTTGCGATATGGAGAAAAGTCATCCCCGCGGCGATCAGTCCGTCTTGCCGCAACGCAGGTGGAATTGCCAGCGAACGTCGCGTCGCCGGTTCGCGTCGCCCCACGCCGCGCGCAGTTCGGGTTCGATCATCGCGACGGGGTCTTCGCCTTTTGACTTGATGTACCGCTGCGTCGCCGACCATGACCGGAAGTAGGCGATCAGGTGGTCGACCGTCCATGATGCGACCATAGGAAATGTGGGAGTCGCAATATCCACAAAGGGAAAAGGCAACGTTTTATACCCCGCGTCGACATGAACGCGTTCCGGCGGCCAATAAGGCCCGGTCAGGTCGACATAAAGTATGTCCTTGATGCGATCGATGGCGGCATCGCCGGTCACGCAATCGGAATACGTCCACGCGGCGAACAGTCCGTTCGGTTTGAGCACGCGTTTCACTTCCGCGTAGAACGCCGCGTGGTCGAACCAGTGCAGCGCTTGCGCGACGGTAATGACACTCGCGCTCGCGCCGGCCAACGACGAATGTTCGGCTGGCTCGACGCGATAGTCGATATTCGGGCGCATCTCTGCGGCTTCGATTTGCGTAGCGCTCGGATCGGTGCCGATGACGCGCGCGAAATGATCGGCGAGCGCGACAGTGGCCTGGCCATTGCCGCAGCCACAGTCCCACGCGAGTTCGCGATCGCGCACCTGCTGCGCGAGCCAGGCGAACAGTTGCGGTGGATACGTTGGTCGCGCTTCGCGATAAATGTCGGCGTGTCCGGAGAAATGATCCTTGAATGCGGTCATGATTTTTCGATCCTTGTTTCGCCGGACCGCAAAGCACCGAGTTCTATCTCGCCGACGCGCGATCGAATCAGACGCAACGTCGGCAGGCCAACGGCGGCGGTCATGCGTCGCACTTGCCGGTTGCGCCCTTCATGGATCGTTAGTTCGATCCACGCATCGGGCACGGATTTGCGAAAGCGAACCGGTGGATCGCGCGGCCATAACCACATTGGCGCGGCGATGCGTCGCGCGTTCGCCGGCAGTGTCATGCCATCGTTGAGTTCGACACCACGTTCGAGATGTTTCAGTTGCTCGTCGCTCGGCTCGCCTTCCACCTGCACAGTGTAGATTTTTTGCGTTTTGTGTTTTGGATCGGTCAGCCGCTTGGCGAGCGCGCCGTCGTCGGTGAGCAGCAGCAGGCCTTCGCTGTCGTAGTCGAGACGTCCGGCGGGATAGACATCGCGGTTCGAGACGAAATCCGCGAGCGTCTTGCGCGGCGGCGTGCTGCGATCGGTGAACTGACACATCACGTTGAAGGGTTTGTTGAGCGCGATCAACATTCGCGTGAGTGCGGGCGGAGTGTGCCGCCCGCACCGTCGAACTTATTTGTCGGATGAACCGTGGAAGATCTTGTCGGTGCCGGGTTTCACAAACTTGAGCGTCATGCGATCGGACTCGCCGATCGCCGCGTATTTAGCGTGATCCTTGTCTTTGAGGGCGTAGCTCGGCGGCAGCGTCCAGACACCCTCCGGATAATCCTTGGTGTCTTTTGGATTCGCGTTGATCTCGCTTTTGCCAGCGAGCTTGAAGCCGGCGTCGTTAGCGAGTTTGATCACGAAATCTTCGGGCAGATAGCCGGAGCGTTTGATCTTCTCCAGATCGGCGCCTTTGGCCGCGCGATGATCGGTGATGCCGAGCACGCCGCCCGGTTTGAGCACGGAGAAAAATGCCTTGAACATGATCGGCGCGGTGTCGGCCATCACCCAGTTGTGCACGTTGCGGAAGGTGACGACCATGTCGGCGGAGTTGTCCGGTCCGAGATTCGGCGCGCTGCCGTCGAACTCGACGAACTTCGCCTTGCCGTACTCATTCGCGTCGCCGGCGAATTTCTTGTGAAGCGTGTCCATGTCCTGCGAGTCTTCGCCATCCTTCGCTTTCGGTTTGACCACGGCGGCGATGTAGGTGCCGCTCGCCTTGAGGTACGGCGCGAGGATTTCGGAATACCAGCCGCCAGCGGGCGTGATTTCGATCAACGTCATGCCGGGTTTCACGCCGAAGAATGCGAGCGTCTGTTTCGGATGACGATACTTGTCGCGCGCGACGTTTTTCGGATCGCGCCACGCGCCGGCGATGGCGCTGTCGAGTTTCGTATCGGCTGTCGCGGACGGCGCGGCGGGCGCGGCCATGACGGTCGGCAGTGACGAAATCAAAGCGATGGCGCTGCACATTCCCAGCAGCAGCAAGCGCGAAACGTTCATCGAATTCTCCTGATCGATCAGCATTGCAAGGGCCGCCATCATACGCCGAGCGTCGTGACGGATGCTCGCTGCCCTGCGTCAGGACGCGCATGTCCGGAGTTGAGCGGAATTCACACATCGGTTGCAAAAGCGTCGCTTTTTTGCGAGCTGCGATGAGCCTATCGTCTGCGTTCGAAGGGCATCGGACGGAGACTTGGATATGAAAAGCTTCTGGCAAAATCTCTCACAAGTGGCGCAAGGTCAGTTGTTCAACGGCGGCTATCTTTCGCGCGAGGCGGTCCAGCAATTGTCGGCTCCGCGACCACGTGGCAAGACCAGCCGCAAGGGAACGTCGCGGAGAAAACCGATCGCGTGGCCGCGACTATCTATTCCGCACTAAAAACGAAACGGGCCGCGTATGCAGCCCGTTGGTCGTGTCGGATCGAGATCAAAGCGCTTTGATCAGCGCGTCGCCGAATTCCGAACATTTCACTTCGGTGGCGCCGTCCATCAGGCGGGCGAAATCGTAGGTCACCGTTTTCGCAGCGATGGCTTTGTCCATCGCGGTGATGAGTGCGTCGGCCGCTTCGGTCCAGCCCATATAGCGCAGCATCATTTCACCGGACAGGATGACCGAACCCGGATTCACCTTGTCCAGGTTGGCGTACTTCGGCGCGGTGCCGTGCGTGGCTTCGAACACCGCATGGCCGGTGAGATAGTTGATGTTGCCACCCGGCGCGATGCCGATTCCACCGACCTGCGCGGCGAGCGCGTCGGAAAGATAATCGCCGTTCAAGTTGAGTGTGACGATGACGCTGAATTCATCCGGACGCGTCAGCACTTGCTGCAGCGTGATGTCCGCGATGGAATCCTTGATCAGTACTTTGCCTTCGGCGAGCGCGGCTTTCTGTTCGTCGTTCGCTGCATGCTCGCCGTTTGCGGCTTTGGTCTTTTCCCATTGATCCCAGGTGTAGACCTTGCCGGGGAAAAACTTCTCGGCGACTTCATAGCCCCAACCGCGGAAGGCACCTTCCGTGAATTTCATGATGTTGCCTTTGTGCACGATCGTCACCGACTTGCGTCCGTTTTGCAGCGCGTACGAAATCGCGCTGTGGACGATGCGTTCGGTGCCGAGATAGCTCACCGGCTTGATGCCGATGCCGACGTTTACGCCGACATCCCGATGTGGCGTGCCGACGGTTTCCAGCAGTTTCTGCCATTCCTCGGCCTTTTCCTTCGTGCCGAAGCGGATTTTCTCGAACCCTTTCGGATCGTTCGTTTTCAAGAAATCGAGCACTTTCTGCGCGGCGGCGCTGCCGGCTTCGTATTCGATGCCAGCGTAGATGTCTTCGGTGTTCTCGCGAAAGATCACCATGTCGACTTTCGAGGGATCGCGCACCGGCGACGGCACACCCTTGAACCAGCGCACCGGACGCAGGCAGACATACAGATCGAGCATCTGGCGCAAAGCGACATTGAGCGAGCGGATACCGCCGCCGACCGGCGTGGTCAGCGGACCTTTGATCGAGACGAGATAATCGCGGCACGCCTGCACCGTGGTTTCCGGCAGCCAGTTGTTGAACTGCTTGAACGCCTTTTCGCCGGCGAACACTTCCATCCAGTGGATCTTGCGTTTGCCTTTGTATACTTTTTCAACCGCGGCGTCGAACACGCGCACCGAGGCGCGCCAGATGTCCGGTCCGGTGCCGTCGCCTTCGATGAAGGGAACGATCGGCTGGTCTGGCACGTTGAGACGGCCTTGCGAGATCGTGATCTTGGCGCCGCCGCTGGGCGGCGTGAGAGTTGGTTCTGTCATCGGATTCTCCGGAGGATGCGCGGCGCGGTGCGCGGCCGTGAACCTGTATTTTCGTCCATTTCCGTGCGCAGCGCCAATCGAGCCGATACGGCATCCATGACGATTTCGCTACACGTATTTGCCGGCGTCGCAGTGCTGCGCGGTGATAAGATCATGCGCTTTCGACAGACGTGATCGCATGACGTACTGCGTTGGCGTAAATCTGGAATCGGGGCTGGTGTTCGCGTCGGATTCGCGCACCAACGCGGGCATGGACAACGTCGCGCGGTTCGCCAAGATGCGCGTCATTTGCCGCGAAGGCGACCGCGTGATCGTCACATTGTCGGCCGGCAATCTTTCGATGACGCAAAACGCGTTGAGCATGCTGGAACTTGCCGCGCGCAACGATCCGAACACGCTCGGCATTTTGACGGCGACATCGATGTTCGAGGTGGCGCGCCTCATCGGTGATGCCGTTCGCGAAGTAAAGGAACGTGACGAAAAATTCCTTAATGCGGAAAACATCGATGCGTGCGCGACGTTCATCGTCGGCGGGCAGATCAAGGGTGAGGCGCCGCGTCTGTTTCTCGTTTATCCGGAAGGCAACTGCATCGAAAGCACGGACGACACGCCGTTCATGCAAATCGGCGAGATCAAATACGGCAAGCCGATATTCGACCGCATCATTTCCCGCGACACGTCGATGGCCGAAGCGGTGAAATGCACCATCGTCTCGTTCGATTCGACGATGCGTTCGAATCTTTCCGTCGGCGCGCCGATCGATCTGCTCGTGTACGAAAAAGATTCGCTGCGCGTGAAACTCAAACGCCGGCTCGACGAGAACGATGCGTATCTCGAAACGATCCGCACCGAATGGGAAAACCGTTTGCGCGTTGCGTTCGATGCCCTGCCACCCAATCCGTGGCTTTGACCGCTATTCGAAACCGTCCGCGAAAATCGTATCCGTTGCGAATTCGTAAGCACCGATGTCGAAGCCGGCGCCGCCCGGACGTCCGGTCACGTCGTAATCCGCCGGTGTGCAAATCCGCCGGCGCATCACGAACTGCGGATCGCTTTCAAGGGATGCGCGTCACCCCTTTCACGCTGACGCGCAACGGCTGCGCGACGCCAAGGGCAACGCCTGACAGAGACCGATTTGGATGGTGAGTCGATGGATATCGCTGCGCGCTTTCGATGCGCCGAGCGAGCGATAAGCGACCACTTCTTTGCCGCCGATCGTTAATTTCGTGGTGGTGCCGAGCCCGCCGCCACCGAAGTGCTTGCCGAAAATCGGCAGATAAGCGCCGTTGTTGTTCTCGCGGCCGTCGTTCAGACCGGAACCGATGTCGGTGTAGAAAACCAGCGGCGGCGTGAGCACGCCAAACGCGGCGACCCGAAGGCGCCGCGTTTTGAACTCGCGTGTCATTGATGCGGGTGCGGGTGCGCGGCTTCTTCGACGGCCTTTTGCGTTTCTTCGCGCGGTTCGAGTTTTTCGCCGAGCAGGCGACGCACGAATACATAAAACACCGGAATGAACAGCAAACCGAGGAACGTAGCGAACAGCATGCCGCCGATGACGCCGGTACCGATCGCGTGACGCGCGTTCGCGCCCGCGCCGCTGGAAATCGCCAGCGGAAACACGCCGAGCATGAAGGCGAACGACGTCATCAGGATCGGTCGCAAGCGCAGGCGAGCAGCATCGATGACGGCCGCGCCGAGCTTGCGGCCGGAACGTTGCTCTTCGACGCAGAATTCGACGATCAGGATCGCGTTCTTCGCGGCGAGACCGATGATGGTCAGGATGCCGATCTTGAAATACACGTCGTCGCTGAGTCCACGGAAGTATGTCGTCAACAATGCGCCGGTGATGCCGAGCGGCACGACGAGCAACACGGCGACCGGAATCGACCAGCTTTCGTACAACGCGGCGAGACACAGGAACACGACGAGAATCGACAGCGCGTACAACATCGGCGCCTGATTGCCCGAAATGATTTCCTGCAGGCTCTGGCCGGTCCAGTCGAATCCGAAACCGGGCGGCAGATCGTGATTGATGATGTTCGACATCGCATCCATCGACGCACCGGAACTGCTGCCCGGCGCCTCGGCGCCGACGATTTCGATCGATTCGAAACCGTTGTAGCGGATGAGCGCGGGCGAACCCATCGTCCAGTTCGTGCGCACGACGTTGGACAGCGGAATCATCGAGGCGACGTTGTTCGGCGTGCCGCCGACGATGCTTTGCGCGCTGCTGGTCGTGCTCGTCGTCGCCGTCTGTTGCGTACTCGGCAAGAAAAAGCGCGACAGTCCTTCGGTCGATGCACGGAACTGCGCATCGGCCTGCATGTTCACGCGCAGCACGCGGCCGCCGTAGAAGAAGTCGTTGACATAAACCGGCGCGAGCATCAACTGAATGGCCGTATAAACGTCCGTGAGCGAAAGGCCCATCGATTGCGCCTGATTGCGATCGACGGTCATTTGAAGCTGCGGCGTATCGGGCAATCCGTTCGGGCGTACGCCGGCGAGAATCTTGTTCTGTTCGGCGGCTTTGCCGAGCACGATATTCTGCGCATTGATCAGCGCGGCGTGGCCGGCGCCGGAACGATCCTGCAGATACATGTCGAAACCGCCGAACTGGCTCAAGCCGCGAATGGTCGGCAGGTTGACGACGAACACCATCGCTTCCTTGACGCCGCCGTACAGCTGACCCTGAAACTTGCGTATGAGATCCATCGCTGAACTCTTGCGATCGTCCCACGGCTTGAGGCGAATGAACGCCATGCCGACATTTTCGCCGCTGCCGACGAAACTGAAACCCGAAATGGCGAACACGTCGGCGACGTCGGGATCCTTGCGCACGGTGTCGGAAATCTGATCGAGCACGGCGTTGGTGCGTTGAATGCCCGCACCGGACGGCAATGTGGCGATGACGACGGCATAGCCTTGATCTTCGTCAGGCACGAAGCTGGTCGGCAGGATTTTGAACATGAAACCGCACACGACGCAGACAACCACGAACACGCACATCCACAACGCCATGCGCCGAATCGCGCCGCTGACATGGTTGGTGTACGTATCGCGAACCCAATCGAATACGCGATTGAAACCGCGATACACGATGTTTTTCCGTTTGTGCTCGTCGACGGGTTTGATGATCGTGGCGCACAGCGCGGGCGTGAACACCAGCGCAAGGAAGGCGGAGAACGCGGTGGACAGCGCGATTGTCAACGCGAACTGCTTGTAGATGACGCCGACCGATCCGGACTGCATCGCGCTCGGAATGAACACCGCCATGAGCACGAGCGCGATGGCGACGACGGCGCCGGAAATCTGACCCATCGCCTTGCGCGTGGCGTCTTTCGGCGACAGTCCTTCTTCGGACATGATTCGTTCGACGTTCTCGATTACGACGATCGCGTCGTCCACGACGATGCCGATCGCCAGCACCATGCCGAACAGCGTGAGCTGGTTGATCGAAAATCCGACGGCGTACATCGACAGGAATCCGCCCATCAACGCCACGGGGATGACCATCGTGGCGATGATCGTGGCGCGGAAATTCTGCAGGAACATCAGCATGACGATGAACACGAGCACGATCGCCTCGGCCAGCGTCTGCACGACTTCGCGGATGGAAATCTTGATGAAGTCGGTAGTGTCGTACGGCAGGCGATACGTCACGCCCGGCGGGAATGTCGGCTTGAGCTGTTCGAGTTTCGCGATGACCGCTTCGCGCACATTCAACGCATTCGCGCCGCTGGACAGCTGCACGCCGAGACCGGCTACGCCTTTGCCGTCGAACATCGAACGGAAACCGTACGAGAACGGCCCGAGTTCGACGCGCGCCACATCTTTCAATCGTACCGACGTGCCGTCTCTATTCGTGCGCAGAATAATGTTCTGGAATTGCTCGGGCGTCGTGAACCGACCCTCGGCGATCACGGGCGCCGTGAAACCGTTGCCCGGTACAGAGGGCTCCGCGCCGATGGAACCGGCGGCGATCTGCACGTTCTGCGCTTGCACCGCTTTCAGTGCGTCGGCGGGCGACATTGCATAACCATGCAACTTGTCGGCATCGAGCCAGATGCGCATCGCATATTCGGAACCGAGCTGACGCGTCTGACCTACGCCAGGGATACGTGCGATTTGATCGGACACGCTTTGCGACATGAAGTTGTTCAGCGCGTACGAATCGTACTGACCGTCGTCCGACGTGAGCGCGAAGAACATCAGGAAGTCCGGATTGGTCTTCAGCACGGTAATACCTTGCTGTGTGACCTCGGTCGGCAGACGCGGCGTGGCGAGCGACACGCGGTTCTGCGTCTGCACCTGCGCGATGTCCGGATCGGTGCCGGGTTCGAACGTCAGCGTGATCGTCGCCGCACCGTTCGAACTGGAACTCGAACTGAAATACATCAATTTATCGATGCTGGTCAGTTGCTGCTCGATGACCTGCGTGACGGTTTTTTCCACCGTCTCGGCATCGGCACCTTGATACGTGGCGCTGACGGCAACCTGCGCCGGCGCGATCGCGGGATACGATTCGATACTGAGATTCAGCGTGGCGATCACGCCGCCGAGCGTGATCAGGATCGCGAGTACCCATGCGAAAATCGGGCGGTCGATGAAAAAACTGGACATGACGCGGCGCCTTTAGTGATTCGCGGGCGCAGACTTGTCGCTCTGCTGTCCGTCTTTCGGTGGATCGCTCGGTTTCTGCCCGGGTTGCGGCGCGGACGGCTGCTGGCCGGATTGCTGCTGGCCGTTTTGTCCGTTCGATGGCGCGCCTTGCTGGCCGCCTGGGCCGTTCGGCGCACCGCCCTGCTTGTTCGCCTGGTCGGGCGGGACGCCTTTCGCCGGCGAGCCGGGTTTTACTTTCTGCACGCCGGACACGACGACCTGATCGCCGTCGGCGAGGCCGTCGGTGACGATCCAGTCATTGCCGTGCAGCGTGTCGGCCGTGACGCGCTTCTGAATGACTTTGGTGTCGCTTCCGACGACGAAAACGTACGGTCCGGTGGCGTCGCGCTGCAACGCTGTCTGCGATACGAGCCACGCATGCGCCAGCGTACCCAGCGTCAAGCGCACGTTGATGTATTGGCCCGGCAACAGCACGTGATTCGGATTCGGGATGATGCCGCGCAGACTGACCGCGCCGGTCGACGCATCGACGGCGGTGTCGGAAAAGTCGAGCGTGCCTTCGCTGCCGTACGGCGAACCATCGCCGCGGAGCAGTTCGACTTTGGCCTTCATCTGATCGACGAGCTGTACGCTGCCTTTGGTCGCCGCGGCGCGCAGCGAGTCGATATCGCCGAACGCCTGCGTGAAGTTCACATACACCGGATCGATTTGATCGATTGTCGTGAGCAGCGTCGCATCGCCTTGCCCGACAAGCGCGCCCTCGGTCACTTGTTGCTGACCGGCGCGGCCGGAAATCGGCGCGGTGACGGTTGCGTAGCCCAAACTGATCTTCGCGCTATCGACCGTCGCTTGCGCCTGTTTCACGGCAGCCGACGCGGTGCGTTCGGCCGCTTCGGCGTTGTCGCGATCGGTCTTCGACAACAATCCCTTGTCCGCGACGGAGCGCGCGCGTTCCGCGGCGACATGGTTGTTCGTGTACGTGGCTTGCGCGGACGCGAGATTGGCCAGCTGCGCATTCAACGCGGCCTTGAGCGGCGCCGGATCGATCTGGAACAGCGGCTGGCCTTCCTTGACGTCGGTGCCCTCCGTGTACAGACGTTTCTGCAATACACCGGCGACACGGGCGCGAACATCGGCAGTACGCGTCGCGCTGAGACGGCCGACCAGATCGCGCGTGAGCGGCACGGCCTGCGCGTGCGCCGTGACCACGCCGACTTCCGGCGGTGGCGGAGCCTGCTGCTGCTGTTTGTTGTCCTTGCCGCATGCCGCCAAAGCGATAGCGGCGGCGAGAAGGAGCATCGTCTGAACGGTCGATTTGGGCAACGTCAAGAAGGTCATGTCTCGTTCCTGAGAATGGCGAACGTCGGCGATTTTTTGCGCAAGCGCGTAGCCGCCCGGGCGAATTTTAGCCGGGAATCACGGATGCATTAATAAACCGGGCGGTTAAGATAATCCCGATCTTGTGCATCGCGCAATGGGTCGGAGGTCATTTTCAACGCCGCGCGCATGGCATCGCAACTGCGACGGCATCAATGTCGATGCGCGGCGGAAAGATAATCCGCGCTTTGCATTTCGATCAGCCGGCTGCGCGTCCGTTCGAATTCCGCGCGCAAGCGGTCACCGCGATACAACTCGGCGATCGGCGCGGCAGCGCTGAGCACGAGGTTCACACCGTGGTCGTAAAACTCGTCGACGAGATTGACGAAACGTCGAGCGGCATTGTCCGTCATTTCGTTCAGTTGCGGCACCCCGGAAATCAGCACGGTCGCATAACTCTGCGCGAGCTCGATGTAATCGGCGACCGCGCGCGGTCCGTCGCACAACGCCGCGAAGTCGAACCAGACCACGGTATCCGCGCGACGTTTCACGGCGATGTCGCGTCCGTTCACGCGCAGCGGCGTCGTCGCGCGGCGCGAAGCGGGTGCGACGCGCTCGAACGTATCGGCCATCGCCTGTTCGGCGCGTGCATCGTCCGGTGTGAAATACACGCCGGTTTGCGTGAGCGCGCGCATGCGGAAATCCTGCGCCGACTGCAATTCGCGGACGTCGCAATGTTCTTGAAGCAGCGCGATGGCGGGCAAGAATTTCGCGCGCTGCAGACCATCCTTGTAGAGATTCTGCGGCGCGATGTTCGAAGTCGTGACCAACGTAACGCCGCGCGAAAACAGTCCGCGCAGCAGTCCTGCAAGGATCATCGCATCGCCGATATCGGTGACGAAAAATTCGTCGAGGCAAAACAGTTTCGCCTGCTCGGCGAAATGATCCGCGACGTCTTCGAGCGGATCCGCCTTGCCTTCGAGTTTGGCGAGTTGCGCGTGCACGCGGCCCATGAAGCGATGGAAATGCAGGCGCAGCGTTTTTTCGCCGGGCAACGATTCGAGCAAAAGATCGGTCAGGAATGTCTTGCCGCGACCTACCGCGCCCCAAAGATACAAACCTCGCACCGGCTTCGGCGACATGCGCAATTGTATACTTTTCCACAAACCGGCATCGCGGCGTGCGGCGAAATCGTCGTGGATACGGTCCAGCCATCGCGCGGCTTCGCGTTGCGCGGGATCGTCTTCCCAGCGGTTTTCCGCCACGCCGCGTGCATACAGCGCACCCGGCGACAGGACGTCCGACTCAGCCGCCATGCGCGAGCGGCGGCAGATTCGCGCGGACGCCATTCTTGATCGCGCCGCGCAGATCCATCAGTCGGCGATGGAAGAAATGACTCGTGTCAGGCATGCGCACGAGCGTCGGCGGTTCCGGCTGCGCGGCCACCCATGCATACACGGCTTCCGGATCGACGATCTCGTCGGCTTCGCCCTGAATCACTAGCCAAGGACACAACGGCGAAGCGAGCGCGTTGAAGTCCCAACGACCGATCGGCGGCGCGACCGAAATCATCTGCCGCACCGGCAACTGCGGCGCGGCGCGCGCGGCGACGTAGCTGCCGAACGAAAAACCCGCGAGCCACAACGCGTCGTTCGGTCGCACGGACTGAATCCATTCGGCCATCGCGAGAACGTCCTCGCTCTCGCCACGACCATCGTCGAACGCGCCTTCCGATTCGCCCACACCGCGAAAATTGAAAATGACCGTGGCCAGACCGAGTTCGCGCAACGAACGTTCGATCATCGTGACCACTTTGTTGTGCATGGAGCCGCCTTGCAGCGGATGCGGATGACAGACGATCGCCGTGCCCTGTCGCGCAGCCTCGGCTTCGGGTACGCACGCCAAAGCTTCGATACGGCCGGCGGCACCGGGCAAACTCAATGGCGTCGACGGCTCGGCCGGGAACTGCGAGGGCCAGGAAAGGACGGCGGGCATGCGCACATCATAGCGGAGAGCGCCTCCGCGTCAGGTTCCGGAAACCGGGTTACTTGACCTGCGACACCATCCACTCGACCGTCGACTTGACCTGATCGTTCGTCAACGACGGGTTGCCGCCTTTCGCCGGCATCATCTTGCCGTCCGGACCCTGGAAACCGTTGATGGCGTGATTTATCAGCGTCGGCAAACCTTGCGCGACGCGCGGGGCCCATGCCGATTTGTCGCTGATCACCGGCGCGCCGGTGGCGGCGTTCGTATGGCACGTCTGGCAAAGATTGCCGAAGATGGTTTTGCCATCCGTCGTGCCGCCGTAAGCGACTTGCGATTCCGCGGCTTTCTTCGCCGATTCCTGTGCAGCGAGCAGCGCGGCTTTGCCCGTATCGCCAGCGTATACGGCACCGACGGGCGCTACGCGTTCGGTGGTCTGTTTCCGCGAGTCGGGCGACACCGGCGCCGGGTGTTCGGCGTAGATGTGCATCGCCAAAAAGATTAGCGCGAACATGACCAGCACCAGAAAGCCGATCACCATCGAAAAATGCTTGAGGAAGACGCGGTCGCTGTCGGTAACGGGGTTGGTCACGGATTCACCACAACGGATTCGGGTTGATCTTGGGAAAACGGGGCAGGCGCGAGCGGCGAAGTATAACGGCCACGCCGCGACCACGGAAGCCGCAGCACGCAGTCACGCCATGCCGCCGTTGACGCCGATGATCTGTCCGTTGACATAGCCCGCGGCATCCGAGCATAAAAAAGCGATCACGGCGGCCACTTCTTCCGGCGTGCCGGCG
>CAZZYA010000010.1:0-32243 GCA_964658115.1 uncultured Rudaea sp. | reverse complement strand
AGCGGGATTGTCGAATTTTTCGACGCGCTGTAACCCGCCCGCAACAGGCGGTCATCGTCCCCCCTGTCAATATTTACAGTTTCCGCGGCCGTGGCCGATACCTAGACTGCTCATGCCGCGTCATTCACCCCCTGAGTGCCGTGGTCTCGCACGCGCGCGTGGTATCTCGCTACCCCGCGCGCTTTTTTTTGCCTCAGAAAAGCGCGGACTGCGCAGCTGCATCCTCGGCCTCGCGGAAATTGCTCAGACCGACGCCCACCAGCCGGAAGCGTGTGCGTTCGGGCAGGCCGACGCGTTCGCGCAAACCCACAGCGATCGTCACGAATTCCTCGACCGTCTGCGGCGGCACGCTCGGCGTGTGGCTGCGCGTGAAGATGTGGAAGTCCGACGTTTTGAGCTTCAGCACGACGGTGCGTCCGATGCGGTCGGTCTTGCGCGTGGCGGCCCAGGTTTTAGCAGCAAGCGCGCGGATCATCGGTTCAATGTCGTGCAGCGGCACATCGTGTTCGAACGTGTCTTCCGACGAAATCGATTGCACAGGCTGATCGGGATCGACGCGGCGGTTGTCCGTGCCGACCGCGAGTTCGGCCAGACGGCGGCCATATCGGCCGAAGCGGCGCTCGAGTTCGTGCACGTCGTAGCGGCGCAGATCGGCGCATGTATGGATGGCGAGCGCCTGCAGTTTCGCGTCCATCACTTTGCCCACGCCGGGAATTTTCGACACCGGCAATGGAGCGAGAAATGCTTCGACCTGGTGCGGCCGGATGACGAAAAGCCCATCCGGTTTACGCCAGTCGGAAGCGATCTTCGCGAGGAATTTGTTCGGCGCCACGCCGGCCGACGCGGTGAGCGTGGTCTCGTCCGCAATTTGTTCGCGAATCGCTTTCGCGACGGCGGTGCCCGACGTGAAATCGGTCTTCGGAAGTGTCACATCCAGATACGCTTCGTCGAGCGACAGCGGTTCGACGAGGTCGGTGTGCCGCAGAAAAATCTCGCGCACCTGTTTCGATACGGCGCGATACCGGGTGAAATCCGGCGGCACGAAAACGGCGTCCGGACAGAGCCGTTCCGCGCGCACGGCCGGCATCGCCGATCGCACGCCGAACTTGCGCGCCTCGTACGACGCCGCGCACACCACCGAGCGCGATCCGCGCCACGCTACGACGACCGGTTTGCCGCGCAACGATGGATCGTCGCGCTGCTCGACCGACGCGTAAAACGCGTCCATATCGATGTGGACGATCTTGCGGATGTCGGGCGGCACGTCGGGATTTTACGTGAGGGGCGTCTCAGCCACTGATTATCGCGTTCGGCGATTTCCGTTTGCTCGTCATTCTCGCGTAGGCGGAAGAGCTTCCGCCGTACGCGGCGGGTAACTTTTTGTTGGACGACAAAAGTCACCAAAAAAACCGTCTTTTGTTGTTCGCATGGGATGCCGTTCGCGAAGGATCACGTCCCCGTGCCCGTCGCGAACCCGCGCTCCCGGCGCGGGTTGTGTGCGTTGGTGAGCTGGAAAGAGCTCGCATTAGTAAGCACTGTGTCCGCGACGAATGCGTTTCGCGTCCGCTCGGCTTGTGTACTTTTGCAGGTGAGAGCTCAGGATTTTAGGACGGCTTTCAACTTTTCGGCTTGTTCGGGGAACCAAGGGCCATTCGCTTCGAGGGCGTCGGCGACGACTTTCTCCGCATCGCTGCGGCGGTTCAGCGCGAGCAGCGCTTTGGCGCGCAATGAGGCGACGCTGAGCCGATTCGCGCCGAATGTTTTTTCGGCTGCGCGTTCGAGATACGGCAATGCTTCGGCCGGTTTGTTGCGTTTGAGCAAACTCGCGCCGTAGCGATACGAATACACGTAATCGTCCGGATAGGCGGCGATGAGTTTCGGCATCAGCGCATCGAGTTCGTCGGTGCGGCCGGCGCGGTCGAGGAACACGCGCAGGTTGTCGGCGAGATTGCGATCCTTGCCGACGTCGCCGCCGAGTCGCGCCCGCGCGTCGTCGATGCCGCGATCGAGCGTCGCTTTTTCGGCGGCGCTGTCGCCGATAGCCTTGTCGAGATCGGCTGTCACGAGCACAGCGGTGCGCTGATCCGCGCACTGCGCCGGCTGCACGAACACCTGTTTATCGAGCAGTGTCTGCATTGCCGGTCGCTGTGCGCTCAGAAGCGGCTTGCGCTCGTCGGCGGGCATTTTTTCGCTGCAATCCATCACTTGTTCGAGCACGTAATAGCGGTCGCAACCGACATTGCTCGCCGCAAGCACTTTTTTTCCGGATGACACACAGGCGGCGTGATCGTCCGCTTTGGCCGCTTTCTCCATCAGCAAGCGTTCGTGCCACATCGCAACCGTCGCGTCGTTGCTCGCGCGACGAGTCTCCGGCAAACCGTCATACCACGCGAGTCCTTCGCTGATTTGATTGCGCGCCTCGAAACTTGCGAGTGCATCGGCGATCGCCGCGGGCGAACCGGAATCTGATTTTTTTTTCAGCGCGTCGAGCGCATCGCCGCCGCTAAGAATTTTTTTCATCTGCGCGTAAAACGTATCGCGCGGCTGTTCGGCGACGACGCGACCGAGTTCGCTGCCGTCGGATTTCAGCACGACGAACATCGGCAGCGCCTTCACGTCGAGTTTCTTCATCCAGCGCGCGCCGTCGGGCGAATCGGCGTCCACTTCGACGACCACCACGCGCTTCTCCATCGCCTGCCATTCCGCTCCGGTCAGCACATGCGTCGACATGAAGTAACACGAGTAGCACCACTGCGCCTGGAAATCCGCGAACACGGGCAGATGTTCGACCTGTGCTTGTTTGAGCGCTTCATCGATCGTCTGCGGCGTGGCGCGCGCGATTGCATGCGATGCGAAAAGGCCGAACAGTATCGCGGAAACACGACGTTTCATGGCAGGCTCGTTTAGACGTCCAAATGGCATTGTAGGCCATTTCTCGTTCGCAACGGTGCGTGACTTTCCGCATACTTGCGCGGGTCGGGAAACCGGATCGATGGATGAATCTATACCTCACGCTGTTGAATTGGTTGCACTGGCCCTTCGTGGGTCGTGCACGTGATGATCCGTACCACGCGCGGTTTCCCGAGTTCATGAAGCTAGTGGCGGCGATGCCGTCGCCGGTGATCGACTCGGTGCGCGCAACGTCAGCGGTCTGCTGAAACCGTAGGCGATTTCCTACGCGATCCAACGATGTTCGCCCATCGTTGCCAACGTCCGACCATACGATGATTTGTGCACCTCATTGATGGATCGTGCCATGACTTATCCTGTTTCGAATTTCCCGCATCGCACATTGAAGCTGCACGAATGGTTGGCGATGCTGTTTCTTCTTTTTCTTTGCAACGGCGTTCACGCAACGACGGCGTACAAATGCACGGACGCTACCGGCGCCGTTTCGTTTCAATCGACCGGTTGCACGGGTTCGCAACGCGCAACGGAAATCGACTTGGCACCCGCGCCGCCGGCGAAACCGTCGCCGCAATACGCGATCGATCGAACGCCGTCGACGCCGCCACGTCAGCGCACCATGCATCTCGCGCACGCGAAATCGGAGACGGCGTACGAATGCCGGACGAGCGGCGGTGATATTTTTTACCGGTTAAGTCGTTGCCCGCATTCCGTGGGCGAGAAATCCGGAAATCGGCGCGGGACGAGCGCAGCGCAGGGCGGCACCGTTTCGTCGCGTCCGGTTTCGCGCGAACTGGCGTGCTCCGAAATGCGACGTGCGGGCGCGGTCGGCCGTAAAGGTCACGAGTACGACGAATCGGTTTCCACGTACGACCGCAATCTCGGCAACGATCCCTGCAAATGAGCGCGCGACGCGCTATCGTCACTGCTCGCCATCAAGGGAATGAACTATGCGTTCGCGTCTGATTGTGTCGATCGTGATATCCATCGGATTGATCGCTTGCTCGAAAGCGCCGGCGCCGCCTCAACCGGATCCCGCCGTCGCCGCCAGGGCCGATGCGGAGGCGAAAGCAAACAAGCAGCTCGCGCTGTACGATCAGATGCGCACGAGCGGCGGTTCCGACATCGCCGCGAACCTCGGCGACGAAATCGTCAAGACGTATCCGAACTCGGCCGCGGCGGCGCAAGTGCAAAAGACGCTCGGCGAGCTGCACGCGAAAGTCACGCGCGAAAGCGAGTCGAAGCGGCTGTCGCGATTGTGGGTATACAACAACGTGCCGGAAGCGGGCGGGACGCAATACAGCGCGGCGATCGCGAGCAAGGAAGCGCTGCCGGGCAGCGCGCGTCTCCGGCTCGTGTTGCGTCAGCATCCGAAGTGGGGCCAGAGCGTCTATCTGCTGCTCGACAACGCGACGTTCGATTGCAGCAAAGGTTGCGCGACCTTGGGCGTCGCGTTCGACGATGCGTCCGGCCAGCGTATGAAAGCGACCGTTCCGCCTACCGGCGAGCCGGCACTGTTCATCGACGACAACAAAGACTTCATCGCGCGGATGGAACACGCGAAAACCGTATCGATCAACGTGACGATCAAGAACGTCGGCGCAAAAAGCGAGGTGTTCGAAGTCGGCGGTTACGACGCGTCGAAAATGCCGGACAAGCCGAAAAAATAGCGCGCGTCGCGGTCACACCAAGCGCAGATCATGCGCGCTCGTCGCCGGGAATACCTGCGTCAGCTGTTGCGGATTCAAGGCCCACATGCGTGAAAACACGCCCGCCAGCGTCGCGCGATAATTGTTGAGCACCGGATAGTCGCGATTCTGCAGCAGTGTTTCCTGTTTCACGGCGACTTGCTCGCCGACGATGCGGCCGCCGCCGACCGAGCCGCCGAGTACCCAATGCACCGAACCGTGACCATGGTCGGTGCCTTGATTCCCGTTTTCGCGGAACGTGCGGCCGAATTCAGACAGCACGACCACGACGGTGTTGCGCCATTCGTCGCCGAGCGTTTGCGCGAACGACTGCAAACCCTGTCCGAGTTCGTCGAGGTTGTTGGCGAGTTGACCTTGCGCACCGCCTTCGTTGACGTGCGTGTCCCAGCCGCCGATGTCAACGAAACCCAAGCGGTAGCGATCGCGCATCAGTTCCGCGAGCTTGTCGGATTGGCCGGCGAATCCGCGCGCGTTGATCGCGCCGCGATTGGCCTTTTGCATTTCCGCGCCGAATTCCTGCGCGACTTCCGCGCGCAACTGCAAGCCGGAACTTACCGCCGGCTGTAATCGCGTGCCTTTGTACATGTCGCTGAGGATAGCCGTCTGGCGATCGTCGAATCCCGACTTCCCGACATTGCGCAGCGAAAGATTTGCGATGTCGCCGCCACCTTGGAAACTCAGCGGCAACGCGTCGGTGAACGCGATGGGTTTCGCTTTGCCCTGCAACACACCGGAAAGACGCGCGAGGAAACCAGAATTGAACGCGTGCTGCTGTGGTGGCAGACCCAATTCGATGTTGTCCTGCGTTTCGAAATGACTGCGCGACAGATCTTCCGTGCCCGCGAACGGAACGAACGCGACTTGCTTTGCCGCGTACATCGCACCGATCGACGGACGCAGGATCGGCGCGAGCGCCCAGTTCGCGTCGAGCGCGAGCGCGCCGTTCGTATTGCTCGGATCCGGTTTCGCGATGGCGATCTTCGGCCGCGATTCGTAATAGAAATCGCTCGAATAAGGAATCAGCATGTTCGCGCAATCGTATCCGCCGCGCAGGAACACGAACAGGAATCGCGGCGACGATGCCGGCGCCGCGAACAGCTTGCCGGCGAAACCGAGCGCCGGCAGCGCGGCGGCGGTGTTGATCAGAAAATTACGACGATTCATGGCTTATCGATAATTGAATTCGGGAGAGGACAGCAGATACGTGTTCCACTCGACCGGCGATTTCGCTTTTTCCAGCGCCGCCAGCGAGTTTTGCGACATGTACGGCAACAGGGTTTTGACGAACAAACTGCCGGCAAGTTCCGGCGGCGTTTGCTTCGTGTTCACGTCCACTTTATCTGCGCGGCCCGCGCCGATCGCTCGCGCGATCTCGAAACGGCGACTCATCTGCCCCGAACTCGCCCAGCCGCTTTCGGTGAGCGGATAACCGTCCGGACTCTGATGTCCGAACGGCACTTCGCCTTGCGTGCCCAGCCAGTTCACGGCGACGTCGGTGTCCATTTGCGTGGCGCCGTTGTAGGCGTAGCGCAAGGCCGACACGACGTAGTGCATCGGATCCTTGAACTTGTTGCCGAGCGACGCATCGAACGCTTTGGACTCGAACATCGTGCGCAATGTTTCGGCGATATCGCCGTCGCTGCGCTCGAACGTGTGCGCCATCGCATCGACGAGTTCCTTGGGCGGCTGATCGGCGACGAAATATTCCGCCATGCGGCGCGATACGAATTGCGCGCACTGCGGTTGCTTGACCAGCAGATCGACGGCTTCCTCGACCTCCTTGAAACCATCGCCACGGATCGTGTGACCGAGCAATGTTTTGTTGCCGAAATCATGGCGCGCCGGAAAAAAAGCCGCGCCGGTTTTGCCAAGCGGTTCGGGCGAGAATTTGCCGAAGCGAACGTTTCGCGGCACGAATTCCACACTCACGCCGGTCAGAATGCGCGCC
This sequence comes from uncultured Rudaea sp., assembly GCA_964658115.1. Taxonomy (GTDB): domain Bacteria; phylum Pseudomonadota; class Gammaproteobacteria; order Xanthomonadales; family Rhodanobacteraceae; genus Rudaea. Next base: position 25,679 of record CAZZYA010000010.1, on the reverse strand, counting down.
AGTTCCTGTACATCTTTCTGCGTGTAGCCGGCATCGACACCGAGCGTTTGCAGCTCCATCAATTCGCGCGCGTAATTCTCGTTAGCGTGATCCTTCGCGTTGCGCACGTTGTCGAGGTAAACAAGCATCGCAGGATGCGTGAGCGTGGCCAACACGAGATCGCGGAATTTGCCCATCGCGTGAGGACGAACGGCGTGCTCGGCGTAATCCGAAACGAGCCACGGTTCGGCGCCCTTGCGCGCGAACACGTTGAACTGATTGAGCCAGAACCAGACCATCTGTTCCTTGAGCTGATCCGGCGAATACACCGCGCGAAGCAATTCGCGATTGATCGTCTGCCGCACGAGGTCTGCGCCTTCGCGCGCGTATTCTTTTTTCTGTTCGGCCGACATTTCAGTCTTGCCGTCGGCTTTGATTTCCTTATGGCGTTCGGCGAAATCCTCGATCGTTTTCTGCAGATCGGTGTGCGCGATCGACATGCCGTCGATGCGCTGCTGGATCGGCGCGGGAAGACTTTCGTCCCTGGCGCGCAGTTGCACGTCGAGGAATTTCTTGCGGCCGAGCGCGCGGAATTGAAGGATCGTCGCTTCGTCCGCACCATAGGTGATACGGTTGAGCCACAGCAGATCGTCTTTGCCGATGACCGGCGCGGGCGCATCGCCGGCCAGCGCATTCGCGGCGGTGATCGTCAACGCGAAAAAGAATGAAAGTTTCGTTTGCATGCTCCGTACAACGCAGCCGGACGCCGCACGATGACATCGCCTGGACCTCAGGAAGCCGAATTTACAATGCTTTCCATGAGAAATCTCCTATGAGTACCGCTCGCCGTGCCCGCATCGCCGAACTGGCGGACGAATGTGTGAAATGCGGCCTTTGCGTGCCGTTGTGCCCGACCTATCGTGTTTCCCGCACGGAAGCCGAATCGCCGCGCGGACGCATCGCCTTCGCCGCGGCGCTGGCAGCGAATCCGGCATCGGTGTCGGCGTCGATGATCGATCATCTCGATCGCTGCCTCGCGTGCATGACGTGCGAGCGCGTGTGCCCTTCGCATGTGCGCTACGGTGAATTGATCGTAACGACGCGCGACGAGTTGGCCGAGCAGCGTCGTTCTTACGGATCTCGCGCGCTCGAATGGCTGGTTCGACATCCGGTATGGCTTCGCGCCGTCATGCGCTTCGCAAACCTGCCGCTCGTGCGAACGTTCGCGCGCGCGCCGACGATTCCGCCGATGCCGCGATTCACATCCGTCGAACTCCGAGAACGAACGCGCGGCCGCGTCGGACTTTTTATCGGTTGCGTCGCATCGCTCGCCGACCGCGATGTGCATGCCGCCGCCGCGCGACTGCTCGAAGCGCTCGGTTACGACGTCGTCATTCCATCGTCGCAAGGCTGTTGCGGCGCACTCGCGCTGCACAACGGTCACGCCGATATCGCTGCGTCGACCGGCCAGGCAACACGAGATGCATTCGCCGACGTCGATACCGTATTGGTATCGGCGTCGGGTTGCTTCGGCACACTGCGCGACCACACCTTGGCCGGAACCGCAGCGCGCGTGCGCGACGTCCACGAGTTTGTTGCGGCGGATCCCGATATCGAACGACTGAGATTCGCACCCTTGCGCAAGAAGATCGCGCTGCACACGCCATGCACACAAGCGAATGTCGTGCGCGCAGACGGCGCGATTAAATCGCTGCTCGCAAGAATTCCCGAACTCGACGTCGTGCAACTTCCGAACGAGCCGCGCTGCTGCGGCGCGGCGGGCGACTATTTTCTCCGTCATCCGAAAACAGCGGACGCATTGCGCGGCGAAAAACTCGGTCAGATCGAATCCGTCGCGCCCGACATGCTCGTCACTAGCAACGTCGGCTGTCGCGCGTTCCTCGACAACGGCCTTCGCGCGCGCGCCGACACCGTGCGTGTCGCGCACCCGATTGTGTTGTTGGCGCAGCAGTTGGAGAATTGACTCCATGTTCACCCGTCGTATCAGCGTCATCGATCGATTCATCGAAGAAGCCGATCGCGCGCTGTCGACGACGTTCGGCGCCGCGCACGCGGCAGAGCGCCCATCACCCGCGCGAGGCATCGCCGAAAGCGAATTGGACGAGAATCAGCGCAAGCACGCGGCCGGTTTGATGCGCGTGAACCACACCGGCGAGGTGTGCGCGCAAGCGTTGTATTCCGGACAAGCCGCTGTGGCGCGCGATGAATCCACACGCACGCAACTGCTCCACGCCGCGCAGGAAGAAACCGATCATCTGGCCTGGTGCGCCGACCGGCTCGACGCATTGCAAAGCCGACCGAGCCTGCTCAATCCCGTGTGGTACGCCGGCAGTTTCGCCATCGGCGCCGTCGCGGCATTGGTGAGCGACAAAGTAAGCCTGGGATTCGTCGTCGAGACAGAACGACAAGTCGAAGCGCACCTCGGCGAGCATCTGCAAAAACTTCCCGAGGAAGATGCGGCGAGCCGCGCCGTTGTCACACAGATGCAAGCCGACGAAGCACGCCACGGCGAACTTGCAAAACGCGCAGGCGGCATCGAATTACCCGCGCCAATCCCAGCGTTGATGAAATTCGCATCGACGATTATGAAATCGGTCGCTTACAGAATTTAATAAAAGCTCCAAGCAGACTGACCGGCTTGGCTACGTGCGCGTCACGCATGCAATTATTCCGCATTGCGCACAAACCTCTGAAGTCGATCGCGCAGGAAGCGCGCGGACAACACTTTATGAAGGAAAAAGATTTTTTGATACGTTCGGCGTCGAGCAAAAAGTTGCCTGCTCTCCGCAATAAAACGGAAGCTTTTGATTTCCGAAAGCCGGCCTAGCGACGCGAGATTGCAGCTGTCACGAGTGGCTAGCAAAAAAACGGACGACGATGAACACCGCCGTCCGTTCCTGAAACTAAACCATTACCAGATGATCACACGCTGATCCGGCGCGCGGTACATCTTGTCGCCTTCCTTTACACCGAACGCTTCGTAAAACGCGGGTTGATTCACGAGCGTCCCGTTGGAGCGGAATTCGCCGGGCGAATGCGGATCGACTTTCGTCAACTGGATCGCAAACGGTTCGCGCATCTTGCTGCGCCACACCTGCGACCAACCCATGTAAAAGCGCTGATCGCCGGAAAGGTTGTCGATCGTCGGCGCGGGCTTGTCCTTCGTCGCGATCTTGTACGCCTTGTACGCGATCGCCAGACCGGAGTTGTCTGCGATGTTCTCGCCGAGCGTCAGTTCGCCGTTGACGTGATAGCCGGCAACGGGTTCGAAGGTGCTGTACTCGGCGACGAGCGCCTTGGTTTTCGCCGCAAACTTGTCGTGATCTTCTTTCGTCCACCAGTCGCGCAGGTTGCCATCGCCGTCGTATTGAGCACCTTGATCGTCGAAGCCGTGTGAGATTTCGTGGCCGATCACCGCGCCGATCGCGCCATAGTTCACTGCGTCGTCGGCGGTCGGGTCGAAGAACGGCGGTTGCAGGATCGCGGCGGGGAATTCGATCGAATTTTCTTCCGGGTTGTACTCCGCGTTGATGGTCTGCGGCGTCATGCCCCATTCGCTGCGGTCGATCGGCTGACCGAGTTTGGCGATGTTGCGCTCGTACTCGAACGTGTTGCCGCGTTGCACGTTGCCGACGAGGTCGTCGCGCGACACGCTGAACTTAGAGTAGTCGCGCCATTTGTCGGGATAGCCGATCTTCACGGCGATCTTGGCGAGTTTGGCCTGCGCGGCCTGTTTGGTCGCCGGCTGCATCCAGTCGAGCGTGTCGATGTCGGCCTTGTACGCGGCGAGCAGATTGCTGACCAGCGTTTCCATGCGCGCTTTGTACGCGGGTGGGAAATACTGTTCGACGTATGACTTGCCAAGCGCTTCGCCGAGCTGCTGATTGACCAGCGCGATGCCTTTTTTCCAGCGCGGCTGATCTTGCGGCGTGCCGTTGAGCGTAGTGCCGTTGAATGCGAAGTTCTCTTCGACGAAGGGTTTGCTCAGGAAGCGCGCGTAGTCGTTGATCACGTGCCAGCGGAAATATGTTTTCCAGACGGGCAACGGCGTCTTCGCCAGAATCTTGGTGAACGCGGTCATGTACGTCGGCTGCCCGACGATGACGTAATCCACCTTGCCACTGATGTCGGCGGCGTCGAGATACGCTTTCCAATCGAAGTTCGGCGCGACGGTGTCGAGCTTGGCCACTTCGATCTTGTTGTATGCCTTCTGCGGATCGCGCTGCTCGACCTTGGTCCATTGTGCCTTCGCGATTTCGGTTTCGAGCGCGAGGATGTCTTTCGCGTTCTTCGCGGAATCCTTGTCGCCGGCGAGCGCAAGCATTTTCTCGACGTGCTTCGCGTAGTCGGCGCGGATCTGCTTGAGCTTCGCGTCGTCGTCCTTGAGATAATAGTCGCGATCGGGCAGGCCGATGCCGCTTTGCTGGAAGTCGACGACGTATTTCGTAGAATCCTTGTTGTCCTGGTGCACGAAGGCGAAGAACGGCAGGCCCGTGCTCGATTTGGTGAAGTCGCCGATGAGTTTGGCGATATCCTTCTTGTCCTTCATCGCGTCGATGGCGGCGAATCGCTGATCGAGCGGTTTCGCGCCGAGTTGCTCGAGCTTGCCTTCATCCATGTAGCTCAGATAAAGATCGCCGATCCGCTGCGGATCGCTGCCGTTGGCGTTCGGCGTTTGCGCGATCTTGTCGATGATGCCGTGCAGATGTTCCTGCGTTTCGTCGAACACCTTGGTGAACGAACCGTAGCCGGGTTTGTCGGCCGGGATTTCGAATGTGTCGAGCCACTTGCCGTTGACGTGGCGATAGAAATCATCGCCCGCCTTGACGCCGGGATTGCCCTGAAACACGTCGATGCCGGATTTCAGCGGCGCCTGTGCGGCGGTCGTCGTCGGCGTCGCGGCGGGCGCGGCCGTTGCTTGAGTCTTGGGCGGTTCCGGGGGCTGCGAGCAGGCGGCGAGCGCGCTCACGCAGGCGATGACGAGAAGGGTGCGTTTCATGGGTTCTCCGACCAAAAAAATACGGGCGGAGAACCGTAGCCGCGCGCGGCCTTTCACGCAAGGGCCGATTGGCAGGGGCGCAGTCTAGCGAGCCCGTTACGTCAGGTTGCGGCCGTGGAAAAGTTCTTCGATCTCGCGCTTGAGCAGCGATTCGATGCGCTGGCGATCCTTGAACGAAAGATCGTCCGCGTGCGCCTCGAACAGGTAGGTTTCGAGGTCGAATTCCTTCACATGCATCTTCGTGTGGAAAATATTTTCCTGATACACGTTCACGTCGAACATCTCGTATTTCTGACGGATGTGCTTGGCCAGGTATTCCTGGATCGAATTGATGCGGTGATCGATGTAGTGTTTCTTGCCTTTCACGTCGCGCGTGAAGCCGCGCACGCGATAGTCCATCGTCACGATGTCGGATTCGAAACTGTCGATCAGGTAATTCAACGCCTTCAGCGGCGAGATGACGCCGCACGTCGCCACGTCGATGTCCGCGCGGAACGTCGCGATGCCGTTATGCGGATGCGTTTCCGGATACGTGTGCACCGTGATGTGGCTCTTGTCCAAGTGCGCGACCATGGCGTCGGAGATCATGTCGCGGCCGATCTTGTCCACGATCGGATGTTCGGAAATCAGGATCGTCACGCTCGCGCCCTGCGGATCGTAATCCTGGCGCGCGATGTTCAGGATGTTCGCGCCGATGATCTCGGCCACGTCGGTCAGGATCTGCGTCAGGCGATCGGAGTCGTACTGCTCATCGATGTAGTCGATGTAACGGTCGCGCTGTTCCGACGTCACCGCGTAGCAGATGTCGTAGATGTTGAAGCTCAGCGCCTTCGTCAGGTTGTTGAAACCCTGAAGCTTCAGGCGGGGGAGAGGCTTGACCACGTCGATCACCTTGTTCAACTCAGCGGATTTCCGATCTCGACCGCGGTCGGGTGCGAAATTATGGTGACTGAAGGCGCGTAATTCAACCGAAAATCCCTTTCAATTCCTGTAGCGGCGCGGCCATGACAACCTGCTAAGATAACTGCGGCGCGGCGTGCGAGAGGGCGCGCGAATGTTACAAGAGGCGAAATCGACGATGGCGGACCTACGCTACACGTTGCAGCGCGCGATGAGCCACGTCCAGGCGCCGGCCTCGCTTACGCTGGATCGTCCCGCACTCGAACGCTTTCTCGCGCATTGTCATCGCCGCCGCTATCCGAGCAAGACGGCCATCATCCGGCCCGGCGATTCCGCCAATATCCTGTATTTCATCATCGAAGGCTCGGTCACGGTTTCGACCGAAGACGAGGACGGCCGCGAACTGATTCTCGCCTACATCAACGCCGGCGAATTCATCGGCGAGATGGGCATCTTCGTGGAAACGCCGCGCCGCGAAGTGATGGTGCGCACGCGCACCTCGTGCGATCTGGCGGAGATCAGCTACGAGCGCATGTTCCAGCTTTTTGAAACCACATTGCGCGACGAATGCCCGAAAGTGCTGTTCTCCATTGGCACGCAACTCACCAATCGTTTGCTGCACACCTCGCGCAAGGTGAGTCGTCTCGCGTTCATGGACGTGACCAGTCGCGTCGCCAAAACGCTGATCGATCTGACCGGCGAACCCGACGCGATGTCGCATCCGAAAGGCACGCAGATCCGCATTTCGCGTCAGGAGATCAGCCGCATCGTCGGCTGCTCGCGCGAGATGGTTGGCCGCGTGCTCAAGCAGCTCGAAGAGCAGGGCATGATTTCGGTGGCCGGCAAGACGATCGTCGTCTTCGGCACGCACTAAGCGATTTCGCCGAACACCTGCTGCAATTCGGCGCCCGGATCCCCGGCGCGCATGAACGTTTCGCCGACCAGAAACGCATGCACGCCCGCATCGCGCAATCGCTTCACGTCATCGCGATTTCGGATGCCGGATTCGGTGACGAGAATGCGATCGGACGGAATTTTCTCGCGTAGCGTCAGCGTCGTGTCCAATGATGTCTTGAATGTGTGCAGATCGCGGTTGTTGATGCCGATCAGCGACGCGGACGTTTTCAACGCGCGATCCACTTCCGCCGCGTCGTGCGCTTCGACGAGCACATCCATGCCGAGTTCGCGCGCGAGTTCGCAATAATCGCGCAGTTGCGCGTCGTCGAGCGCGGCGACGATCAACAAAATGCAATCCGCGCCGAGGCTTCGCGACTCGTAAAGCTGGTACGCATCGATCGTGAAGTCCTTGCGCAGCGCAGGCAGCAAACACGCTTCGCGCGCTTGCCGCAGATGTTCATCGGTGCCTTGGAAAAAATCGGCGTCGGTCAACACGGACAAACACGCCGCGCCGTTTTTTTCGTAACTGATCGCGATTTCGGATGGCCAAAAGTTGTCGCGGATCAAACCCTGCGACGGACTCGCGCGTTTGATTTCCGCGATCACCGCCGGCGCATTCACCGTGATCTTCGCGCGTAATGCGTCCGCGAAACCGCGCGGCACGGGCATCTCCGCGATGCGTGCTTTGAGTTCATCGACCGATGTGGCTATACGACGCGACGCAACTTCCTCGCGTTTGCGCTTCAGAATCTCTTGCAGAATATCGTCCATGATTAGCGTCCTGCGATGCGCCGCGTCGCGGCGACGAATTGTTCGAGTTTTTCGCGCGCCTGACCCGACGACAGCGCCGCGCGCGCTTTTTCGACACCGCTCGCGATCGACTCGGCGAGATCAGCCGCGTACAACGCAGCGCCGGTGTTGAGCAACACGATATCGCGCGCCGGTCCGGCGGTATTGTCCAGCGCCTGCAGCAACATCGTTTTGGATTCCTGCGCGTTTTGCACTCGCAGACGTTCGACCGAGGCGACGTCGAATCCGAAATCGTTCGGATGAATCTCGTATTCGCTCACCGCGCCCGCACGCAGTTCGCCGATCATGGTCGATGCGCCGAGTGAGATTTCATCCATGCCGTCCTTGCCCCACGCCACGAGCGCGTGCTGCACGCCCATGCGCTGCAATGCGCGCACCTGGATGCCGACGAGATCGGCGTGGAACACGCCCATCAGAATATTCGGCGCGCCGGCGGGATTAGTCAGCGGACCGAGAATGTTGAACAGCGTGCGCACACCCATTTCGCGGCGCACGGCCGCGACGGCTTTCATCGCCGGATGATGCACCGGCGCGAACATGAAACCGATGCCGGTTTCCAGCAATGATTGCGACACCTGCTGCGGCGACAGATCGATCACTGCGCCGAGCGCTTCGAGCACGTCCGCGCTGCCGGATTTCGACGACACACTGCGATTGCCGTGCTTGGCGACTTTCGCGCCCGCCGCGGCCGCGACGAACATCGATGCGGTGGAGATGTTGAACGTGTTCGCGCTGTCACCACCGGTGCCGACGATGTCGACGAAATGCGGATACGGCGGCACGTGAACCCGCGCGGACATCTCGCGCATTACGCTCGCCGCGGCTACGATTTCGCCGACCGTTTCCTTCTTCACGCGCAATCCCGTGAGGATCGCGGCCACCATCGGCGCGGACACTTCGCCGCGCATGATCTGGCGCATCAGATCGCACATTTCGTCGTGGAAGATTTCGCGATGTTCTATCGTGCGCTGAAGCGCGTCGCGAGCAGTGATCGGCATGACGCTGCCGTTTACGCCGCGAGCCGTTGCGGCACGAGGAAATTGCGCAGCAGATCGTGTCCGTGCTGCGTGAGGATCGATTCCGGATGAAACTGCACGCCTTCGATCGGCAGCGTCTTGTGCCGCAAACCCATGATCTCGTCTAGCGAGCCGTCGTCGTGCTGCGTCCACGCGGTGATTTCGAGTGACTCGGGCAGTGACGATTTTTCGACGACGAGTGAATGGTATCGCGTAGCCTCGAACGGATTCGGCAATCCGGTGAACACGCCTTTGCCGAGGTGATGGATCATCGACGTTTTGCCGTGCATGATTTTCTGCGCGCGAATCACCTTGCCGCCGAAAACCTGGCCGATGCTTTGATGGCCGAGGCAAACGCCAAAAATCGGAATTTGTCCGCCGAGTTTTTCGATGAGCTGCAGTGTGACGCCGGCCTGATCCGGCGTGCCCGGTCCGGGCGACACGACGATGCGCTCGGGAGATAGTTTGCGGATGTCGTCGACCGACAATGCATCGTTGCGCACCACGCGCACGTCTTCGCCCAACTCCGCCAGATACTGGACGAGGTTGTAGGTGAAGCTGTCGTAATTATCGATCATCAGCAGCATAAGGACCCGAATGCGATCGGTATAAGCGGTAGTGTTGCTTTGCGCGAATTATACGTGAGCGGTATTCGCGCGTGGACGGCGTTTGCGCTAACTTCGAAACGCGGAGGCATCGTTCATTTCCTATTCCGTCGCGACAGCGTGGGATGACACCCAACGGAGGCGCAGCATGAAACGGACGGCATTTGTGACCGGCGGCGGTCAGGGCATCGGACGCGGCATCGTCGAAACGCTGATCGGACGCGACTGGCGCGTGCTCGCGCTCGATCGCGACAAGGACGCGCTGGACGAACTCGCCGCGGCATATCCTGCGCAATCGCTGTTGACGATCGCCGCCGATGTCGCGAGCGAACGCGCGATCGCGAATGCCTTCGTTCGTTTCGACCAATGGCAGAAACGCCACGGCGAGACGGTCGGACTCGACTTGCTCGTCAACAACGCAGGCATCGCCGATCCGCATTGCGGACCGATCGAAAAACTGACGCTGGCGAAATGGCGCACGTGGCTCGACAGCCATCTCACCGGCGCGTTCCTGTGCGTGCGCGGCGCTGTGCCGAGGCTTCACAAACGCGACGGCGCGAGCATCGTCAACATGGCGTCGACACGCGCGTTTCAATCCGAGCCGCACACCGAAGCGTACGCGGCGTCGAAAGGCGCGCTCGTCGCGTTCACGCATGCGCTGGCGATCAGCGAAGGTCCGGCCATTCGCGCGAACGCGATTTGTCCGGGCTGGATCGAAACCGCGCCGTTCCAGAAAGCCGCGAAACGAAGCGAACCGAAGCATCGTAAGATCGATAGAACGCAACATCCGGCCGGCCGCATCGGCACGCCGGAAGACATCGCCGAAACGGTGCTTTACCTCGCCGATGCCACGTTCGTGACCGGACAGACATTCATCGTCGATGGCGGCATGACGCGCAAAATGATCTACGCTGATTAAGCCGACGCCGTATCCTGATTGGTCGTCGTTTTCGCGCTGCGTTCGGCTTCCTTGGTTCCGGGCACGATGCCTTTCGCCTTGACGTGTGCGATGAACTGCTTCACCCAGCGATCGAATGCGGCGAGCGCTTTCGGTTCTGACGGCATATCGCTCGCCTGATCGTCGGCGTAGAACTTTCCGACACCGAATTCGGTGTGCTTCCACAAATCATCCGGCACTTCGATGCCGCTGTAACGACATTGCCAAACCAATCCCTGATACGACTCGCGCTCGTGGTTGTACGGTTCCTGTTTCGGATCGAACCATTCTTTGTTGGTCAGGATTTTCGGCCGGCCCGTTTCATCGTAATCCGGACCGCCGCCATCGCCGTAGCAAAAAAACGCCGCGGTGCGGCCTTCCAGATGATTGCGGTTCAACTCCTTCCACTCCGGCGAGCGTTCGAGCGCTTGCGCGAGTTCGGTATTTTTCTTTTCGATGAGATCCGGCCGCGGATTGCCGCCGTTCATGCACACGAGCCGATCGAACATCGTCTTGAAGTTGCTCGACGGTCCGTACCAGTAAATCGGTGCGATGAATGCCCACGCGTCGGCGCGCGCGAGACGTCCGTATAGATTCAGATCCCACATCAAGTCCGGCTGATGATCGCTGTGTGGTCCGTAGCAGTTGCACGGCCACACGCACAGCGCCATCGATGTCGATACGCACGCATTGCACGATTGGATGCGCGCTTTGCCATGTTCGTTGCCGATGTCTTCGTGATCGACCTGCCAGCCTGGCGGCATTTGGCCGAGCATGCGGTGCATCAGCGCACGCGCTTTCGAATCCATGCCGGGGCAACTGTGCAATCGCCGCTGCGATCCGGACACGATCAATACGCGCAGCGGCCGCTGTTCCTCACTTTCCGTGTCCGACATGAAACGCTCCTTGTCCATGACGCTCAAATCCTAATCGCTCAAATGTGAATGGGAAATGCAGGAACGTCAACGTTTCACATCGCGCGCATTCACGTGCACGAAAAAGAAAGCGGATAGCGCCGCCGCGACGGACGCAATCGCACACGCCCACGCGGCGACATGAAATCCGCTGACCAGTGCCGCGCCCGTCGCGCCGAACACGCTGCCGAGTGATGCAACCGCGAACAGTCCCGCCGACCGCGCAATCGCGCTGTTGAAGCCCGACGCCGAACCGGTGTACTGCTCGTCGACCGACGACAGCACCGCCGTCGTCAACGGTGCGACCGCGCCGGCCATGCCGACGGCCATCACGATCACGGCGGGAAACAGCGTCGTCCAGTATTCGGTATGTTCGCCGACCCGCAGCATGAGCAGAAACCCCGCCGCGACACCGAGCGGCCCGAGCGACAGCGGCCAGCGCGGGCCGATGCGTCCGGCGAGTTTGCCCATCCACGGCGACAGCACGGCGAGGATGATAGCGAGCGGCAACAGCGCGGACCCGGCCTGTGTGCCGGTGTAGCCGGATGTCTTGATAAGCACGAAAGGAATCAGCACGGTGAGCGCGCCGAGCGCGCCATACAAAAACAGCGTCAGCAGCGTCAGGCCGATAAAGGTGGCCGAACCGAACAGCGCCAGCGGCATCATCGCGCGTTCGCCACGCCATTTTTCGATGACCACGAATCCGATCGTCAACGCCACGCCGACGACGCAGCAGATCACCGCTATCGTCGACCATCCGGATTTGCCGGAACCGATGGTGATTCCCCACGTCAACGCGCCCATCGCGGCAGTGGCGATCAGCGCACCGGGAAGATCGAGCGGCAACGTCTTCTTGCCGCGTTTCGTGTCGGGCACATATTTCAGCGCAAGGAGAATCGCGCCCGCTGCCGGCGGCAGATTCAGAAAAAATATGGATCGCCAGCCGATCGTGTCGATCAACCATCCGCCGAGAACCGGACCGACCGCCGCCATCGCCGCGCCCGCCGCCGCCCAGATGCCGATCGCGCGGCCGCGCGCTTCGCCGGTGAACGACGCGCCGAGGATGGCCAGACTGTTCGGCATTAGAAACGCCGCGCTCACGCCTTGCACGACGCGCGCGGTGAGCAGCCACGGCAACGTCGGCGCCAACGCGCACGCGAGCGACGCCGCCGCGAACAGAGCCGTGCCGATCACCAGCGAGCGTGCGCGTCCGAAATGATCGCCGACCGCGCCACCGAGCAGCAGCAACGTGCTCAGCGGCAGCATGTACGCGTTGATCAGCCATTGCATGTCGGCCGCGCTGCTGTGGAACGAGGCGCCGATTGCCGACAAGCCGACGTTGACGACGGTGCCGTCGATGAACGCGAGACTCGACGCGAGGATCGTCGTCACGAGCACCGCGGTTTGATGCGACGCGGGCTTGGTCATCGCGAACGCGTCACGATGCGACGAACAGCGAGTTGGCGAATGGCCATTTATCGTCAGTCCATTGCGCCTTCAGTTCGAAGCCCGACGAACGCGCCAATTTCGCGATGCTTTCGGGCGCATATTTGTGACTGCTTTCCGTCCATATCGTTTCGCCGGCGGCGAACTCGACGGCGCAATCGCACGCCGCGATGCGCACGGTCTGCGCGCGTTCGGAACGCAAATGCATCTCGACACTTTGCGTCGATTCGTTGAAACGCGCGACGTGCGCGAACTGGCGCAGATCGAAATCGCCGCCGAGCTCGCGGTTGATGCGACCGAGCAGATTGCGGTTGAACGCTGCGGTGACCCCGCGCGGATCGTCGTATGCGTCGATGAGTTTTTCCATCGGTTTGAGCAGATCGGTACCGAGCAGCAACGAATCGCCGGCGCGCAGCGTGCCGCGCACGTCGCGCAGGAACTTCGCGTCGGCGCCCGCGTCGAAATTGCCGATCGTGCTGCCGAGGAACAGCACGAATAAATGAGTGTCCGCTTCGCGCCGCTTCGCGACTTCCGTCAGGCCCGACAGATATTCGCTTTCCACGCCGACGATGCTGACCGATTCGAGGTCGCGCAATTCCGCTTCGCACGTCGCCAGCGCGGCGGACGAAATCTCGATCGGGTAATACGACAGCGGACCGTGCTCGCGCAACGCGTTGAGGATGTAGCGTGTTTTGCGTCCGCTGCCGCTGCCGAGTTCGCACACCATCACTTTCGCCGGAATGTGTTTGGCGATGTCGCGCGCATGCCGCTGCAGCAGGCGTTCGTCGGCGCGCGTGAGTCCGTATTCGGGCAGTAACGTGATCGCGTCGAACAGCGCGGAACCAAGATTGTCGTACAGATATTTCGACGGCAACTCTTTTTGTCCGGCGCGTAGGAGACCCTCACGCACGTCGGCGGCGAACGGGTGTTGGATGGGATCCTTGGGCGTCGTCAGCATCGTCATGACCGGTGTTCTCCTTCAGTGTCGACGCAGCGGAATCCTGCGTAGACGAATGGATAGTGCGGCTGGAACCAGTTGCGGAAACTCGGGCGCAGCATCGACGGCGCGGTGCGCGTGCTGCCGCCTTTCAAAACGAAATGCCTGCCGTCGAAAAATGGTTGCGAATAGCCCGGATAAAAATCGCGGATCTCGAAACCGTCGAATGGCGCGAATACGGTCGACGTCCATTCCCAGCCATTGCCGCGCAAGCCGATCACCTCGTAGGCGTGGGGCGCGATCAGGCCATGCGAATCGACGGGCCGTGGATCGAAGCGCGGTTTCGCTTCCCATTCTTCGATGCGCGGCGCGTCGCTCGCGTCGCCGAACGCAGCGCGCTGCCATTGCGCTTCCGTCGGAAGTTTCCGATTGCACCAGCGCCCGAACGCGCTTGCTTCCGCATGACTCACGTACACCGGCCAGTCCAGCGGCAACGGCACGAAATCGAACATCGATTTCCACAACCAGCGATTTTCCGCGCGAATCCAGAATGCCGGATGTTCGACGGCATACTTCTCCTTCCACGCCCAATCATCATCGGACCAAAGTTCGCGGCGCGAATATCCGCCGTCGTCGACGAAGCGCAGAAATTCACCGTTCGTCACCTTGAATTTGTCGATCACGAAGGCGGGAACCTCGACGGTATGACGTTCGAATTCGTTGTCCCAGCCGAACTCGCCGGAATCCGAACGCAGTCCGAGTGTGGCCGTCCCCGCTGGAATGCGAACGGTTTGCGCCGCGACACGCCGCGATGGATTCGCGTGTAACGCCGCTGTTCCCTGCTTCATCGTCAGCGGCAACTGATGCAGCAGATACGACAGCGTTTCCGCATGCATGTAACGATGTTCGATCACGACGTTGAGCAGTTCGTCGATGCGTGCGTGATTTGATTCGCGCAATGCGGCATCGAGTTCGTCGCGCACCTGATGGCGATAGCGATAGAACGTGTCGATCGGCGGCCAGTCGCCGGGCTGGTCGCTCGGCAGTTGTCCGTCGACCGGATCGATGCCGAACGCGAACAGATGGTCGAGTTCTGCGCGCGCATTCGGTAATCCGAGTTTCGGCGCCAGCAGATTCCAGTCGAACGCTTCCAGGTGTCCGATGTAGAACATCAACCGATGGCGCTCGGCGACCGGACGTTCCGCGATGAATTCCGGTTTCACGAGCGCGAACAGCGCGTCGGTTTCCGCGCGCGCCTCGTGCAGGCGCGCGAGAAGCTGCGATCGTTGACTCGTCATGTTCAGCATCGTCAGCCCTCCAATGGCTTCAAATCTTCCAATACGGTCGGGATAAGTTCCGAAACCGTCGGGTGAATATGCACAGCGTGCGTGATGGTTGTGTATGGACGCCGCGCGTACATCGTATCGGTGATGCAGTGGATGGCCTCGTCGGCCTCCACGCCGAAAAAGCACGCTCCGAGAATGAGCTGTGTGTCCGCATCCACGAAAACCTTCAGGAATCCGAACGTTTCGCTACGCTCGTGAGCGCGGCCGACGCGCGTCATCGGCCGCATGCCGACCAGCGCCTTCTTGCCCGATGTGCGGATTTCCGTCGCGGTCATGCCGACTCGCGCGAGCGGGGGATCGGTGAACACTGCATAAGTGACGATGCGATCCGACACGCGCCGCGATTCGGTGTTAAGTACATTTGCCGCGACGATCTCAAAATCGTTGTACGACGTGTGCGTGAACGCGCCGCGACCGTTGCAATCACCCATCGCCCACATGTTCGCCGCGGTCGTGCGTAACGTGTCGTCCACGCTGATGAAACCTTTGTCGTCGCGCTCGACCGACGTATTTTCCAAACCGAGATCGTCGGTATTCGGTGTGCGTCCTGCCGCGACGAGCACATGCGATGCGTCGATCGCATCCGAACCGATACGCACGCGCACGCCGCCATTTTGTTTTTCGACCGCGGTGTCGTCGGCATGCAGACGCACATCGATGCCTTCGCTGCGCAGCAATTCGAGCATCGCCTGCGAAACGTCGTCGTCCTCGCGTGAAATCAGTCGCGATCCGCGCTGCACAACCGTCACGCGGCTGCCGAAGCGCCGATACATCTGCGCGAATTCGATCGCGATATAACTGCCGCCGACGATCACGAGATGGTCGGGCAGGAAATCGACATCCATCATCGTCGAGTTCGTGAGATACGGCACCGAATCGATTCCCGTGATGTCGGGAATCGCCGCACGTCCGCCGACGTTGATGAAAAAGCGGGCGGCCGAATACGTCGCGCCGTTCACGTCGATGGTGTGATCGTCGACGAAACGAGCGTGGCCGGTCAGCACCGTACAGCCTTTCGTGTCGCGCAACCATGTCTCGACGCTCGTGCGCGATTCGCCGGAAATCTCGTCCTTGCGCGCTTTCACCTTTTTCATGTCGACGCGGACGTCGCCGGTCGAAACGCCATAATCGGCACCGCGACGCGCCATGTGCGCCACGCGTGCGCTGGCGATCAGCGTTTTCGTCGGAATGCAGCCGGTGTTGACGCAGGTACCGCCGAAATATTTTCGTTCGACCAACGCGACGTTCTGTCCCGCATTCGCCAACGCGACCGCCAGCGGCGGACCGGCCTGGCCTGCGCCGAGAATGATCGCGTCGAAACGACTCGCGCTCACTTCAGCGTCTCCAGAAATGCATGGGCGACGTCCGCGACGGATTTGTGTTCGATGTCGACCTGCTCGTTCATGCGGCGCATCGCGTCGTCCGTGATGCGGCCGGATAGCTCGGCGAGCGCTTCCGGTAAACCCGGAAATTTCTGCAATGTGTCGTCGCGCACGGCGACGGCGCATTCATACGGCGGGAAGTAACGGCGATCGTCGTCGAGCACGACGAATTCCGGATGGCCGAGCATGCCATCGGTCGCATTGGCCGCGGCGAGATCGACGCGGTCGGTTTTCAGCGCCGCGTAAAGCAATCCGAGATCCATCACGACAGGCTCGTCCTGAATCTGCAATCCGTATGTTTGTACCAGACCTGTCAAGCCGTCCGGCCGCTGCGTGAATTCATATCCGACGCCGAGCCGCCACGGTTTCGCCGCCGCGTCGCTGAGCGAGACGATGTGATTTTCCCGCGCGGTTTTCGTGAGCATGACCATCGCGAAGGTGTCGTTGAAGCCGAACGGCGGTAACCAGTGGACGTGCAGCGGCGCGTATCCTTTCCGCACGTTTTCGAAAACGCGGCGTGCATCTTTTTCGGCGGGCTGATGCAGGATTTGCGTGAGCGCCGTGCCGGTGTATTCCGGATACAGATCGATCGAACCGGCGATCAGCGCTTCATGCGCGATCAGTGTTCCGCCGAGATTGAGCTTGCGATCGACGGAAACGTGCAGCCGCCGCTCGATCTGCTGCGCGAGCACTTCGCCGAGAATCACTTGCTCGGTGAAATTTTTCGAGCCGACCACGATCGTCGGCCGGGACGAGCCGCACGCGGCCAGCAGAAAAATCAGACCGAGTAATGCCGCTCTGCCCATTCCAGCACCTCGTCCGCGACGATCGCCATCAACGCGGCGGGAACCGCGCCGGCGAGTACGGTGGTCAAATCCGCCGTGGCGATCCCGCGAAAAATAAACGTGCCGAGACCGCCGCCGCCGATCGCGGCGGCAATGGTCGCGGTTCCGATGGTCGAGACGATCGCGATGCGCAGGCCGGCGAGAATCGTCGGCAACGCCAGCGGAATCTCGACGCGCCAAAGTACCTGCTGCCGCGTCATACCCATTGCAAGGGCCGAATCGCGCACGTTCGCGTCGATCCCCAGAATCCCAACCACCATGTTGCGCATGATCGGCAGCAATGCGTACAGCGCGAGCACGATGATCGCCGTGCGTTTGCCGATGCCGCCGATCAACGGAATCGGCAACAGCACGCCGAACAGCGCGAGACTCGGGATGGTCTGGATTACGTTCACCGCGCCGAGCACCCAGCGCCGTGTACGCGCACGGCGCGTGAGTGCGATGGATATCGGCGCGCCGATGGCGAACGCGATGGCGACGGCGGATGCGACCAGCACGACATGCTCGCCGGAGAACGCGGCGATTTCGGACGCGAACCCGCTCACGCCGCCGTCTCCAGTTCGAGCGTGCGCAGGAATTCGCGCGCGTGCGACGATGTCGCGTGCAGGAATTCGTCGGGCGTGCCGACAAATTCGATGCGACCTTCCTGCAACAACGCGATGCGCGATCCCACGCGCATCGCTTCACGCAGGTCATGCGTGACGAACAGCGCGGCCGTGCCGAATTCCTTGCGTAGTTTCAGAAAGTGTTGCTGCATGTCGTGGCGCGTGACCGGATCGAGCGCGGCGAACGGTTCGTCGAGCAACAGCAGCGGCGGATCGGCCGCGAGCGCGCGCGCGATGCCGACGCGTTGCTTCTCGCCACCGGACAATTGTTTCGGATAACGCGACGCATACGTTTCAGGCGCGAGGCCGACCGCGTTCAACAATTCCGCGACGCGCGCATCTATTTTTTTCCGCGGCCAGCCTTCGAGTTCCGGAACGAGCCCGACGTTACGCGCGACCGTGATGTGCGGGAACAACCCGCCATCTTGAATCACGTAGCCGATGCGGCGTCGCAAAGCGATCTGGTCCCACGCGGCAACGGATTTTCCGTCGAAACGCACGTCGCCCGATGTCGGTTTCACGAGCGCGTTGACCATGCGCAGCAACGTCGTCTTGCCCGATCCGCTGCGGCCAAGCAGCACGAGCGTTTCGTTGCGATCGAACTGGAGATCGATATCGCGCAGGATGTCGCGTGCGTCGATGCGATACGAAATATGATCGAAGTCGACGAAGGCCATGGCTAACGAACCAGTTCGCGCAACGCGGCGATGAACCGATCGATGTCGTCGTCGTCGTTGTACGGCGCGATCGACACGCGGACGGCATGCGTGGTGCCGAATTGCCGCAGCAGTGTTCCCGCCGACAAGTGACCCGCGCGAACATCGATGCCGCGCTCGGCCAGCGCGCGCTGGATCGAAAAACTGTCGTGATGTTCCGCGACGAAACTGCGCACGCCGACGGACGCCGCGTTGCCCGCGAGCACGCGAATGTTCTTGATCGTCGCAAGTCCGTCGTCGAGGCGATTCAGCAAACGATGCGTGTGAAGCTCAAGCGCATTCCATCCGATCGACGCGACATAGTCGAACGCGGCGGCGAGACCGGCCGCGCCGGCGCCGTTCGACGTGCCGCCTTCGAAGCGTTGTGGCGATTTCGCGGGCGTGGTGTTGTCGAGCGTGAAACTCGCGAACGTTTGCGCGCCCAGCAATGATGGCTGCATCGTCGCCAGCATTTCGCGCGTAGCAAGCACTACGCCGATGCCGGTCGGCGCGAAGACCTTGTGGCCCGAGAAGACGTAAAAATCGGCGCCGATATCGTCGAAATCAACGGCGCCGTGCGCAATCGCCTGAGCGCCGTCGATCAGTACGCGCGCGCCGTTCGCATGCGCGGCTTCGACGATCTCACGTACCGGCATTGTTGTGCCCAGCGCGTTTGAAACGTGCGTGACGGCGACGAATTTCACGCGCCCGGATAGCGTGGAGCGGAATGCGTCGAGCGATAGACCGCCGTTCGCATCGACATCGACGACGCGCAATTGTCCGCCGCGTTGCGCGGCCAGCCGTTGCCACGGCGCAAGATTCGCGATGTGTTCCGCCGACGACACGAGAATCTCGTCGTCCGCGCCGATCGCATCTATTCCATCGGCGACGAGCTGGATCGCCTGCGTCGCACCGCCGCAGAAAACGACGTTGTCCGGCATCGCGCCCACGTGTCGTGCAACGCGCGCACGCGCATCGGCATAAGCCGCGGCGGAATCCGGCGTGCCGTGCACGCGTTCGACATAGTGAGATATTGCGCGCATCACCGCGCGCGGCTGGTGCGTCGTCGCCGCGTTGTCGAGGTACGCGCGGCCTGACGCGAGCGCGGGGAATTCGTCTCGGATTGCAAGCGGTTCGGGCATCAACGAATCCATATTGATGCGTTGCAGGCGATCAGTCGAGCAGTTCGATTGCGTCGACGCGATTCGGATAAAACGCGACGTGCTCCTTGATCTGCGCGACCGCCGGATTCGGCGTTTCGTACGTCCACACCGCATTCTCCGAACGCGTGCCGCCGGGCGCGATGCTGTAGTACGACGCATCGCCTTTATATGGACAGTGGGACGTGTGTGTCGTGCGTTCGAGCAGTGCGAAGTCCACGTCCTTGCGCGGT
Organism: uncultured Rudaea sp.; assembly: GCA_964658115.1. Lineage (GTDB taxonomy): Bacteria > Pseudomonadota > Gammaproteobacteria > Xanthomonadales > Rhodanobacteraceae > Rudaea. Next base: position 5,952 of record CAZZYA010000010.1, on the reverse strand, counting down.
ACGTACTGCACTGGCGGATAGCTGGCTTCGCGCAATGTCAGCGCGTCGCGGCTATCGGCGATGGTCTTGCCGGCGATCGTTACGCGTACGCGCTGCGGTGTTTTCTCGATCGTGATCGGGTGATCCGGTCCGGGGATTCTCACGGGCTTGGCGGACATGCGCGTTCCTTAGGCATGCGGGACACGCAGACTACTCCGGTTCGCGCCGATCGCGAAGGCCCGCGTCACGCCAGCAGACCGTGGCGGCGATGCCAATCTTCGAGCGATTCTTTCGGATAGCGGCGCACGTGCTTCTCACCTTTGCCTTTTGGAACGTCGGCCCAGTTGGCTTTGAAGTCGAGCATCATGTGCACGCGTTCGGGCGCTTCCGGTAACGGCGTGTCGATGACGGAAGCGAACGGATGCACCAGATCCGGCCACTCCGGATCGAACAGCCACAGACACGAGCCGCACTTGCCGCAGAAATTGCGCTGGCCGGAACTCGTCGTGGTCTTCTTGCCTTGTTCGCGCATTTTCGCGCGATAAATCTTGATGTGTTGCTTGCCCTTGATCTTCAGCGTTTTGGTATATGCGCCGAGATTGATCGCGCACCCGCCGCCGCCGTCGGTCTTGCGGCAGATCGAACAGTAGCAGCGCAGAAACGGCACAGGCGCGTAGGCGTCGACGGAAAAACTGACAGCGCCGCAATGGCAGGATCCTTCGAGTTTCATCGACCATCCTCCGTGATTGTCGCCACAGCCTACCGCCGCGCGTCGGCGCCGAACAAGTCAGCTGGCTGCGAGCCCGCGATAAAGCTGCACGACGCGCTCCATCAGGATTGGCGCGCTCCACGCGGCGGCATCGCGCGGCCCGGCATCGGCGAGCGCTTTTCGCTGTTCGGACGAATGCAGCAGCGCGGCGACGTGGCCGGCGAATTCGCGCACGTCTTCACGGCTGATGCGCGCCGACTTCGCATGGCGTAATACGGTCGCCGTTCCCATCACCGCCGTCGAAACGATCGGCACGCCGAGCGACATCGCCTCCACCAGCACCAAGCCCTGCGTTTCGGTCGGCGAGGCGAACACGAATACGTCGCCGGCCTTGTAGCAATCGAGCAGCGTAGTGCGCCGATCGAGATTGCCGACGAAGACGACGTGATCGCGCAGGCCGATCGTTTCGGCGTGACGTTTCAGTCGCTCGGCGTCCGGCCCTTCGCCGGCCAGGATAAACGCCAGACGTGGAAATTCGTCGATCAATGCGCGCGCGACGTCGAGCAGGAACGAAATATTTTTTTCTGCGGAAAGACGACTGACGGTGACGATCGTCGGCTGGTCGTCGGCGATGCCGTGCGCGCGGCGAAAGCGCGCGCCGTCGCCGCCGCGGAATTCCTCGAGATGGATGCCGGTTGGGATCACCGACGACGGCGTCGCGATGCCGTAGCGGCGCAGCACCTGCGTCATTTCATCGCTCGGCACGATCAGATGGTCGACGCCGTGACATAAGCTGCGTGAAAAATAGCGCGCGGCGAAACGCGAAAGGAATTTCGGCAGCCACGGCAGATACACACCGACATATTCCTCGAAAAACGTGTGATAGCTCTCGACGGTCGGACGTTGCAGTCGCTTGGCCAGCCGCACGCCGAGCTGATGCGCGCGGAATGGCGTGTGGATGTGCACGACGTCCCACTGCCGTTGCGCGAGTCTGTCGACCGCCGGCGTGATCGCCGATCCACGAACGAGCCGGTCTTCCGGATCGAAAAAGATCACGCGCGAGGGCAGGCGGATCGTGTCGAACTCGGCGTCGCCGTCGCCGTTGTCGCCGTAATCCGGCGCGACGATGGTGACGTTATGGCCGAGCCGTTTCAGTTCGCGCGCGAACGTTCGAATCGACGACGACACGCCGTTCACGCGGGGAAAATAGACGTCCGACACCATCAGGATATTCATGGACGCGCAGCGTATGGCGCTTTCGTGACGGTTTCGCTTCACGCACAATGCGGCGCGCGCGTCCGCTTGCGACGATAGCGCGGCTTGTCTCGTCAGGAGCGTCCATGAACAGTTTCGCCATCAGCAGAACCGCCGTGCGCGCCGAGGGGTTTCAAGGGCTGGGACATCCGTTGTTTGCGATCGTCATGATCGCGCTCGGCGTGATTGGTTTGTATACCGGCGATTTCGCCGGCGTATGGCAAAGCATTCCCATCGATCCGCTGCCGGGACGCGCATTCTTCGCCTACGCGACCGCGCTCGTCGAATTGCTGACCGGCATCGGATTGCTGTTTCGCGCCAGCATGACGATCGCCTCGGCGGTGCTGTTCGTTTTTCTGTTGATCTGGCTGATCGTACTCAAGGTTCCGGCGATCGTGGCAGTGCCGTCGGTGGAAGCGACCTGGCTTGGTTTCGGCGAAATCGGCGCGATCGCGGCCGGCGGTTGGATCCTGTTCGCGCGGCATGCGACGCGGCCGTCCGCGATCACTGGCCGTCGCGGCATTCGGCTTGCGCGATGCATGTTCGCGATCAGTTTGCCGATGATCGGCCTGTCGCATTTCTTCTACGTCAACGAAACGGCGAAATTCATTCCGGCGTATTTTCCATTTCCGTATTTCTGGGCCTATCTCACGGGCGCCGGCAGCCTGCTCACGTGCGTCGCAATTCTCACCGGCGTGATGGCGCGCGTCGCCGCCGCACTCGAAGCGGCGATGCTGGTTGCGATCACGGTGTTCGTGTGGACGCCGTGGCTTACGCCTGCGCCCGTCAACGCGGGACAATTCACCGCGTTTTTCATTTCGTCGGCGATCGCATGCGGCGCGTGGGTCGTGGCCGATTCGTATCGCGAATCGAGCTGGTTCGCGCAGCAGTTTCCGTGATGCGCCGTCGCCGTCAGTTCGTCGCCGCTTCTTCAAAATTGCCGGTGAACACGGTGTCGCCGATCAATTTGAACAAGGCCGGGTTGTACGTGTTCGTGCCGGTTTGCGCGTGAACCGCGATGAGCAACCCTTCGTCGGCGGCGATCGCGATACCGGTACCTTGCAAGTTGCCGCCGTCCTGCGCATCGACGTAATCGGCGCCGCCAGCGACGCCGAAAGTCGCATCGGGAATTCCGCTTGCATCGAGCCGGAACACGGTCATGGCGTAACACGTCGGGCACGTCTCGAACGCCAATTGCGAATAGCCGACGCCGACCAGCCGCCCGCGTCGGTCCACGATCAACTGCGCCGGCGCGGCGACGGCATCGCCGGAGAAATCGAAACTCGTTTCGCCGGATGCTTGGCCGAACGTCGCGTCGAAAGCGCCGGTTGAGGTGAACTTGACGACGGCCGTTTGCACCGTCGAAAGGTTGGTATTGCGCAGATTGCCGACCACGATGAAGCCGTTGTCGCTGTCGGGAATGATGTCGAAGGCGCTGTCGAGAAAATGGTCGCTCACGCCGGTAAACGGCACGAGCAGATGGCCGGATGTTCCGAACGACGTGTCGAATACGCCGGTCGCGCTGAAGCGCGTGATGTCCCAGTAATATTTATTGGTGTTGCTGACCACTTCGTACGCGTAGCCGACCGCGACGATCTGACCGTTCGGCAACTGTGCCACGCTGCGCGCCGCCGCGCCGGCGAAACCGGCCGGCAATGTGCTGTGCGCAAGTCCCGCGCTGCCGAACGTCGTGTCTGCCGCGCCATTGGTGCCGGTCAATCGCGCGACCATCATCACGCTTGCGTTACTCACCAGTTGATCGCCGGCGATGAGCAGTGATCCGTTACTTTGTGCTCGGATGCGAAAACATCGCGTGCGCGTCGACGACGGTGCGGAGAACGAATACTTGCCCGTGCTGTGGAACGACGTGTCGAGCGCGCCGGTGCCGAGGAGTCGAAACGCGACGCAGCTTGCCGTCGTTGCCGTTGGTGTCGCGTAGCCAACCCCGACGATCGCGCCGGAAGGCTGGATCAGTAGATCGGTGGAGACGTTCGGATCCGGACTGAGCGTGCTCACCGCAACGCTGCCGCTGCCGTTGAACGACGTATCGAGCAAGCCCTCGGACGTCAGGCGCGTGAACTCCACCAGTCCGGTCGAGGCCGGCGAAACGACCACGATCTTGCCGTCCGCCTGTTCTGCGACGCGCACATATTCTTGCGGCGGGCCGCCGTGCGAAGTGTCGAGTGTGGTGCTGATTTCCACGGTGCCCGGGTTCGACGTCGCGCCGCCGAATGCCGGATTCACATAGCCATCCGTTGCCCGCGCGACCGCCGAAAAAAGCAGGAAAATACACACCGCCATCATGCGCATGACGTTCGCCCCGGTACCGTTTCGCTGCAAGTATGTCATTGAAAAGTTGCGCCCGAATGTCCTCGCGCCGGCCTTTTACAAACCGCCTGCCGCCTGCGCCACGGCGCGGAATAGCGCGCGACCTTTGTTCATCGTTTCTTCCCATTCGGTGGCGGGATCGGAATCGAACACTACGCCGCCGCCCGCCTGCACGTGCAGCTGTCCATCCTGGATAACGGCGGTGCGGATCGCGATCGCGGTGTCCGCATCACCCCACCAGCCGATGTAGCCGATGGCGCCCGCGTAAATGTTGCGCTTATGCGGCTCGAGTTCCTGGATGATTTCCAGCGCACGGATTTTCGGCGCGCCGGAAACGGTGCCGGCGGGAAATGTCGCTTTGATGACATCCATGTAACTTAGTCCGTCGCGCAGTTCGCCTTCGACCTGACTGACGATGTGCATCACGTGCGAATAGCGTTCGATGACGAAACTTTCGGTGAGCGAGACCGTGCCCGTTTTACTCACGCGGCCCACATCGTTACGGCCCAGATCGATCAGCATCAGATGCTCTGCGCGTTCCTTCGGATCGGCCAGCAATTCCTGTTCGAGCGCGACGTCTTCCTCGCGCGTTTTGCCGCGTCGCCGCGTACCCGCGATAGGGCGCAGCACGACTTTTCCCTGCTTGAGGCGAACCAGTATTTCCGGCGACGAGCCGACGATCTGCGTCGCGCCGAGATCGAGGAAATACATGTACGGCGACGGATTCAGTGCGCGCAACGCGCGATACACGTCGACCGGACGCGCGCGAAACGGCACCGACAAACGCTGCGACGGCACGACCTGGAATATGTCGCCGGCGCGAATATACTCTTTCGCCTTTTCCACAAGTGCGCAATATTCCTCTTGCGTGAACGTGGATTTGAAATCCGCCTCGGCAAGCGATTTCGGGTCGATTACTTCCGGATAGCTCGGTCCGGCGCGGCGCAAGCGGAACGCGAGTTCGTCGAGCCTGCGTTGTGCACGCGCGTATGCCTGCGGTTGCGCGGGATCGGCGTGGACGATCAGATACAGACGACCTTTGAGATTGTCGAACACCGCGACTTCTTCGCTGAGCATCAGCAGAACATCCGGCAATCCGAGCCGGTCCGGACGATCGACCGCGAGTTTGCTTTCGATGTAGGCGATCGATTCGAAACCGAAGTAGCCGACGAGCCCGCCGGTGAATTCCGGCAGATCGGCGACGTGTGGAACGCGGAATGCGTGGCGAATCGTTTCGATTTCACCGAGCGGATCGTCGAGTTCGCGGCGTTCGCTCACCGCGCCGAATTCCTCGATCGTCAGTTCGCGTCCGCGCAGTTTATACACGCGCCGGCATGGCAAGCCGATGATCGAATGGCGTCCCCAGTTTTCGCCGCCTTCGATGGATTCGAGCAGATACGTGTACGGACCGTCGGCAAGTTTCAGATAAACCGACAGCGGCGTGTCGAGATCGGAAAAGACTTCGCGCGAAACCGGAATGCGGTTGAAACCTTGCGCGGCGAGCGCGTCGAATTCGTCTTGCGAAAGCATGCAGCCGTCCGGATCGAGGCGGGCTGCGCACGATAGCAACTCCCGCGACCGCGCGACACCATCGCAAGAGGGTGCGCGGCGCGGCGTCGCGAAACTCAGTGTTGCGGCGGGACCGGCAGCGTCACGACGTTGCCGACGATTACGTGTCCGGT
>CAZZYA010000009.1:0-32752 GCA_964658115.1 uncultured Rudaea sp. | reverse complement strand
TACGATGGCGTGAACCCCTGCCAAATATTCGCATTGCCGGCGGCCACGCCCTCGCTCGTCTTACTGCCAATAAGCGGCCGAGCGAGGCGAGCGGGCCGGATGAAGACGACATCGGGTTCCGCGGCAAGTTCGCGCAACCGGTTCAACGGAATCCACACTTCGTGCAGCGTTGCGCCCATCGAGTGACGAAACCGCGTGCCATGGCGCTGGAGCGTCCCACGTGCATCGAATGCGGAGTCGGCGAAGCGCACTTCGACAAGAACTTCCTCGCCCGTGCGCAGCGCGTTTGGAAGATGTGACGTCGCCGCCAACACCTCGGCGCCGCGTGCGCTGGCATCGAGCGCGTCGCGCAATTGCGCGTGAACTTTCGCGTCGATGCTGTCGACGGTGGGCACATCGGGCACAACCGTTGACGCGGGATCGAGGTCGCCCGGATGAATCGGGACGCTCGCCGTCGGCCGCGCCGCCAACGGTAGCGACAAGGCCATTCCCGCGAAAATGGAGAAAGAGATCCGCATCGTCGAACGAAATGATCCAGATTCCATTTTTGCAAAACCTCGCCGGACATCCGCTTCCTGGCGCGGACTTACACACACGATGCTACGCCCGCGCGCAAGCGAGCCGCAAGCCGATCAGCCGCGCCGCAATGTCATGACGTGGAATGCATCGCCCATCTCACTCGGAAGGGTGAGCCGCTTCACTTCTTGCGCAAGCCGATACCGCGCGGCTTCGTCAGCGGTGGTGTCGTAGGCCTGCGCGAATACCGTTTCGAGGCCGTTCGCGATCAGGAACTCGGCTTGCGTGGTGAACGTATGGACGCACAATCCGTTCGAAATCGCCGCTTCACCGAGCGCATCGAAATCGATCCACGCGGTGATGTCTTGCAGTCCCGTCAGAATCAACGGATCGTCGTGCGCGCGATGGCGGTAGTGGCACCGCAGCGTTCCTTCGCCGCGATGCGGCGCGTAGTAATCGCGTCGCGGATAGCCATAGTCGATGAACCACGCGTCGCCTTCCAATGTCGCCGTCACTTCCGCAAGCCACGGCGCGAGCAGTGAACAGAATTCCGATCGATAGGCGTTTGGCAGCGGACGATCGGCAAACACGGCTCGCACGGCATAATCGAACACCGGATCGGCGTCGCGTTCGCGCCATTCGAAACGATTCGCCGAATCGATTCCGACGCAGCGCTCGAACACGCGATCGTCGCGTAACGCGAACAGCCGGACCGGCAACGCGTCGGCGACTTCGTTCGCAATCAACACGCCACGCCATGTCGCAGCAGGCGGCGCATCGAGCCATTCGATCGTCGTGGCGAATTGCGGACATCGCGATGCAAGCAGCGCGCGCTGACGTTCGCGCAGATCGGCGCTGCGTTCCAGCAATCGATAACGCGACGGTCGCGCGCCGAGACGATCGAGTTCGAGCAGCAATTCCACCGCCAGCACGCCACTGCCGGGACCGAGCTCGACGATGTCCGCACTTTTCGCGCGCGACGCGATCGCACGCGCGAGACAGCGCGCGAAAACGAAACCGAGTTCCGGCGCGGTCACGAAATCACCCGCAGCGCCGAACTTCGTCGAGCCCGCGCTGTAATAGCCCAATCCGGGCGCATACAGCGCGAGTTCCATATAGCGGTCGAAGCCGACCACACCGCCCGCTGCGCGGATTTCAGCACGAATACGCTCGCATAGCGCCTCGCTGTGTTCGCGTTCGTCGGCGCTGGGATTCCCTAATTCAACTCGCACGCTGGAAAAATCTCCGCAAATCCGCTGCAATCGACATATGAGCACAGATCATCCCGTCGTTTTGATCACCGGCGCCGCCAAACGCGTCGGCGCGCAGATCGCGCGCACGCTGCACGGCGCCAATTACGACGTAGCGTTGCATTATCGTCATTCGCAAACGGAAATGGATGCACTTGTCGACGAACTGGATGCCGCGCGTCCGAACGGCACGTTCGTCGTCCAAGCCGAACTGGCCGACGTCGTATCGCTCACGGGCATTGTGGAAAAGTGTACTTCGCGCTTCGGCCGTCTCGATGCGATCGTCAACAACGCGTCTGCGTTCTTCCCGACGCCGATCGGCGAGGCGACGCCGTCGCAGTGGGACGAACTGTTCGCCAGCAATGCGCGTGCGCCATTTTTTCTCTCGCAATCCGCCGCGCCGGCGTTGAAGAAAGCGCACGGCGCTATCGTGAATATCGTCGACATTTACGCCGAACGCGCGTTGCCTCGGCATCCGATCTACACGATGGCCAAGGCCGCGCTCGTGGCGATGACGCGTTCGCTCGCACGCGAACTGGCGCCGGAGGTGCGCGTGAACGCCGTTGCGCCGGGCGCAATCCTGTGGCCCGAAAACTGCGCCAATTATACGAATCAGGACGATGTCCTTGCGCGCACGCCGCTCAAGCGAACCGGTACGCCGGAAGAAATCGCGAAGGCCGTACTGTTTCTGATTCGCGATGCGACGTTTACGACCGGCGAAATCCTGAAAGTCGACGGCGGACGTTCGCTGGTCGTCTGATTACAGGTCGACGCGTTTGCCCGGCGCGTGTTTCGACGCGCGCCAAAGATCGGCGATGTTCCGTTTCAAAATCGGATGCACGACGTCGCCCGCGATATCCGCCATCGGTTGCAGAACGAATGCGTGTTTCAGTTCGTCGCGTGGAATCTGCAAATTCCCGCAACCGCTCAGCACTTCGTCGCCGTAAAGCACGATGTCGATGTCGAGTGTGCGATCTGAAAAACGCGGCACATCGCGGCGGCGGCCGTGCCGGTTCTCGAGATCGTGCAGCCAATTATTCAGTGCGACAGCATCGAGATCGGTGTCGATCGCGGCGGCCAGGTTGAGGAAATCCGGACCGTCGAATCCGACCGCCGCAAAACGATACGTCGGCGACACGTCGATCGCGCCGAATTTCGCGCGCAGCTCGTCGATCGCCGCGCGCAGATGTTTTTCCGGCTCGAGATTCGAACCGAGACTCAGATACGCGCGCGTCACGCTGGTTTGTCGCCGCGCTCGATGATCACGCCGACCGCTTTCGAGCCGCGTACCGCGCCGGGTTTCGACAGTTTCAGGCGTAGCCACGGCACGTGGAATTCGTCGCGGACGATGTGCGCGCATTGTTCCGCGAGCGTTTCAACGAGTTCGAAGTGCGAGCTTTCGACGAACGCGATCAGGCGTTTGGCAACCGCTTTGTAGTCAAGTGTGTCTTCGATCTTGTCGGTCGAGGCAGGCTTGCGATTGTCGAACGCCATTTCCAGATCGAGCGCGACGGTTTGCTTGATCTTGCGTTCCCAATCGTAAATGCCGATGACGGTTTCGATGCGCAGATCTTCGACGAACACGGTGTCCATTCAGACCGCCTCCAGCGGCGACAACGATTCCAGATCCCAGCGCGGCGATACGTTGATGGCGTTGCCATCGTGCAGTCCGGCACGCAGACGCAACGCACCGGCGAGCGCGATCATCGCGCCGTTGTCGGTGCAGAATTCCAGGCGCGGGAAATACGTGCGGAATCCGTCGCGACTGCCCGCTTCGGCAAGATCGTGGCGCAGACGCTTGTTGGCTCCGACACCGCCGGCGATGACGAGGCGCGAATTTCCGGTTCCCTTGAGCGCGCGGCGACACTTGATCAGCAGCGTTTCGACGATGGCTTCCTCGAATCCGCGTGCGATGTCGGCTTTCACGTCGGGCTGATCGATGTTCGATTGGTAGGCAAGCAAAACCTGCGTCTTCAATCCGCTGAAACTGAAGTCGAGTCCGGGTCGATCGGTCATCGGACGCGAAAACTTGAACCTGCCGGCCTGGCCGGATTCAGCAAGTTTCGCGAGCGCGGGGCCGCCGGGATATGGCAGACCCATCAGCTTCGCGGTTTTGTCGAAGGCTTCGCCGGCAGCATCGTCGAGCGTGTCGCCGAGCAGGCGATAACGGCCGATCGCGGCGACTTCGATCAGCATCGAATGGCCGCCCGACACGAGCAGCGCGACGAACGGCGGTTGCGGCGGATCGGCTTCGAGCAACGGCGCCAGTAGATGGCCTTCCATGTGATGCACGCCGATCGCAGGCACGTCGAGCGACCAGGCCAGCGCACGCGCGCACGAAGCGCCGACCAGCAGCGCGCCGACCAGGCCAGGCCCGGCGGTATAGGAAACGCCGCGCAGATCGCCGGTCGTCATTCCGGCGTTTTTCAGCGTTTCGCGGATCAGTGGCAACAGCTTGCGCACATGATCGCGCGAGGCCAGTTCCGGCACCACGCCGCCGTATTCCGCGTGCATTTTGATCTGGCTGTAGAGCGTGTGCGCCAAAAGCCCGTGGGCGAGGTCCGGGCGGCCCGGATCGAACACCGCCACGCCGGTTTCGTCGCAGGAGGTTTCGATACCCAGCACCGGCCCGGGCTGGCTGCGATAATCTTTTGCAATCGGGGTATTTTTCACGATAAAATAGCCGGCTCGCCCGTCAATAAACGGGCATAGTTTACAGCGGAGACCCCATGCCCAACGTCAAAGTACGCGAGAACGAGCCGTTCGAGTTCGCGCTGCGTCGTTTCAAGCGCACCTGCGAAAAGGCCGGCGTTCTGGCCGAAACGCGTAAGCGCGAGTTCTACGAAAAGCCCACGCAGGAACGCAAACGCAAGGCCGCCGCGGCGGTTAAGCGCCATCTGCGCCGCGTGTCGCGCGATGTGACCAAGCGCCGCCGCCTGTACTGATCGGCGAAGCGTCAAGCGTATTCGACGGCCGGTTGCGCTCAGCGCTGCCGGCCGTTTTCGTTTCTGAAGGGAAAATAGCGCCATGAGCCTGAAAACCAAGCTGACCGATGACATGAAAACCGCCATGAAAAGCGGCGACAAGGATCGCCTCGGCGTGATCCGCCTCGTCAACGCGGCGATCAAGCAGCGCGAAGTCGACGAACGCATCGTACTCGACGACACGCAGGTTCTGTCCGTACTGGAAAAGATGCTCAAGCAGCGGCGCGATTCCGTTACGCAATTCGAAGCGGCCGCGCGACAGGATCTCGCCGATAAAGAGAAATTCGAAATCGGCGTGATCCAAACGTATATGCCGCAGCAGATGACGGCCGAGGAAGTCGATGCCGCTATCAGCGCCGCGCTCGCCGAATCCGGCGCAACCAGTGCGAAGGACATGGGCAAGGTCATGGGCGTCGTGAAACCGAAAGTGGCCGGCCGCACCGATATGGGAAAGTTATCGGAACTCGTCAAGGTCAAACTCGCCGCGCTCGGCTAAAACAACTCTTCTCGTTTCCAAAACGAGCCGGGTTCGCCCGGCTCTTTCGTTTCCGCAATCCAAGAACGCTGTCATTCGACAGGGTCGAATATTCAGGAACCGTTGCGCCGCGCAGAGTAGCTTGACGGCACATTCCAGGAGTTCGTCATGATAAGGACGCTGACGCTACTGCCGATCGCGCTCGTTTCGGCCACCGCTTTCGCCGCCGGCAACGACGATTGGCCGAGCTACAACCGCGATCTCGCTTCGAACCGCTACTCGCCGCTTACGTCGATCAATAAAGACAACGTGTCGAAATTGCAGTCCGTCTGCACCTACGACACGGGCGACAATACGAGCTTCCAAACCGGCCCGCTCGTTGTCGAAGGCAAGCTGATCGCGACGACGCAATTCGATATCTTCGCGCTCGATCCGGCCTCATGCCGACTTCTATGGCGCCAGCACGAAGAGTACAAGCCCGCCGGAAATTTGAAGGTGAATCGCGGCGCGGCGTATCTCGACGGAAAACTTTTTCGCGGCACGCAGGACGGTCGCGTGATTGCCTACTCGGCCAGCGACGGCAAGAAACTCTGGGAAACGCGCATCGCCGATCCGGCCAAAGGCGAAACCGTGCCCGCCGCGCCGATTGCGGCTAACGGCATGATCTACGTCGGCAATGCGGGCGGCGACAACTTCGGTGTCAAAGGCCGCATCTATGGCATCGACGCTGCGACGGGCAAAATCGCCTGGGAGTTTTTCATGGTTCCCCGCGGCAGCGACCGCAGTTACGTTGGCGACGGTGCTGCCGACTCGCCGGAGCAAAGCACGTGGAAGAACGCCGCGGGCGTGCCGATCACCGGCGGTGCGACGTGGACGTCGTACACACTGGATGCAAGCGCGAACGTGTTGTATGTGCCCGGCGGCAATCCCGCGCCGGACTTCCTGCCCGGCTTGCGTCCCGGCGACAACCTTTACACAGATTCAATTGTCGCACTCGACGCGAAAACCGGCGCCTACAAAGCGCACTATCAGCTCGTGAAGAACGACACGCACGACTACGACGCGTCCACCGCGCCGGCCATCGTTACCACGAAAGGCGGCAAGAAAATCGTCACCATCGCGCCGAAGGATGGCCATCTGTATGCGTTCGATATCGCCACCGGCAAGAACCTGTACAAAGTGCCGACCACGACGATCAAGAACAGCGACGCGCCGATCACGCAAGCCGGCACGCACGTATGTCCCGGCACGCAAGGTGGCAGCGAGTGGAACGGCGCGGCGTATGACGCGGACACCAATCTGCTTTACGTCGGTGCCGTCGATTGGTGCGCCACGCTGAAAGCGTCGAAGGCGGTCGCCGAGCAAGCCAAACCGGGCGAACCGTTTTCCGGCGATCCGGACAAGCAGCATGCGTTCGGTCAGATGGATCCACCGAGCGCTTGGGCCGGATGGGTCACGGCCGTCGATGCCGACAGCGGCAAGGTAGCTTGGAAACACAAGGCCGCGGCGCCCGTGATGTCGGGCGTGACGCCGACGGCGGGCGGCATCGTTTTTTTCGGTGACATGATGGGCGCATTGAAAGCGCTCGACGCGAAATCCGGCAATGTCGTCTGGGAAACCAAGCTCGACGGCGCTGCCGGCGGCGGCATCATTACGTATAACGCCGGCGGAAAACAGCTCGTCGCGGTCGCTTCGGGCATGACTTCGCCGATCTGGCCGAGTCCGCAAACCACCGCGAAGATCGTCGTCTTCGGCGTTCCGTAACGGCGGTCGCTTGACGCGCGTGGCATGCTATCCGGCATGTCCGGCCGCATTCCCGACCAATTCATCGACGACCTGCTCGCCCGCGTCGACATCGTCGAAGTGATCGAGCAACGTGTGCCGCTCAAGAAGGCTGGGCGCGACTGGACTGCGCGTTGCCCGTTCCACGACGAGCGCTCGCCGTCATTCACGGTCAGCCCGGCCAAGCAGTTCTACCATTGCTTCGGCTGCGGCGCGCACGGCAGCGCGATCAAATTCCTGATGGAGTACGACCGTCTCGAATTCGTCGACGCCGTCGAAGATCTCGCCGCACGCGCCGGCCTGAAAGTTCCCTACGACGGCGGACGCCGCGCGCCGCAGGAAGATTCGACCGATCTCTACGCGCTGCTCGGCAATTGCGCGACGTTCTATCAACGCGAACTGGCGAAGACGCCGAAAGCGCGGGCGTATTTCGACGCGCGCGGTCTCGACAAAGACATCATCGAACGTTTCCAGCTCGGCTATGCGCCGGATGCGTGGGAAAGCCTGAAGAATGCGCTCGGCACCAGTGCGCAGCGCATCGCGCTGCTCGAAAAAGCCGGCATGTTGACGAGTGGTGAAAAAGGAAAAAAGTTCGACCGTTTCCGCGATCGCGTGATGTTTCCGATCCAAGATCGACGAGGCCGCGTGATCGCGTTCGGCGGACGCGTTCTCGTCAAGACCGACGACGGTCCGAAATATCTGAATTCCCCGGAAACGCCGCTGTTCCACAAGGGCCGTGAATTGTTCGCGCTGTGGCAGGTGCGGCAGACGCACAGCAAGATTCCGCGCCTGATCGTCGTCGAAGGCTACATGGACGTGATCGCGCTATTCCAGCATGGCATCACGCAAGCGGTCGCCACGCTCGGCACGGCGACCACGCGCGATCACGCGGAACTGCTTTTCCGCAATTGTGCAGATGTATACTTTTGCTTTGACGGCGACCGCGCCGGACGCCAGGCGGCATGGCGCGCGGTCGAATCGGTATTGCCGCGCATGCGCGATGGGCGGCAGGCGTTCTTCCTGTTTCTGCCCGACGGCGAAGACCCCGATTCGATCGTGCGCAAGGAAGGTCAGGACGGTTTCGAGCAACGCCTGAAAAGCGCGACGCCACTCAGCGAATTCGTGTTCGCGGAACTCGGCCACGAAGTGAATCTCGCCACGCTCGACGGCAAAGCACGACTCGCCGAACGGGCGCGTCCGTTGTTGTCGCAGATTCCGGACGGCGCGTTTCGCGACCTGATGCTCGGCGAGCTCGATCGTATCGCCAACGTTCGCATCCGGATCGAAACGCAGGCGCCACCCGGACCGATGCGCGGTGCGCGCAAGGCACCTCAGGAACGAACGCTGGTGCGCACCGCGGTTGCGCTGCTGATCCAGAATCCGGGATTCGCGGCGTCGATCGAACCGCCGCATCTATTCAGCGACTTGCGGCAACCCGGAATTTCGCTGCTGGTCGACTTAATTGAATTGTGCCGGCGTCGTCCGGAAATTTCGACGGCGCTGATCCTCGAACATTTTTCCGAACGCGAGGAGCTGCGCGCGCTGCAGAAGCTGGCGGTGATGGAATTTCCCGGCAGCGAGCACGAATGGCGCATCGATTTTCTCAATGCGCTCGCCCGTCTCGATCACCAAACGCAAATCCAGCGGCGCGACGAACTCGAAGCCAAAGGATTGTCCAATCTCACGCCGGAAGAAAAAGACGAACTTCGCGCTTTGAAGCGTCTGAAATCTTAAGTGTCGCGAGCCGGCTCATCGACGTAACGCGCGAAATAAAACGCGACGAACGTGATCACCGCCGCTGCCGACAGGTAATAACCGACGAATTGCAGCCCGTACGTTTTCGCCAGCCACGTGGCGACGTATGGCGCGAGCGAAGCGCCGAGAATGCCGGCGAAATTGAACGCGAGTGACGATCCGGTATAACGCACCGCCGTGGGAAACATCTGCGCGAGTGCCGTGCCGAGCGGGCCGTAGGTGAAACCGATCAGCAGCAGTCCGGTCGCGAGAAACGGAAACGGCCCGATGCCAAGCGTGAACAGCGGCGCGAACACGAGACCCAACACGAAGATCAATGCCGCGACGACCATCGACACCGCCCGCGCGCCGTAGCGATCCGATGCCATCGATGCGATCGTTATGCCGGCGGCGAACAGCAGCGCGGAAATCATTTGCTGCACGAGGAACGACGTGCGGTTGTAGTGCAGCGCCGTCGTTCCCCAACTCAATGCGAACACCGTCATCAAATAGAACAGCACGAATGCGACCACGGCAGCCAACGTGCCGAGAATCAGCGCCGTGGCGTGCCGCGTGAATATCACGCCCATCGGCAGCGCGACGCGCTCGTTATTTTCGATCGCACGCAAGAACGCCGGCGTTTCGGTGAGCTTGAGCCGAACGTACAAACCCACGAGAACGAGTACCGCGCTGATCAGAAACGGAATGCGCCAGCCGAATGCGGAAAACTGCGCTTCAGTGAGCGAAGTGCTGAGCAACAGGAATGACCCGGCGGAAAGGATATAACCCAGCGGCGCTCCCAACTGCGGAAACATGCCGAACCACGCCCGCCGCGCGACCGGCGCGTTTTCGGTCGCCAGCAACACGGCGCCACCCCACTCGCCGCCGAGTCCTAAACCTTGACCGACACGACACAACGCGAGCAACGCCGGCGCGGCGATGCCAATGGTCTGGTACGTGGGCAGCACGCCGATGATCACGGTCGAAAGTCCCATCGTCAGCAAAGCGGCGACGAGCGTTGCTTTGCGGCCGATTCGATCGCCGAAGTGTCCGAATATCGCCGATCCGAGTGGTCGCGCGAAAAAAGCGAGCGCGAAGGTGGCGAGCGAATTCAATGTGGCCGACGTCGCGTTGCTCGATGGAAAGAACAGCGTCGGAAAAACGATGACGGCGGCTGTCGCATAGATATAGAAATCGAAAAATTCGATCGTGGTGCCGGCGAGGCTTGCGAACAGAATGCGCGCTGTCGAATTGACGCGGACTTCGGAATTGGCTGAATTGAGATCGGACATGAGCGGCATCACGACAGTGGATGCGACATTATGCGCGAGGCTACCTCAGCGCCGCCACGGACGGCGAAGTCGCCGCAGCGGACGCAACGTCGTCGCCTGCGTTTTGTCGTCGAGCAAACCGCGGCGCTTGAGATGCCGCAGTGCGGACTGGACGGACGCCTTCGACAGTCCCGTTCGCACGGCGACGGTCTGCAGGCTGATGACGACCGAATCGTCGCGCGAACGCGCAGAGGCACGAAGCAAACACAGATACACGAGGAATGCGGAAGGACGGCGGTCGTGCCCGACGAGATCGGGCAGCAGCGTGTCGATGACGTACGTGTCGATGGCGAATCGCGGTTGCATACTAATGATTACTATAGCAACGATTATTGTCGTGCGTGCGGACTTGTCGGACAATTACGCGCGGTGCAATCAGGAAAACACGCATGATCACGCAACTCAAATTCGCCAGCATTCCCGTAAGCGATCAACAGCGCGCGCTCGCGTTTTACACGGAAAAACTCGGTTTCGACGTCGCTACGGATCAGCCGATGGGACCCGGCAAACGGTGGATCGAACTGCGCATCGCGCATTCGCCGACGCGCGTCGTGCTGTTCACGCCGGATGGCCAGGAAGATCGCATCGGTACGTTCTTCAACGGATCGTTTCAGTGCGACAACGTCGAAGCCACCCACCGCCAATTGTCGCAACGCGGCGTCGAATTCGTGGAAGGTCCGACGCGGCAACCGTGGGGTACGTTCGCGAAGTTCAAGGATCCGGACGGCAACACGTTCGTGCTGTCGTCGGGTTGACGATCAGCGCGCGTCGGCGAGAATCGCTTTCGCGGCGTTGTGACCGGGCGCGCCGGTAATTCCGCCGCCCGGATGCGTTCCTGCGCCGCAAAGATAAAGGCCGGGCAGCGCACCGCGATAGTCCGCATAACCGAGCATCGGGCGCGCGCTGAACAGTTGGTTGAGCGACAACGCGCCGTGGAAAATGTCGCCGCCGATCAGGCCGAAATCGCGTTCGAGATCGAGCGGCGATTTGATCTGGCGACCAATCACGGAGTCCTTGAATCCCGGTGCGAACCGATCGACGGTAGCGATCATCACGTCGGCCACTTCTTCGCGATGGTCGTCCCACGAACGGCCTTCGGAAAGCTGCGGCGCGACGTGCTGACAGAACAGACTCGCGACATGCTGGCCCTTCGGCGCGAGCGAATCGTCGAGTGTCGACGGAATCAACATTTCCACAATGGGATTTGTGGACCAGCCGTTGGCGCGCGCGTCGAGGTAAGCGCGATCCATATAATCGAGGGTCGGCGCCATGATGATGCCGGCGGTAAGATGATCGCCCGGTTCGGGCAACGCAGTGATGCGCGGAAGTTTCGACAGCGCAACATTCATGCGAAACGTTCCCGATCCGCAGCGCCAATTCGCCATGCGCTCGCGCACCGGCGCGGGCACGACGGACGGATCGAGCAAGCGTTCGTACAGCAATTTCGGATTCACGTTCGCGACCACCTTTCGCGCGCGAATCGTTTCGCCCTTGTCGGTGATGACGCCGACGGCGCTGCCGTTTTCGACGATGATTTCGCGCACGCCGACGCCCGTACGGATTTCCACGCCCGACGCTGCCGCTGATTTCGCCATCGCCTGCGTGATCGCGCCCATACCGCCGATGGCGTGTCCCCACGCGCCTTTCACGCCGTTCACTTCGCCGAACACGTGATGCAATAAAACGTACGCGCTGCCGGGCGTGTAGGGACTGGCGTAATTGCCGACGATGCCATCGAAGCCAAGCACGGCCTTGATGGGTTCGCTCTCGAAAAAACGGTCGAGATATTCGCCGGCGGAAATCGCGAACAGATCGAGCAGATCGGTACGCAATCCGGCGTCGAGTTTTTTCAGGCGTTTACCGATGCGGCCGACGCTGAGCAGTTCGGTAATCGCCGCAAGTAATCCGCGACTCGTGATGTTCGGCGGCGCCCGCATCGCGAGCGCGCGCAGTTCGTCGGCGATCGCATCGAGACGGCGGTCGTAATCGCTCAAACGTTCCGCATCGCGCGCGGAGAATTTCGCGACTTCGCTTTTCGTGCGTCCTTCGCCCGTCAGCAGATAGCGGTTGTCCGGCAGCGGCAGGAAGTTGCTCGCCTTGCGCAGCACGACCCGGAGACCGTGAGACATCAGGTCCAGATCGCGAATCACTTTCGGCTGCAGCAGCGACACCGTGTACGCCGCGACGGAATTGCGGAATCCCGGATGGAATTCCTCGGTGACCGCCGCGCCGCCGACTACATCGCGCTTTTCGAGCACGAGCACCTTTCGCCCCGCCTTGGCCAGATACGCCGAGCAGACCAGTCCGTTATGTCCGCCGCCAACGAGAACGGCGTCGTACGCTTGGAATTCGTTCGTCATCACGCGATTATGGCCGCACTCGCCATACCGCGCCACGCTGGACCTACGTGAGAACCGTCAACGCCACCCGCTACGTCACGCCACTGCGCGAAGGCGGTTCGCTGCCCGCCATCGTCGAGGCCGATGATCAGGGCATGTACGTGCTCAAATTTCGCGGTGCCGGCCAAGGCGCGAAAGCGCTCGTGGCGGAAGTGGTGGCCGGCGAAGTCGCGCGTGCGCTGGGATTGCCGATTCCAGAGATCGTATTCGTGCAGCTCGATGCGGAACTGGCACGCACCGAACCCGATCCGGAAATCCAGGAACTGATCAAGGCCAGCACCGGGCTCAACCTCGCGCTCGATTATCTGCCTGGATCGGTCACGTTCGATCCGGCGGCGGAAAACGTCGATGCGGAACTGGCCTCGTGCATCGTGTGGTTCGATGCCTTGGTGACCAATGTCGATCGCACCGCGCGCAACACGAACCTGCTCGTGTGGCATCGCAAACTGTGGCTGATCGATCATGGCGCAGCGCTGTATTTCCATCATAGCCGCGATGGATTCATGGAACGCGCCGCGCAACCGTTCGCGCTGATCAAAGATCACGTGCTGCTGCCGTTCGCCGAAAAGATCGCGGGCGTCGATGCGACGCTCGCCGCGCGCCTGACCCGGCCGGTGCTGGAGAATATCGCCGCGCGAATTCCGGAAACCTGGCTCGGCAACATGCAGAAATCCGATTACGTCGAATATCTCGCGCGCCGTCTCGAGTCGCCGCGCGCTTTTGTCGAGGAGGCGATCCGTGCGCGAGCCGGTAACGTATGACTATGCCGTGATCCGCGTCGTGCCGCGCGTCGAACGCGAGGAGTTCGTCAACGTCGGCGTGATCGTGTCGTGCCAGAAAGACGGCGTGCTCGAGGCACGCATTGAACTCGACGAAGCGCGATTGCACGCGCTCGACCCGTCACTCGATCTCGATGCGATCCGCGGCCATCTCGCCGCCATTCCGGCCATTTGCGCGGGCGGCGATGGCGCAGGGCCAATCGGCAAACTCAGCCGGCGCGAACGTTTCGATTGGCTCACCGCGCCGCGCAGCACGATCATCCAGACGTCGCGCGTGCACAGCGGGCGGTGTCGCGATTCGGGCGATGTCGTGGAGCACTTGATGCGGACGATGGTGCGGGTCGCCGGCCGCGACAAGATTGCATGATCGCCGTCTACAACAGTGGCGAAACGTCTTTCTCGATAGATGCCGGCGTATCGATCGGCGCGTAGCGTTTGACGACATTGCCGTTCTTGTCGATAAGAAACTTGGTGAAGTTCCATTTGATCGACTCGCTGCCGAGCAATCCTTTCGCTTCGTGCTTGAGATATTTGTAGAGTGGATGCGCGTTCTCGCCGTTGACGTCCACTTTGGCGAACATCGGAAACTTCACGTCGTACGTGAGCGAACAGAAATTCCTGATTTCCGCTTCGTCGCCCGGTTCCTGATGGCCGAACTGGTCGCACGGAAATCCGAGCACGACGAAATCCTTGTCGCGGAATTTCTCGTACATGTCTTCCAGACCTTTGTACTGCGGCGTGAACCCGCACTTGCTGGCGACATTGACGATCAGCATTGTCTTGCCTTTGTAGGCATCGAGTTGCTGGTCGGCGCCATCGATGGTTTTCGCGGAATAGTCGTAGACCGTGGACATTCGCAATCTCCCGGATTTCGCCGCAGTATACGGCTAGCCGGCGACGGACAGCGGCGGCGCCACGTCTTCCAGCGAGCGGCGCTCCGCCGCCACACCGAGTTTCAATTCGACCAGCGCGGCGGCGATCATCAACACCGAACCGAGCACGTAACCCCACGCGACGAGCGTGCGGTCGCCGGTGCCGATCAGCGATCCGAACAGCCACGGACCGGCGATGCCGCCGATGCCGGTACCGAGCGCATAAAAAACCGCGATCGCCAGCGCGCGAACTTCGAGCGGAAAACTTTCGCTGACGGTGAGATAAGCCGAACTCGCCGCCGCCGAGGCGAAAAAGAAAACGACGCACCACGCGACGGTTTGCCCCGTCGCGGTGAGGTAGCCGTGCACGAACAGCCACGCGGTCGCCAACAACAGAACGCCGGATATCGCATAGGTGCTGGCGATCATCGGGCGGCGGCCGATGCTGTCGAAAAAGCGTCCGAGCAGCAGCGGACCGAGAAAATTGCCTGAGGCGAACGGCAGGATGTACAAGCCGGTATGATCGGACGGAACACCGAAAAACTGTCCGAGCACGAGTGCGTACGTGAAGAAAATCGCGTTGTAGAAAAATGCCTGCGCGGCCATCAGCACGAGACCGAGCGTCGCGCGCTGCGGATACAACTGAAACAGCGTGCGAGCGATCGCGACCATGCCGACCGATTGATCGTGTATGCGAAGTCGGATGCGGCGTGGCGGCGACGCATCGGAAACATGAGCGCGATGTTCGATCTGGCCGACGATGCGGTCGGCTTCGTCGATGCGACCGTGGATCATCAGCCAGCGCGGACTTTCCGGAATGAAACTGCGCAGCGCCAGAATGAATAGGCCGAGCACCGCGCCGATACCGAATGCGATTCGCCAGCCGACATCGACCCCGAAACGTCCCGGGTCGAGCACGACCACCGCGCCGAGCGCGCCGAGCGCTGCGCCGATCCAGAAGCTGCCATTCACCACGAGATCGGTGCGTCCGCGATAGCGCGCGGGAATCAGTTCCTGGATCGCCGAGTTGATCGCGGTGTATTCGCCGCCGATGCCCGCGCCGGTAAGAAAACGAAACAGCATGAACATCCACGCGTTCATCGACAGCGCGGTCAGTGCGGTCGCGACGAGATAAACGCCGAGCGTGATGAAGAACAGTTTCTTGCGGCCGAGCCGATCGGTGAGCCAGCCGAAAAATACCGCACCGATAACAGCGCCGGCGACATAACAGCTTGCGGCGAAACCAATGTCGGCCGCCGTGAATTTCAGAACCGGACTTGCTTGCAGTGCGCCCGACAGCGCGCCGGCGAGCGTGACTTCGAGTCCGTCGAGAATCCAGGTGATGCCGAGCGCGACAAGCACGAGCGTATGAAAACGCGACCAACCCAGACGGTCGAGCCGCGCGGGAACGTCGGTTTCGATGATGTGCATCGCGTCGTCCATGACGCATCGATTGTGTTCGACTAATCCTGAATGAAATGATGCTGGGCCGGCTCAGTAACGCCAGCTCGTCAGATCGGCACCGGCAGGCGCGGTTTTCTCGATGCGCTCGACGATCTTCGGCACGTACTGCGTGTTGTAGTGCAGGCGCGAAAGATAATTCGGCTGCGACGGATCGCCGTTCCAGCAATGTTCGTCGCGCTGTCCATACGTGACTTCGCCGTCGTACGCCGGATCGTGGAAACTCTTCAGTGTGTCTTCGAGACGATAGACCGCATCGTTGAGAAAATAGTTGTCGCTCAAGCCGACGTAGATATGCAACTTGCCGCGCAATTCGTTGCCGATGCGCGGCCAGTTGCGGTGCAGGTATTCGGTGAGGTCCCAATGATCGCGCCAGTAGTTCGCGACATCGTGATCGATCGCGCCGGTTTGCTTGTCGAAAATCTGTTTCGGGTAGCCATCGTCGCCGACCGGCGAATAAACGGCCTGCCAGATGTCCCACTGTTCGGTCGAACGGCCGCGATCGCCGAGCGCGAGTTCGTACGCCATGTTTTGCGGCAGCGAAATCAGCGTGCGGCCGAGATAGTCGCGCATCGCCGGCTGCGCGATGCGCGTGTTCGCGCCTTCCCAATACAACGCGTTCGGATCGCTGTAAAGATCGATGTGCATGAGCGCGTGAAAATCGACCGGGTCCGGGCATGCCACGAACGCGCCGTTGTAGTAGTCCGGATGGAACACCTGCGCGGCCAGCGATTCCCAACCGCCGGTCGATCCGCCATAGACGAAACGCGACCAGCCGGTGCCGAGCGCGTGGAATTTTTTCTCGATCGCCGGAATCAGCTCCTGTTCGATCGCGCTGCCGTTCGGACCGACGTTGAGCGAATCGACGGCGTACGAATCGTCATAGAACGGATTGGCGTGTTGCAGTTTCACGATCAGCACGCGCGGAAATTTTTTCGATGTCCACTGCTGGTAGAACGCGTACGCCTCTTCCTGCTGGATGCGGTTGTAGCCGCTGAGATGAAAGCGTTCGTTGTAGTCGGGTTTCAGATTCGGATCGGGCGGCGTCGTGCGAAAGCCATCGAAATCCGGCACGAAATGGTCGTGGAATATGACCAGCGGAAACCGCGATTTCGGATGCTGGTCGAATCCTTCCGGCACCAGCACGGCGGCGGAAAGAAACATCGGCCGGCCCCAGAATTTCGTGAGTAAATCGCTCCGGATTTTTATGTGGCGAACGTACTTCGTGTCTTTCGGCGGTTTGATCGGCGGGATCGTCTGATCCATCACGAGTTCCAGATGTCCGCCCGCGGGCACGCCGTCATCGCCGATCGTGACTTTGCGCGGCTTGCTGTACGCGTTGCCGGGTTTGCTGTTCCAGTGTTGTCCTTCGCCTTGATCGGGCGGCAGCGAAAGCGTGCGCCCGTCGGCGCGGTGAAATGTTTCGTAGCGATTGAGCAACGCCTGCACGGTGTACGTGCCCGGCTTCAGATCAGCGATCTTGGCGACCGGATAACCCTGCGCATCGGCGGCGATCGCGACGCTGTCGCCGCGCTTGAAATTCTCGACGTTCATGCCGAACACGACTTGCGTTTTGGGCGACAAATCGATCTGGTTGCGCGGCTCGTCTTTGTCGTCGCTGGAGAACAACAACATCAAACGTCCTTGCTGCGGACCGTTGCCGTCGCCGCCGGCGAGCTTCGCGCTGAACGGCGAATCGGCCGCGAATGCCGTCATCGCGCAGATCGTTAGAAATGCGCCGATAAGCCAGTGCGTGGATCGCATCGTCGTCTCCCCGGACTATCCGGTGCGCATGGTAACGCAGCTACGCCGGGCGTTGCGTGTTATCCAACGCGATGCAACTGCATGATCGAGCGCTGCAGCGGCGGCGTGTCGATGTAATGATCGATCAGCAGGAACGCGAACAGCGCCATGAGGTAAATGATCGAATAGTTGAACACTTTCATCGCAAAAAATTCGCTCGGCGGATGCAGCAGCACGATGGCGTAATAGAGAAATCCGGCACCGAGCACGAGCGCGCCGCCGAGATAGAACAATCCGCTCATGCCGGTGAGATACGGCAGGACGGTGACGATGACGAGCAGCACCGTGTAGAACAGCACGTGCCAGCGCGTGAACGTGACGCCATGCGTGACCGGCAGCATCGGCACCTGCGCGCGTGAATAATCATCACGACGGAAAATCGCGAGCGCCCAGAAGTGCGGCGGTGTCCACACGAAAATGATCAGGAACAACAGCAGCGCATACGGATCGACGTGGCCGGTGACCGCTGCCCAGCCCAGCACCGGTGGCGCCGCGCCAGCCGCGCCGCCGATCACAATGTTCTGTGGCGTGGCGCGTTTGAGCCACGCGGTGTAGACGATCGCGTAGCCGATCAGCGAGGCGAACGTCAGCGCCGCGGTGAGCGGATTCACGAGCGCGATGAGGATCGTCATCGACAACGCACCGAGCACGATGGCGAACGTAAGCACCTGTGTCGGCGAAAGAGCGCCCGTCGCCAGCGGACGATTCGCCGTGCGCGCCATCAACCGATCGATACGTTGATCGATCAGATGATTGATGGCCGCAGCGGATGCGGCGGCGAGCCAGATTCCGATCGTGCCGAACACCGCTTCGCGCCACGGCACCATGCCGGGCACGGCGAGGAACATGCCGATGATTGCGGTGAACACGATCAGCGCGACGACGCGCGGCTTGGTGAGTTCGAGGTATTGGCTGAAAGTTGACGACGACATGAGCCGCGCATTATGGCTCAGCCGCGACGCGGACGCAGTCGCACGATCAGCGTGAGCAGCAAGGCGAGCAGGATCGCGGCGACGCCGTTATGCGCCGTCGCGACGGCAAGCGGCAGGCCGAATCTGACGTTGCTGATGCCGAGTGCGACTTGTAGCGCCAGCGCCAGCGCGATCACGACGCCGAGCGACTTCGTTTCGCGTCGTCGGAAAGCCGCGAACGCGAGTGCAAGTCCGTAGACGAATACCACGACCGCTCCGGCGCGATGCGCGAGCTGGATCGCGGTGCGCGCAGGTGCGTCGAGCACGCCGCCTTCGTAATCGACGCCGACCCCGCGCCACAGAACGAACGCGGAATCGAAATCCGTCGGCGGATGCCATTGTCCGAGGCACGTCGGAAAATCGAGTCCGCAGGCGAGCGCGGCGTAGTTTGCGCTGGTCCAGCCGCCGAGAAAAATCTGGCATGCGAGCAGGACGATGCCGAACAACGTCATGCGTCGCAGTGCGGCGAACGAACGATCGCCGATGGGGCGCACCGTCAATCGCAACGCGACGTAAATCAACAGCGCGAACAACGTCAGTCCGCCGATGAGATGCGACGTGACGACCAGCGGCAACAGTTTCAGCGTCACCGTCCACATGCCGAGCAACGCTTGAAACACGATTACGATGCACGCGAGCCACGCCACGATCGCGAGCCGGCCGAGATCGCGCCTGCGGACGAACGCCCAGATGCCGAGCGCGAACGTAAGCACGCTCAATCCGCCGACGAGCATCCGATGTCCCTGCTCGCGCCAAGCTTTATCGGCTTCGACCGGCCGATCCGGAAATGCCTGATTGGCGGTGGCGACGTCGTGCGATTGCGTCGGCCACGTGAGCTTGCCGTAACACGTCGGCCAATCGGGACACGACAATCCCGCGTTCGACAAACGCACAAAGGCGCCGAACACGATGACGAGCAGCGCGAACGCTGCGGCGATCCAGGCGAGGCGACGCAAACCGATGAAGGAACGCAGTGCGATCATGTCAGTAAATGATGCGCGTGATGTCGCTGCGCAAACCTTGCGCGGAGTAGCCGTCGGGATAGCGCATCATCAGCAATCCTTGTGGATCGACCAGCGCGAGGGCGAGGGAATCGTCGTCGTGTGCGCGGTATTCGGCGAACGTATTGGCCGCCTCGGACAAATTCACGAGCGGCGCGCGCAGCGTGAAGAATTCGTCCGTCTGTTTGGGTCCAACGTAGACGATGCGCAATCGATCCGCATTTCGTCCGAGCGTGATGCGCATGCGCAGCGCTTCGTCGATGCGTTCCATGCATTTCATCGCGCAGTTGGCGTCGGGAAACATGATCAAGGTCCAATGGAATTGCGAATCCTTCCAAGGAAAGCGCGATCCGTCGGGCATGGTCGCGGCGACGTCCTTGATATCGCGCGGAGGATCGACGAGCGTGCCGCTGTTTTTGGTTTCGCTTGGATGCCATCCGGACGAGCGCACAACGAACGCGGCGATCAGCGGCAACGCGAACAGTGCGGCGACGATCAGCAATGTGATTCGGCTTTTCGTTTGCTTGTTCATTTTGTCGCATTATCCACTTTGCGCCAGTGCCGAGCGATTAGGATCACGACGGCGGCGGCGGCGAGCGCGAACCACTGGAACGCGTAGGCGGCGTGCCGTTCCGGCGGCATGACGTTCGGCGTCCATTCGCGGACGAAGCCCGACGACGACGCAGGATCGGATAACAGAATGCGCGGCAAAACCTGCCTCCCGAGGTCGGCCGAGATTTCCGCCGGATCGATGTGCAATGTGAGTTTCGGCCAGGTCGTTTGCGATGGCAGCGGATCTCCGCCGACACGGATTCCGCCGCCGGGATACGGCGCGTATATACCGCTGATGTCGCGTTGCGACGGAAGCGGTGGCACGGTCGGTTGCGTGCCCGACGCATGATTCCAGGCGACCCACCCACGATCAACAAGCAGCAAGCGCGTGCTGCCGGTATCGAACGCGGCAACCACGCGAACGCCGGGATTGCCATCGTGGAATTGTTCGTCGAACAGATAACCGCGATCCGCGATGAAATGTCCGGTCGCATGCACGTGCGGGTAGCGCGCGTCGTCGGCGATGTCTACGACGGTTGCGAGTTCGACGGGCGCGCTTTTCGGCGCCTCGGCAAATGCGGTGAGGAATTTTTCCTTTTGCGCTTTGCGGTCCAACTGCCAGATTCCGAGCATGCAGAAAACGACGACGCCAGCGAGCGTCAACAGCCACGCGAACAAACTGGGCCAATGCCAGACGCGGCGCGTCATCACGCCGCGGCGTTATAATGACGCGCGCAACCCACGGAGTTTTCACGCATGGGGACAACGCTTTTCATCGTCGGCGTTTTCATCCTGATCGTTTACAACCTCGGTCGCGGCTTGTTTTTCATGATGAGCGACAAGGGCACGACCAATCGCACCGTCAAGGCGCTGACATGGCGCATTGGCTTATCGGTGTTCCTGATTCTGCTGATCATCGCCGGCATCGCGACCGGCATCATCAAGCCGCACGGCATCGGCGGCTGAATCATTCTCGTCGTCCCCGCGAAAGCGGGTATCCAGTGAGTCTGCTTCGATCTACGCTAAAAATCGCTGAATGCTCGCTTGCACGGGAATCACAGCGCTATAGAACGTAGACGAACAAGAACAGGCCGAGCCACACCACGTCGACGAAATGCCAATACCAGGCCACGGCTTCGAACGCAAAGTGGTGATCCTTGGTGAAATGGTTTTTGTAGCAGCGGAACCAGATCACGGTGAGCATGATCGCGCCGAGCGTCACGTGCAGACCGTGGAATCCGGTCAGCATGAAAAAGGTGGAACCGTATACGCCCGAGCCGAGCGTCAGGTTCATTTTGGTGTAGGCCTCGATGTATTCGTGAGCCTGGAAATTCAGGAACAGCGCGCCGAGCAGAACGGTAGCGCCGAGCCATATCAGCAACTGTTTGCGATTGCCGGCGCGCAGCGCGTGGTGCGCGATGGTGATGGTCACGCCGGACGTAAGCAGGATCAGCGTGTTGAGCAGCGGCACACCCCAGGCGCCCATCGATTCGAACGCACCGCCGACATTGGCGGGACCGTTCGTTGGCCACGCGGGCGAATATCCCTTCCACAGGAAATAATTGGTAAGCGCGCCGTCGCCGACGCCACCGATCCACTGCACCGACATCGTGCGCGCATAGAACAGCGCGCCGAAGAACGCGGCGAAGAACATCACTTCGGAGAAGATGAACCACATCATTCCCATGCGGAACGACGTGTCGACCTGTTTGTTG
Source organism: uncultured Rudaea sp. (assembly GCA_964658115.1). Classification (GTDB taxonomy): domain Bacteria; phylum Pseudomonadota; class Gammaproteobacteria; order Xanthomonadales; family Rhodanobacteraceae; genus Rudaea. Next base: position 11,127 of record CAZZYA010000009.1, on the reverse strand, counting down.
TAGGTGCCCGCGAGCGATTCGGCGATGACATTGCGAAACCACAGGAACATCATCGACAGAATCATCGCGATGCCGATCGCCATCAGGATTTTGCCGGGCGCGAACTCGTTCATCCACAGCGCGGCGCCGCCGACGGTGAAGAACAGACCGAACGAACCGATGATCGGCCAGCGCGTGCCGTGCGGGACGTAATAGACGTTGGGGTTAGGAGCGTGAACTTCGGCCATGACGTTTTCCTAGTGGATTTCTACGACGCAGGTTTCGTGGAAGCGCGCGACGCTTCTTCCGCGATCCGTTTGGTCGCCAGTTCGTTATTGAAAAAAGTATACGAAAGCGTGAGCGAGTCGATGTCGGCCGGCATCTTTGGATCGACGAAGAACTTCACCGGCATGCGGCGCGATTCACCGGGCTTCAATGTCTGTTCCGTAAAACAGAAGCATTCGGTCTTGGTGAAATACAACGAAGCCTGATTCGGCGCGATGCTCGGAACGGCGTTGCCGACGATGGCGTTGTCGGCGTGATTGGTCGCATCGAACCATGCTTCGGTGAGCTGGCCCGGATGCACTTTCACGCTGACATTTTCCGGCGCGAATTGCCAGGCGAGTTTGCTGTTGACGCTGCCGACGAATTGCACCGTAACCCAGCGCGACGCATCGACGTGCATGCCGTTCGCGTCCGCCGCGCGATCCGGCGCGTTCTGAACACGCGGACCGAGATAACCGTGATTGCACGCGATGCGATAGATCGGCACGCACGCAAATCCGAACAGGAACATGCACGCACAGACGAGCACGGCGCGCTTGCGGAAGCGCCTGGCGGCTTGTTCGCGCGACAATTCCATCAGCGGATCGTCACGTGCAAAATGAAACCGACGAACATGGCGATCGCGACAGCCGCCAGGATCAAGGCCGTGCGACGCACTGCCGCGCGGCGCCCGGCGGGATCGAACTTCGGATGCGTCATCGATGCGCTCAAGAAGCTATGTCTCCGTGCGCCAGGTCTTCGTCATGAATCACCGGCGGCACTTCGAAGGTGTGGAACGGCGCTGGCGACGGCACGGTCCACTCCAGGCCATGCGCACCTTCCCACGACACTTGCGCAGCCGGTGCGCCTTTCTTGAGCGACCACCACAGAATGCCGAACATCATGAACGGCGTGAAGAACATGCCGTACGCACCGATGGTGCTGATCATGTTCCAGTCGGAGAAGGCGACGTTGTAATCCGGAATACGGCGCGGCATGCCGGCCAGTCCGAGAAAGTGCTGCGGGAAAAACAGCACGTTGACGAACACCATCGTCCACCAGAAATGCACTTTCGACCAGAAGTCGCTGTACATCTTGCCGGTCCACTTCGGCCACCAGTAATAAATGGCGGCGATGATGGAGAACAGCGCGCCGGTGACAAGCACGTAGTGGAAGTGCGCGACGACGAAGTATGTGTCCTGATACTGGAAGTCCGCGGGCGTGATGGCGAGCATCAGGCCGGAGAATCCGCCAATGGTGAACAGGATCACGAACGAAACCGCCCACAGCATCGGCGCTTCGAATGAAAGCGATCCTTTCCACATTGTGGAAATCCAATTGAACACCTTCACGCCCGTCGGCACTGCGATCAGCATGGTCGAATACATGAAGAAGATTTCGCCGCCGGTCGGCATGCCCACGGTAAACATGTGGTGACCCCACACGATGAACGACAGGAATGCGATCGACGCGATCGCGTACACCATGGCCTGATAACCGAACAGCGGCTTGCGGCTGAAGGTCGGGATGATTTCCGACACGATGCCGAACGCCGGCAGAATCATGATGTAGACCTCGGGATGTCCAAAGAACCAGAAGATGTGCTGGAACATCACCGGATCGCCGCCGCCGGCCGCGTTGAAGAAGCTGGTGCCGAAATATTTGTCGGTGAGCAGCATCGTCACGGCGCCGGCGAGCACCGGCATCACGGCGATCAAAAGAAACGCCGTGATCAGCCATGCCCACACGAACAGCGGCATCTTGAGCAGCGTCATGCCGGGTGCGCGCATGTTGAGGATGGTCGCGATGATGTTGATCGCGCCCATGATCGAACTGATACCCATCAAGTGCACCGCGAACACCATGAACGCGACCGAATTCCCGCCCTGGATCGCCAGCGGCGGATACATCGTCCAGCCGCCGGCAGGTCCGCCGCCGGGCATGAACAATGTCGACAGCAGCAGGAAGAACGCGAAAGGCAAAATCCAGAACGACCAGTTGTTCATGCGCGGCAACGCCATGTCCGGCGCGCCGACCTGCAGCGGAATCATCCAGTTCGCCAAGCCCACGAAGCCCGGCATGATCGCGCCGAAAATCATCACCAGCGCATGCAGCGTGGTCATCTGATTGAAGAAGTACGGCTGGACGAACTGCAGACCCGGCTTCATCAGTTCAGTGCGGATCACGCCCGAGAACACCGCGCCGATGCACGCCATGACGAACGAGAAAATCAGGTATAGCGTTCCGATGTCTTTGTGGTTGGTCGAAAAGACCCAGCGATTGATGAACCCGTGCGGCTTGTGATCGTGATGATCGTGCGCGTCGTGGGCGTCGTGGTGTGCGGCGGCATGCGTTGCCATGATGAAACCTCTACTCGAATGCTTTGATGGGCGCGATCAGCTTTGTGTCGGAGCCGCGGGTGTCGGCGCCGTAGCGGCCGGCGCAGCGGGTGTCGGCGTCGCCGGATGCATGGCCGCTTCCTGCTGGTCGATCCACGTCTGGAAATCGGCTTTCGACACGACTTTGACGACGATCGGCATGAAGCCGTGATCCTGACCGCACAATTCGGCGCACTGTCCGCGATAGGTGCCCAGCTCGTGAACTTCGGTCCAGGCGTCGTTGATGATTCCCGGAATCGCGTCCTGCTTCCAGCCGATTTGCGGTACCCACCAGGCGTGGATCACGTCATCGCCGGTGACGACGAATCGAACCTTGGTATCCGCCGGAATGACGAGCGGCTTGTCGACATCGAGCAGATACGTCTGCTCGTTGCCCTGCTTCACCGCCCACGGATCCATGCCGGATTTCAGTTCGCGCGTTTTGTCGCTCTGCGAATCCAGGCGCGATATGAAATGCACGTGATAAGGCTTGTCGCCGACGTTGATGTAGTCGTAGCCCCACTTCCACTGATAACCCGTGACCTTGATGGTCATGTCGGATTTCTCGGTGTAGGCCATCTTCAGCAGCACGTTCGTCGCGGGCCATGCCAGCGAGACGAGGATGAGGATCGGGATCACGGTCCAGATCGCTTCGATGCGGGTGTTGTGACTCCAGCGCGCAGCGACCGCGCCGCGGGATTTGCGATGGAAGATCATCGACCAGATCATCGCGCCGAACACGATGACGCCGATGACGATGCAGACCCACAGCACCCACATGTGCAAGGCGTAAACCTCTTTCGAGGTTTCCGTCACGCCCTGCGTCATGTTGAGCTGCCACGGCTCGGCCAACGCGTGCGCCGCGTTCGCGACCACCGCCAGTACGGCACCGAGTCCAATCCTACGCAATCCGGCCAACTTCATTCGCTGTCACCCTGCACGCTTGTATCCGGTGGACCGTCGCGCCGCTGAGCGTCGCGCACCAGGTCCGTGATCTTACGCGCCAGTTCGTGGCGCTCGTCGTCGTTCAAAAACGCGCCGATCTCGATTTCGCGTCCATGCGAACCGATCAGCAACCGTTCCGGCCAGCCTCGATGCCGACCTTGTTCCAAACGCACTTTCGTCCAGTACGGATGAAAGCGCGCGGTTTTCGTTCCCGCCGTCGTCGCGATTTCCAGTTGCGACGGCGTGATCGTTACGATCTGTCCCGCGCCGGATTTCCGCCAGATGCGCATGAGACAAAACGCCACGAACCACATCGCCAGGATGGCGAATCCCGGCGCGAACACATTGCCCGCCACCGCCGCCAACACGGCAAATGCCGCGATGGCCACACCCTGCGCGAGCAGGAATCCGATCAACCCCGCGCGCGACAGCGAACGATGCGGCAAAACCAGCACCGACACCGCTCTGCCTGGCGCCGATTGGATCATCGGGAGTGCATTTGTTGGCCGAGAAGCTAAGCCCGCCAATGATAGTTAGCGCGGTCGGCAGGGGCAAGCAGAATCAGGTTTGAAGCGCGTTGCGTGGGCGCGAATCGCGGTGCCCGCCTGTTAAACTACGCGGCCTTCGCGCGGGTTGATTCCCGGCCAACCGTCTCGACTCTGAAACAATGAACGCGATCCTCGCCTCCGAACTGCCGCCGGCGCCCGATGCGGCGCGGGCACGCCTCACCGCCGCGTACTCGCGCGACGAAACCGAAGCGGTCAACGAACTGATCGCACAAGCCGCGTTGCCGCCAGCCGAGCGAGATCTCGTACTGGCGCGCGCGACCGAACTGGTGGCACGCGTTCGCGCGAAAAAGCACGAGCAGACCGCCGTCGAATCGTTTATGCGCGAATACGACCTTTCCAGCGAGGAAGGCGTGTTGCTCATGTGCGTGGCCGAAGCGCTGCTGCGCATTCCCGACAAATCGACCGCCGACAGACTCATCTCCGACAAACTCGGCGACGCGAACTGGGATGCGCACTTAGGTAAAAGCGATTCGGTGCTCGTCAACGCCGGCACGTGGGGCCTGATGTTGACCGGCAAGCTGGTCACGCTCGCCGACGAAACACAACGCAATTTCGTGGGCGCATTGAAGCGCCTCGTCGGCCGCGCCGGCGAACCGGTGATCCGTCTGGCCGTGCGCCAGGCGATGCGCATCATGGGCCATCAGTTCGTGATGGGCCGCACCATCAAGGAAGCGCTCGACCGCGCCAGCGAGAAAGAAAACCGCATCTATCGCTATTCGTACGACATGCTCGGCGAAGCCGCGCTGACGCAACCGGATGCGGAGCGCTATCACCGCGCCTACAAAGATGCCATCGGCGCACTCGGCAAACGCGGACCATTCGCCGACGTGCTCGACGCGCCGAGCATCTCCATCAAACTGTCGGCACTGCATCCGCGTTACGAAGTCGCCAAACGCGCGCGCGTGAACGCGGAACTCACGCCGAAATTACTCGAGCTCGCGCAGCTGGCGAAGAAGAACGGCATCGGTCTTACCGTCGATGCGGAGGAAGCCGATCGTCTGGAAATTTCGCTGGAAGTGATCGCCGCCGTTCACGCCGATAAATCGCTCGACGGCTGGAACGGTTACGGCCTCGCCGTGCAGGCGTATCAGAAGCGCGCGCCGTTCGTCATCGATTGGCTCGCCGAGCAGTCGAAAAAAGTCGGACGGCGCTTCTGCGTACGATTGGTCAAAGGCGCGTACTGGGATTCCGAAGTGAAGCGCGCGCAGGAAGGCGGATTCGTCGGCTATCCCGTTTATACGCGCAAACCGAACACGGACGTTTCGTATCTCGCCTGCGCACGCAGCCTGTTCGATTACGGCGACGCGTTCTATCCCGCGTTCGCCACGCACAACGCGCACACCATCGCCGCGATTCATCACATGGCGCGCGGACGTCCGTTCGAATTCCAGCGCCTGCACGGCATGGGTACCGATCTGTACGCCGAAGTGATGGGACCGACCCACCTCAACGTGCCGTGTCGTGTGTATGCGCCGGTTGGCAGCCACGAGGATTTATTGCCGTATCTCGTGCGCCGCTTGCTCGAAAACGGCGCGAACACGTCGTTCGTCAATCGCATCGTCGACGAGTCGCTGCCGATCAAGGATCTGGTCGCCGACCCGGTCGACATCGTGCGCGCGTTTCCGACCAAACCGCATCCGCGCATTCCGCAACCGGTCGCACTCTACGAACAGGCCGGCGATGGCGCGAATTCTGCGTCCTCGCAGAATGCATCAACTCCATCTCGGAAAAATTCCATGGGCGTGAATTTCGGCAACGACAACGAACTGCATGCGCTCGCCGACGCGGTCGCGAACGTATCGACCAACTGGAACGCCACGCCGCTCGTGCCCGGCGCGATATCCGCGGAAGCATTGCAAGACGTAACGAATCCGTCTGACCGCCGCATCAAGATCGGCACCAAGCAACAAGCCGACGCGGCAACCGTCGCGAAGGCGCTGCAGAACGCGACCAGCGCGCAACCGGAATGGGATCGTCTCCCGGCTGCCTCGCGCGCGAAGATTCTCGAACACGCCGCCGATCTGCTCGAACAGCGGCGCGCCGAATTCGTCGCGCTGTGCGTGCGCGAAGCCGGCAAGACACTGCCCGCGGCGATTTCCGAAGTACGCGAAGCCGCCGACATGTGCCGTTATTACGCGGCGATGGCGCGCAAGCTGATGGGCCAGCCTGAGGCGCTGCCCGGACCGACCGGCGAATCGAACCAGCTTTCGCTTCACGGCCGTGGCGTATTCGTCTGCATCAGTCCCTGGAATTTCCCGCTCGCGATCTTTACCGGACAAGTCGCCGCCGCGCTCGTCACCGGTAATTCCGTCATTGCGAAACCGGCGGATCAAACGGTGTTGATCGGCCACGCCGCCGTGAAACTTCTGCACGAGGCCGGCGTGCCGGAAGGCGTGCTGCAATTCCTGCCCGCCAAAGGTTCGATGATCGGCAACACGCTGCTCACGAAATCCGACGTCGCCGGCGTATGCATGACTGGCTCGACCGAGACCGCCTGGACCATCAACCGCACGCTCGCCGCGCGCAATTCGCCGATCGCCGCCCTGATCGCCGAAACCGGTGGACAGAATGCGCTGATCGCCGACTCTTCCGCGCTGCCCGAGCAGCTCGTCAAGGACGCGATCGCCTCCGCGTTCGACTCCGCCGGCCAGCGCTGCTCTGCCGCGCGCGTGTTGTTCGTGCAGGACGACATCGCCGACAAAGTCATTAAGATGCTGTCGGGCGCGATGGACGAACTGAAAGTCGGCGATCCGGCGCTGCTATCGACCGACGTAGGGCCGGTCATCGACGAACCGTCACGCAAGGGCCTTGCCGACCATGCCGCGCGCATGGACAAGGAAGCCAAACTCATCAAGGAAGTGAACGTCGACAAGCAACTCGACACCGGCACGTTCTTCGCGCCGCGCGCCTACGAACTGAATTCGCTCTCGCAACTCACGCATGAAGTGTTTGGTCCGGTGCTGCATGTCATTCGCTGGAAAGCCGACGAACTCGATAAAGTCATCGACGCCATCAACGCGACCGGTTTCGGACTCACGCTTGGCGTGCACAGCCGTATCGATTCGACCATCGCGCATATTTCGCAGCGCGCGAAAGTCGGCAATTGCTACGTCAACCGCAACCAGATCGGCGCGGTGGTCGGCGTGCAGCCGTTCGGCGGCGAAAACTTGTCCGGCACCGGACCGAAAGCCGGTGGCCCGCATTATCTGCTGCGCTTCGTGACAGAGCGGACGTTGACGATCAACACGACGGCGGCGGGCGGCAATGCTTCATTGTTGACGCTCGGCGAGTAGCGAGCTTAGTAAAAAAAGGCGCCGGAAAAAACTCACGCTCGCACCGTGAGTCTGGGAGTTCCGGCGCCTAGGGAAACTGATTGCGTCAGAAGCGAACTTCAGCAGTCAACGAAATTGGTTTTGTCGTCTGGTCGCCACCGTGATACGCGTCGTAGCGCAAACCAAGGCTGACGTGTTCCGTGAAGTCATAGCCAAAGCCCACACCGGCATTCCACGACACGGCGCTCTGCCTCGACTTCGAATGACTTGCGATCGGTTCGAGGTTCGTCTGATAAAACACGTTGCGCCATGAGTAGAGTCCTGCACGGCTGTCGAAGTACCAGTTGTCACCGACGTGCCAGCGCCCGCCGACGTCGAATGTCACGCCGTTTTCCTTCGATCCGTATCGAAAAAATATCGGAGAGAACGTCCCGTCGGTGATCTCGCGGACCGGCGTGTTCGCTCGGGACATGGCGACGTAGCCGAGATCGAGCGAAATCCAGGACCACCGATAGCCGGCATCGAATAACGACACCACACTGTCTGATTCGCCAAGACTGTTAGAAGCGCGACCCGCACTCCCGTCCAAATAGAATCCGCTTTTTTCTTCAGCGCCGGCGAACGAAGAAATCGCAATCGCCAATGCAAATGTCAGATAACGCAACTTCATCGAAACATCGTCCAATCTGGGCGGATAGCCGTGTCGTGCATTGTTCCGATTTTCGGACGACTTTGATGGACGCGAACGAGACGAAATGAGGACAAGAAAGTTCAGGATGCGTTAGCGATGAACAGATCGATACGGCAAACTACGTCGATGCGTCGTTTGCTTTTATCCGCGCCGATTTGGTGTGCAGCGTGTTTTGCCTTTGCGCAAACCGACGCGCAACATGCCGCCCAAGAAGCGCAAGCGAAACAAAAGCTCGATCAGGTTCGCGCGGAAATCCGAAAGCTCACCGACGCGGAACGTCAAACGAGCGAACAACACGGCGGCGCGGTCAGCGCGCTGCGCGAGCAGGAACTGAAAGTTTCCGTGGCGTCGAAGGAGTTGCGTGCGCTCGATCTGCAGCTCGCTGCGCAGCAATCCCAACTCGACAAGCTAAAGCGCGATCGCGACGCGCTCGACGTCAAGCTTAAAAACCAGCGCGAAGCACTCGCCGCGCTCGTGCGTTCGGCCTACGCGATGGGTCGCGGCGAAGAATTGAAGTTGCTGCTCGAGCAAGAACGCATCGACGATATCACCCGCATGCTCGCCTACTATCATTACTTCGAGCAGGCGCGCGTGGGCGAAATCGATGGGCTTCTGAAAGATCTCGATGCGCTGGTGAACGTGCAATCGGCGATTGAAAAGGAAACCGCCGAACTGCAGCTGACGCGCGACAAGCGAGTCGCTCAATCTCGACAATTCGAAGACGAGCGCACGCAGCGCGCGAAGGTGCTCGACGAACTCGACGCGGCGCTCAAGGATCAACACGCACGCCTCGCCGCACTCGGCAAGGATGAAAAAGCGACGCTCGATCTCATCGCGAAACTGCGCGACATTTTCGCCGACATTCCGAAACAGCTCGTCGGCGCGGAACCCTTCGAGCAATTGCGTGGTCGATTGAACTGGCCCGTTCGCGGCGACGTGCTGTCAGGCTTCGGCGCGCACGAAAACGGCGATCAGATCAGCGCAGGCTTGCTCATCGCCGCGAAGGAAGGCAGCGATGTGCGCGCCGTGTCGCACGGCCGCGTCGTCTATGCCGACTGGCTGCGCGGTTATGGACTTCTGCTCATCGTCGATCATGGAGATGGCTATCTCAGCCTCTACGGCTACAACGAAGCGTTGCTCAAGGATGTCGGCGATTGGGTCGATGCCGGTGACGCGGTGGCCACCAGCGGCGACAGCGGCGGACGGAAAACACCGGGTTTATATTTCGAGTTGCGTTATCAGGGCAAAGCGATCGATCCTCGAATCTGGCTCAAATCTTCACGTTGATTCACGGCGACCGCGCCTATAATTCAGTGGAAACCCTGGTGAATCCTATGCTCCGACTCGTCTTTTCCGCTGCCCTGTTCTGCGCGCCGACCGCACTTTTCGCCGACGATGCGAAATCGCCGGCGCCACCGCCGCGATCGTCGGTGAGCCTCGAAGACATCCGCACATTCACGGCGGTGTTCAATCTGGTCAAGCAGGCGTACGTCGAACCGGTCGACGACAAAACACTGATGCAGGATGCGATCCGCGGATTGCTCTCGGGTCTCGATCCGCACAGTGAATATCTCGATCAGCGCGCGATGGATCAGTTGAGCGAGGACACGAGCGGCAGCTACGACGGTCTCGGCCTCGAAGTTCTCACGGTCGACGGCACGCTGCGCGTTGTCGCGCCGATCGACGACACGCCGGCTGCGCGCGCCGGCGTCAAACCGGGCGACATCATCGTACGCATCGACGGCAAAGCGATCACGAGCGAGAACGCAAGTCAGTCGGTCGAGATGCTGCGCGGAAAGAACGGCAGCAAAGTGACGTTGAGCCTGCTGCACGAAGGCGCGTCGGTGCCGGAAGACATCGTGCTCGCACGTGAGACGATTCGCGTGGCGAGCGTTCGCGTGCGCGCGCTCGATTCGGGCTATGTCTACATCCGCATCGTGCAGTTCCAGGAAGATACCGGCAGCGAACTGCGCAGCAAGCTCGCCAAAGTGCTCGCGAAGAATTCGCCGGTGCGCGGCGCGGTGATCGATCTGCGCAGCAATCCCGGCGGATTGCTGACCTCTGCGGTAGAAATCAGTGACGACTTTCTCGACTCCGGCGTCATCGTCACGACAAAAGGCCGACTCAAGCAATCCGATCTGAGTTTCAGCGCGACGCCGGGCGATCTTCTCGATGGCGCGCCGGCCGTCGTGCTCGTCGACAACGGCACGGCGTCGGCGGCGGAAATCGTCGCGGGTGCGTTGAAGGACAATCATCGCGCACTGATCATGGGGCGACGCACGTTCGGCAAGGGTTCCGTGCAAACCGTGCTACCGCTCGACGATACACATGCCGTGAAGTTGACGACCGCGCGCTACTTCACGCCGAGCGGCACGTCGATCCAGGCGTCGGGCATCGACCCGGATATCGAATTGCAGGATCTGAAACTCACCGTGAAAGATTCGGCACCGTCGCTCATCAACGGCGAGCGCGATCTGCCGAATCATCTGATCGGCGAACACGAGAAAGATTCGTCGAAAGCAATCGCACATCCGCGCGACGATCTCGACGACTACGCGCTCAACGAAGCCATGAACGTGCTCAAGGGCATGGCGTTGCAACATCCGCGCGGTGCGCCGCAGAAACAAGTCGCGCAAGGCGAAAAAGCCGGCTGATTTCTTAGGCAGCAACGGCTGCGCTACGAACGCGTCGTTGGCGCGGCAATCAGTTCCGCAATCGCCGCGCGATCGCCGGCCGCGAGACCAGCGCGAACAGTACACCGATCCCGAAACCGGCGATGTGCGTCCACCACGCCACCGCGCCGAACGCCGGACCGACGAAGGTAAAAAGAAGCTGCAGCAGAACCCAGAAACCGATCAGCACGGCCGCGGGGATGCGTACGAACTCGAGAAACAGACCGAGCGGCAGCACGAGACCCAGTCGCGCGTGGGGGAAAAGCGCGAAATACGCACCGAGGAGTGCCGATACCGCGCCGCTCGATCCGACGATTGGCTCTGTCACGCTCGCCAGCGCGAACGCGCCGGCGAGAT